>CAIQUG010000266.1 GCA_903874895.1 uncultured Caulobacterales bacterium | reverse complement strand
TGCATCAGCTGGCTGGCGATCACCGGCTTGGTGGGACCGGACGCCGCCGTGTTCCACTCCGCCGATTCGAAATCGTCCACGGAGACGAAGGTCGGCTCGCCCCCCATGGTGAGGCGCACGTCCCCGGCGGCCAGGTCCGCCTCCACCTGTCGGCCGAGCGCATCGAGCTCATCCCAGACCTCATCCTCGAAGGGCTTGGTGATGCGGATCGGCTCCACCAGCCGGGTGACGGTCATCTCGAAGCTGAACGTGGTCTCCGCATAGCTCGCCACCCCCGTGATCGGGGCGCAGGACCGGTAGTGCGGTGCCGCGGCGAGCGGCAGGTGCCCCTCCCCGCACAGGAGACCGGACGTGGCATCGAAGCCGATCCAGCCCGCGCCGGGGATATAGACCTCCGCCCAGGCATGCAGGTCGGTGAAGTCCTGCTGGGTTCCCACCGGCCCCTCGATCGGGTCGATGTCCGCCACCAGCTGGATCAGGTATCCGCTGACGAACCGGGCGGCGAGGCCCAGCTTGCGCAACATCTGCACGAGGAGCCAGGCACTGTCCCGGCACGAGCCGGATCCCAGCCGCAGCGTCTCGTCCGGGGTCTGCACACCGGGTTCAAGCCGCACCAGATAGCGCACGTCCCGCTGGAGTTCGGCGTTCAGACCGACCAGAAAGTTGACCGTGCCCAGCCCTTCCGGTCGCAGGGCGGCGACCCGGGCCTCCAGCAGAGGGCCATCCTCGTCCACCTGCAGATAGGCGACCAGATCGGCCCTCAGGTCCTCGTCATAGGCAAAGGGCAGGGTCTCGGCATAGGGCTCGACGAAGAAGTCGAAGGGATTGACCACCTTCATCTCTGCGGTCAGGTCGACGGTGACGCTGAACTCGCGGGTGGGCTCCGGGAAGACCAGACGGGCCAGCCAGTTGCCGTGGGGGTCCTGCTGCCAGTTGATGAAGTGGTTGGCCGGGACGATCTTCAGGGAATAGCTGGGGATCACCGTGGGGCAGTGGGGCGCCGGCCGCAGGCGCACCACCTGCGGTCCGAGCTCCACCGGCCGGTCGTAGCGGTACCGGGTCACGTGGTGCAGTGCGGCGATGACCGACAGATTGGCCTCCTTCAAGTCGCGGCCACGGTTTCACCCGCCGCCCCCCTTGTCCACCCGGCACGGGCAGCGCATCGGACGGTGCCGCGTTTTTAGGCGCCGCCGGGTCCGGGGGGGGGTCGAGTCCGGACGTCAGCCCAGGGACAGCGGTCCGTGACTGAGCCGCGGCAGCACGTGCCGTGCGAACAGGTCCGCCTCCGCCGCGTGGGGATAGCCGGACAGGATGAAGGCCTCGATGCCGAGGGCCTTGTAGGCCTCGAGCTTGGCCAGCACCTGGTCCGGATCGCCGACAATGGCCGCACCGCAGCCGGACCGGGCCCGGCCGATGCCCGTCCACAGGTTGGCCTCGGCATAGCCGTCGTCCGATGCCGCCTCCCGCAGTTCGGCCTGACGGCGCACGCCGACCGACTGGCTGTCCAGGGACTTGGCGCGGATTTCCGCCCCGGTGCCGTCATCGAGGCGGGAGATCAGACGGTCCGCCGCCGCCCGGGCCGCCGATTCGGTTTCGCGGACGATCACATGGGCGCGGTAGCCGAACTTCAGGGTCCGGCCCTTGCGGGTGGCCCGGGCCTTCATGTCGGCGATGATCTCGGCCACCGCCTCCATCCTGTCGGGCCACATCAGGAACACGTCGGCCCCTTCGGCGGCGGCCTCCCGGGCCTCCTCGGACAGACCGCCGAAATAGAAGGGCGGTGCCTGGCCGGACACGGTCCGCAGGCGCGGCGGGTCGAGCTTGAGCTTGTAGAACTCCCCGTCATGGTCGAGGGCCTGGCCGTTCAGCAGCTGGCGAAGGATCGCCATCACCTCCACCGTGCGGCGATAGCGCGGGCCACCGGCCATCACCTCGCCGGGGATATCGCTGGAGATGATGTTGATGGTCAGCCGTCCGCCCAGCATCTGGTCCAGGGACGCCATCTGCCGGGCCAGCTGCGGCGGCCACATCTCCCCCACCCGCAGGGCGACCAGGAGCCGGATCCGCCGGACGATCGGGGCGATGGCGCAGGCAAAGCCGACAGGGTCGATCCCCAGCTGGTAGCCGGAGGGCAGCAGGATGTTGTCGAACCCGCCCTTTTCCGCCGTCAAAACGATGTTGCGGCAGTGCTCGAAACTCGACGCGAGCGCGGGGTCCGGCTGGCCGAGGAACTCGTAGTCGTCGTCGCACAGGGCCGAGAACCAGGAGACTTCAACGGGGTGGGTCATGGCAGGGGCACTCCTCTTGCCGCCGTGAGCACGGCATACCAGTCCGCGCGGTTCAGATGGACCTTCAGGGCGTCGCGAGCCTCGACGATGCGGGCGGGCTGCTGCGAGCCGACGATGGGCACCGGGCGGGACGGGTGCGCCATGATCCAGGCATAGGCCACGGCGGTCCGGGACACGCCCTCGCGGGCGGCGATCCGGTCCAGCTCGGCCACCACCTCGGCGGCGCGGGGCAGGCCGGTTCCGCTGGCAATGGCCCCCCGGCCCAGGGGCGACCAGGCCAGCACTGCCAGGTCCGCCTCCACCGCCAGGTCGAGCACCCCGTCAGACAGGGCGTCGATGGCGAGGGCGGAGAATTCCGGCTGCAGGCTGGCCAGGGGGAAGTCCATGTGCGCCATCAGGGCCCGGGTCTGGGCCACGGTGTAGTTGGAGACCCCGGCCGCCCGGATCTTGCCCGCGTCCCGCAGGCGGGAAAAGGCCTCCGCCACCTCCGCCGGGTGGGTCAGATGGTCGGGGCGGTGGACCTGGTACAGATCGACCTGCTCCACGCCGAGGCGCTTCAGCGACCCCTCGCAGGCGGCGATCAGATAATCTCTGGACGAACAGTATGGCACGCCGGGAATGATGCCCCCCTTTGTGGCCAGAACCATGCGGTCGCGCAATTCCGGGGCCTCGGCCAGCACCCGTCCGAAGATCCGCTCCGCCTCGGCAAACCGGGTGCCGTAGATCTCGGCGGTGTCGAGCAGGGTGAGGCCGGCGTCCAGCGCCGTTTCCACCAGCTTGCGGGCCGGTCCGGTCTCCCCTTCCAGCCGCCACATGCCCCAGGCGAGGGCAGGAATTTGCAGCCCGCTCTTGCCGAGAGGGCGTAACCTGTGCTCGCTAGCCGCTTCGCCGGTCAGCCAGGCTCCGGCGACAAGAAATGGATCAAGGGTCATTGCGTATGGAACCTCTTAGGATCGGACTTATCGGGGTTGGCATGATGGGTCGCGAGCATATTCGCAACATCAAACTCTTCCCCGACGCCCGCATCGCGGCGATCTGCGACCCGGTGGCCGAACAGCGCGCCCTGACCCGGCAGACCCTCGGCCCTGCGGCGGATGGCGTCGCCGAGTTCGAGACCGTGGAGGCCATGGTCGCCGACGCCAAGCTGGATGCCGTGCTGGTCGTCTCTCCCAACCACACCCACCGCCGGGTGCTCGAGGCCCTGTTCGAGACCCAATGGGCGATCCTGTGCGAAAAGCCCCTGTGCACCACCGTCGACGACGCCCGCTGGGCCGCGGAGAAGGCCGCCCGTCGCCGGGCTGTGTTCTGGACGGGCATGGAGTACCGCTTCATGCCCCCGGTCAGCCGCTTCATCGACGGCATCCACACAGGCGATGTGGGCCGGCTGCAGATGCTGACCATCCGGGAGCACCGCTTCCCGTTCCTGACCAAGGTGGGGGACTGGAACCGCTTCAGCCGCAATACCGGCGGCACCATGGTGGAGAAGTGCTGCCATTTCTTCGACCTGATGCGGCTGATCGTGAAGTCACACCCCAGCAAGATCTACTGTTCCGGGGCCATGGACGTGAACCACAAGACCGAGAAGTACAACGGCGAGACCCCGGACATCATCGACAACGCCTTCTGCATCGTGGACTTCGAGAACGGTGCCAGGGCGCTCCTCGACCTGTGCATGTTCGCCGAGGGGGTGGAGGAACAGGAGGCCATCACTGCTGTGGGTGACAAGGCGCGGCTCGACGTGTTCATCCCGTCCGGCAACCTCGTCCGCTCCCCCCGGGTGCCGCTGGGCCAGCCCAAGCAGGTGACCACCACCCATGTGCCGGTGGACCCGGCCGCCCTGGAGGCGGG
>CAIQUG010000265.1 GCA_903874895.1 uncultured Caulobacterales bacterium | reverse complement strand
GGCGATGCTCAGCCGGATCAGCGGCGACGACCTGAACAATCGCGGCGCGAACGACCTGCGCACGACCCTGGCCCTGGTGTCGGGGGCCGAGGCCCCCCCCGGCGGGGACGCCGGTCCGGCCAGCGCAGTCCCGTCCTTCTGGGGACTGCACGAGTTCGACGCCTTTCTGCTGGTGGTGGACGGGGTGCCGTGGGGCGGGGCCTTCAATCCGGCCATTTCCACCCTCGACCTGAACAATGTGGACCAGGTGGAGGTGCTGAAGGGCCCGTCTCCGGTTGCGCTGGGCCAGAACGCCTTCGTCGGCGTGATCCAGGTGATCCACAATCCGGCGGGGGCGGCGAACCAGACCCTCTCCCTGGCGGCGGGCGAGCATGGCTCCTACGAGGGGTCGCTGGTGGTGAACCTGCCCCGGTATGGCGACCTGAAGCAGACCCTGTCCCTCAGCGGCGAGCATCAGGGGTTTGCCGATTCCTTTGAAAGGGTCCGGGATTTCAAGGCCCAGTACCGGGCGGCCACCCCCCTGGCGGGGGGCGATCTGAAGCTCAGCCTGGATCTGGCCCTGCGGCGGGACCGGCCGCAGAGTCCGACGGTGCTGGTGGATGGCCGCCTGACCGGCGACACGCCGCTCAACGCCAACTTCAACCCGGCGGACGGGCGGATCGACAATGACAGCGTTCACGGCACGCTGGCCTATGACCACGCCACGCCGCTGGGTCTCTGGACCACTCTGGCGTCGGTGGCCTACACCGAGATCACCGATATCCGCGGCTTCCTGCGGTCGGGCCTGACCGATACGGGCGATGCCAATGCCGATTCGCAGAACCAGCGCCGCCGCATCCTGGACGGCTATCTCGACACCCATCTGAGCTTCGAGGGCCCCTATGGTGCGAAGCTGCTGGTCGGCACCGACGTGCTGGCCGGGTCCGGGCGGCAGATCAGCCGGAATGGGGAATACTACGTCCCCCTGAACGGCAAGGTCCGGGCACCGTCGACGGCCACGCTGCATGTGGACGAGCTCAACACGATCGATGACACCCGGGTGTTCGCGGGACAGTACATCCAGGCCGACTGGACGTCCGGGGCGTTCAACGTGCTGGCGGGTCTGCGGGTCAACGAGACATCCGAGCACAAGCACTCCGGCCATGTGGACACAATCGACCCCACGGCCAGCGAAGCCGCGGGCGATCATCGCGCCGGAGCCCGGCTGAGTGGAAACCTCGGTGCCAGCTGGCGGCTCTGGCAGAACGGGTCGGATCATCTGGTGGTCTATGCCGATCTGCGACGGACCAGCCAGGCCGGAGCGGTGGATTTCGGCCCCGACTACACCCCCGATGTCCTGAAGGTCGAGCGCGCGACCATTTACGAGGCGGGCCTCAAGGGCGTGGCCCTGGCCGGAACCCTGGACTACGAGGTCTCGGCCTTCCGGCTGGACGACCACAATCTGGAGATCGCCACCACCGACGCCAACGGCAACCCGATCATCCAGAACGCCGGATCGGAGCGGTTGCAGGGGGTGGAGGCGGAGGCCCGCTATCACGCCGCCCCGGCGATGGACCTGTTCCTGTCCGCGAGCTGGCATGACGCGACCTTCACCCACTACATCGCGTCCGAGGGCGGGACGAACATCGATGTGAGCGGCAACAGCCTCACCCTGTCTCCGACCTGGCTGGTGGCGGCGGGGGCCGTCTATGCCCCCGCCCAGGGCCTTGGCGGCAGTCTGGTGATCAACTTCGCCGACAGGCGTTGGCTGGATCTGGCCAATACGGCCCGGGCCCCGGCCTATGCCACGGTGGACGCGGGCCTGACCTGGAAGCTGGGGCGGCACACCCTGTTCCTGCGCGGGACCAACCTGACCGACCGCCGCGATGCCGCGACGGCCAGCGAGTTCGGGGACCAGTCCTTCTATCGCGTGTCCGGCCGCAAGGTGATGGCCGGCGTCCAGGTCGCGTTCTAGCGCGGCGCGGAATCGGCGAGGCCGGCGACCACGGCCTCCGCCTGACGGAACAGCGCCGGATCGATCACCAGCCCGGAGGCAGCGGCGTTATCGTCCAGCTGCTCCGGGCGGCTGG
>CAIQUG010000264.1 GCA_903874895.1 uncultured Caulobacterales bacterium | reverse complement strand
ATCTGGGGCGAGTTTTTCTGATATCCTCCCAAGACATTAGGCATTTGTAAGCCGCCGCCAGCCTAGACTTTGCTCTGGTTGAAGCCGTTTCGGGCTTTCTGGTCAGGGGTAGGGTATGTCGTCGAAGGATCGGAGCGTCCGCAGTCTGCAGAGGCTGATAAACGCGTCGACCGCCCGCGTCCTCAACCTGCTGATGGTCTCTCGCAAGTACGGCGACACGCCGGAGTACCGCACCGCCCCGTTCTTCCAGAGCCCGGTCCTGAACCGCTGCCTGATCGTCAAGCACCGGCTGCGGCCCAACGAATACGACATGTTCGAGACGCCGCGGAGCTCGGCGACCAAGATCCTGATCCCGATCGATCACTCGGACCTGAAGATGGGGGCCCGGTTCATTTTCGTGGGCCAGACCCAGTTCAACGAACTGATGGAGAGCGCGCTGGGCGTTCCCTACGAGCCCAATTCCCGTGACATCCGGATGCTGAGGTTGATCGACTCCATCCCGTCCCTGGATCCGTTCCTGCTGCGCGAGCAACTGCGCCGGGCCGGGCTCGAGCCCGCGCGGTGCTACTTCGAGGTGACGGAGGCCGATGTGAACCGGATGTTCTCCTTCGTGCAGAAGGAGATCACTCCGCTGGTCAAGATGTCCTTCAGCGACAACACGTCTGCCGCGGTCCACGCCACCAGCCGCCTCGTGAACAAGATCCTTTCAAGCGATATCGACAGCGATCTCGATCCCCTGCGTCAGGTGCTGCAGCTGGATGCGGGGCAGTTCGAGGAGGGCATCTTCTGCTGGAAGGCTTTCCTCTATTACAAGTGGCAGCTGTCGGAGCTGATGCCGCGCCTGCGCGAGGTGATCCAGGAGATCAACTCCGTCAAGCCGCGCACGGCCGGTGACAGCGAGGTCCGGAGCCAGATCGAGGCGACCCGCGCCCAGGTCCGTCGCCGGGTCGGGCTGGCCTGCCAGCGCGTGCGTCAGACCCTCGAGATCTATGACAGCGCCTATTTCGAGCTGACCGACCATGGGCGTCCCGGGCCCTTCCGCGGCTTTCTCCTGTCCGCGCCGAGCATGTTCCGGGAGCTGGGCGAGCGGCTGGCGGGCATCGATCATGTCGTCAGCTTCTGGCGGTTCCGGTTCCCGAAGGACCGGCTGGCGATGATCACGCCGGAAGAGCTGTGCGACATCTTCTATGACTTCGAGAACGGCCTTGTGTTCAACGAGGACGTCTCGGCGGCGGCATAGGCCGCAGGCGCGCGGTTTGCCGCCACCGCCCCATTCCGTCCACCTTACGCCACGGCGCCGTTGCCTGCGGTCGCGCACTCCGGTTTAGTCCTGTCCACGGCGCAGGGTAGGGGCTTTGGCCCGGTCTGCCCCGGCCGAGGGAGACAGACGTCATGAAGGTTGCCGCACTCAAATCGCCGGGCGGGCTCGACAGGCTGATCATCGAGACCCGGTCCGATCCCGTCGCCGGTCCGGGCGAACTGCTGGTAAGAGTTCGCGCCAGTTCCCTGAACTTTCACGATTTCGCCGTTGTGGCCGGCATGATCCGCACGCCTGACGGACGCATTCCCATGTCGGACGGGTCCGGCGATGTGATCGCCGTCGGCGAAGGCGTCACGGGGTTCAAGGCGGGTGACCGGGTCCTTTCGACCTTCTTCCCGAGCTGGGTGGGGGGCGAGCCGAGCCTGGCCCGGCTCAGCGGCGTTCCCGGCGATCATGCCGACGGCTTTGCCGCCGAATACGTGGCGATGCCGGCCGGTGCCTTCACCCGGCTGCCGGCGGGATGGAGCCATGTGGAAGCCGCAACCCTTCCCTGTGCAGCCCTGACGGCCTGGCGCGCCCTGATGGTGGAAGCCAAGATCCAGCCCGGCGACATTGTCCTCACCCAGGGGACCGGGGGGGTCTCGATCTTCGCCGTTCAGTTCGCCAAGGCCGCCGGCGCCACGGTCATCGCCACCTCGTCGTCCGACGAGAAGCTGGAGCGTCTCAAGGCGCTCGGCGCGGACCACCTGATCAACTACCGGACGTCGCCGGACTGGGGGCAGGCTGCGGCAACGCTGATGGGCGGCCGCGGTGTTGATCTGGTCGTGGAAATCGGCGGGCCGGGCACCCTGACCCAGTCCATCCACGCGTCGCGGATCGGCGGGCATATCTCGCTGATCGGCGTGCTGACCGGCGTGTCGGGGGAGGTGCCCACGGCGCTCGCCATGACCAAGAACGTGGCCATCAAGGGGATCACGGTCGGGTCCCATGACGCCCAGGAGGCCATGATCGCCGCGATCGACGCCAACGGTCTCAGGCCGGTGGTCGACAGGGTGTTCCCGCTGGATGGCATCGTCGAGGCCTTCATGCATCAGGCCTCGCAGAAGCATTTCGGCAAGATCTGCCTCGAAATCTGATCGACGGATCGGCGCGGGTTGCGGGATTGATGACGGGAGGGCTTTGTCAGTCGCCCCGGTATTGGTATAGACGCCGCGCAGCGCCGGTTTAGCTCAGTTGGTAGAGCGCCAGTTTTGTAAACTGGATGTCGCGGGTTCGATTCCTGCAACCGGCACCAGCACCCCGTTCACCGCACCAGTGCCCGCACCAGCCCCTCCGTCCACGGCCCCCGGGGATGACGATGGGTCGCGGGGCTGCGAGAACCGCGCGCGCCCTGTCCATCCGGACGACGACAGCCAACCGTGTAGGGTCCTTTCTTGGCAGGGGCCGTGGCTGGTGTATGTCCGGCACCTGATCCAATTCGCGGGAGAGGTCACTGATGTCCTTGGGGCCTGAAGCTGCCACCGGCCGTCGTCGCTTGAGAATGGGAATGATCGGGGGCGGTCTGGGATCGCTCATCGGGCCCGCGCACCGGCTGGCAGCGGAGCTGGATGGCCAGATCGCCCTGGTGGCGGGGGCGTTCAGCAGTGACGCCGAAAGGTCCGTGCGGTCGGGGGAAAGCTACGGTGTTGACCCGGCGCGCAGCTATCCCTCCGTCGAGGCGATGTTGATCGGTGAGGCGCGGCGACCCGACGGGATCGAGCTGGTGGCCATCGCCACGCCCAATCACCTTCACCTTGCGGCGGCCCGGGCTGCGCTCGGCGCCGGTCTTGCGGTGATCAGTGACAAACCCGCCACGGCGACCCTGGCCGAGGCGCGGGCGCTCGCCTCCTGTGTCGCCCGCTCGGCCCGCCCTTATGCGCTCACCTACACCTATACGGGCTATTCCATGGTGCGGCAGGCCCGCGCGCGGGTCGCGGCGGGGGCCATCGGTCGCATCCGGAAGGTGGTGGTCGAATATTCGCAAGGCTGGCTGG
Source organism: uncultured Caulobacterales bacterium (assembly GCA_903874895.1). Classification (GTDB taxonomy): domain Bacteria; phylum Pseudomonadota; class Alphaproteobacteria; order Caulobacterales; family Caulobacteraceae; genus CAIMFV01. The sequence goes on along the minus strand of CAIQUG010000264.1, from coordinate 14,968 downwards.
CCTCCGCGGCCGAGGCGGCGGGCAACCGCCAGGCCGGCTGGCGGGTCGATCCGGCGCGATCGGGTGTCGGTGGCTGCATCTCCGACATCGGCGTCCATGCCTTCAACCTCGCCGAATTCGTCTCCGGAGAGGCGGTCACCGAGGTGCTGGCCGATCTTGGAAGCGTCGTGCCCGGGCGGCGTCTGGACGATGACGCGACGGTGCTGCTGCGGTTTGGCAACGGCGCCCGCGGTGTGCTGATCGCCTCGCAGATCGCGACGGGCGAGATGAATACTGTGCGTCTGAGGCTCTATGGCGATGCCGGCGCCCTGGACTGGAGCATCGGTGCTCCGGACCAGATTGCCCTGAGCCGCATGGACGGCCCGACGGAGATCCTGCGCGAAGAGGAGCGCGAGATCGCGCAGACGGCGGCCCGTGCCCCCGGTCTTTCCGGACCGCAGGGGTCTTTCCTCCTGGCGTTCGCCAACATCTACCGGGATTTTGCCGCTGTCCTCCGGGGCGACGGGCAAGGGGCGGATCTCCAGGGTATAGACGCCGGCCTGCGCGGCATGGCGTTCGCCGAGACGTCGGTCCTGGCGTCCCGCGAACAGCGGGGCTGGGTGGCGCTTCGCCCGTAAGGGCTCCGGAGAGTCGGCTTGCAGAGACGGACGGTCGTTGTTCGAGCAGGATCGGCACCGAGGACCGCGTCAGGCATGTCAGCTGAAGTCTGACGCAGTCCATGCCGTCCAGCGCGGATCATCCTGAGACAGGGCAACAAGCCGCACGGGCCATGACGCCCGCTGACCCGGACCCCGTCGCCGCGCCGTCGCCATCCAGGTGCCATGTCCGGTGCTAGAAATGTGACCCGGGCTCATTCAGGAAGGCCAGCTCGAGCGGTGTCGAGTGTCGCCCCAGGATGCTGTTGCGATGGGGAAAACGACCGAAGCGTTCGAGGATCGCCAGGTGCTTGCGCTCCGACGCCAGTGACTTTTCGAGGCCGGGGGCGCTGAACAGGCGAACGGCTTCCTTGTGGATCTCGCGGGATTCACTGTGCATGAACGGCATGTAGAGGAAGGCCCGCTGCTCGATGGACAGGTGCAGGTCCTGTCCGAGGGAGACGGCCGACTGGGCCAGCGCGAGGGCCAGACTGTCCGTCTCGAAGGCCTTGGGCGTGCCCCGATACATGTTGCGGGAGAACTGGTCGAGCACGAGGATTTCGGCCAGCCGCCCCGTGGCCTGATCGCGCCAGGCAACGGTTTCGCAGCGGGAGGCGGCCTGGTGGACTGCGCTGAACCTCTCGCGAACAAGGTCGTCCACATCGCGGGAGGTCCGGAACCATTGCGCCGGCTTCAGGGTGTTGAACCAGAAATCGATGATGGCGGCCGGTTCCATGGTCACGCCTTCAGGTATTGCCCCGGCCTCATGCGAAGCCCAGGAATTTCACGTGCTCGTCCAGCGGAACCCGCTCGCGGGGGAAGCTGTTCACCGCATCGGTTTCGTCCCGCCAGCCGATGGCCATGCCGCAGAACAGCATCGTGTCATCCGACAGTCCAAGATGCGCCTTGATGGTCCGGCCGTAGGTTCCCATGAATTCCTGGGCGCAGGTGTCGAGGCCCTCGGCGCGAAGCAGCAGCATGATGGTCTGCAGCCACATGCCCACGTCGGACCACTGGGCTTCCTTCATGAACTTCGGAAAGTGGCAGAGCAGCAGCACCGGCGCCCCGAAGGACTGGATGTTCGAGGTCACGAAATCGGCGCGGGCCGCCTTGTCGGCCCGATCGATCTGCATGGCCCCGTACATGGCGGCGCCGACCGCCTGCAGTCGCGCCTTGTACCGGGGATCCTGCCCGGGCGCGGACCAGTCATATTCCTGGGGATCGTCGGGCTTGCTGGCGGAGAGCTTGTCCTGAAGGGACTTCAGGGCCGCACCGGTCAGGACCACGGCTTCCCAGGGCTGGTAGTTGCATCCGGACGGCGCCATGCGGGCCTCGTCGAGGACGCGGCGCAGGGTTTCGAGGGGAACCGGGCGGTCAAGGAAGGCACGCACCGACCGGCGCGTCGCCACAGCGTCTGCAACGTTCATGAAAAACTCCGAAGGACAGGCACCGCAACCGGGGCCCGTGAGGGTCTTGTCCGACACGATGGCCGGGTCGGTCATCGCTTTCAATGCGTGTCCCCACGGCACCCTGGCAAAAAAACAGGCCGAGATCCCGTCAGTCGTAGAAATGCACGGTCTCGGACAGGAGCGCCCGGTCCGTTCGGGCGGCGTCGGACGGGTGATCGTGGTCCGGATAGCCGAAACTCATGCCGAAGAGGCAGATCAGCTCGTCATCGATATCGAGGAGCTCGCGCACGACATCCATCTGGTGGCTGAGCGCGCCCTGGGCGCAGGACCCGAGGCCGTGTGCCGCCAGGGCCAGCATCAGGGTCTGGGCGTACATCCCCACATCCGCCGCTTCGCGCAGGCCCTGGTAGCTCGGCATGAAGAGAAACAGGGCGTGGGGCGCATCGAACATCTCGAAATTGCGCAGGAACGAGCGGGTCCGCGCCTCCATGTCATCGCGACCGACGCCGGTCGCCTCGAACAGGGCCTTGGCCGCACCGATGCGGCGGTCCCGATAGACCCCCTTGTAGGTGCTGGTCAGGGGCACGTCGGGGGTGACCGACCCGGATCTGGCAGCGGCGACGAGACGCTCGCGCAGGAGGTCCATCGTCTTGCCCGAGGCGACGTGGACGACCCAGGGCTGGGCATTGCAGTTCGACGGCGCGAGCTGGGCCACGGCCAGAACCTTCTCGATCAGCGCCCTTGGAACCGGCGTGGACTTGAACGCGCGGATCGAGCGCCGGGCCTTGACCGCGTCCTCGAGCGACATGGGCGGGGCGAGGGTCGTTGCGTTCATTGGGAGGTATCCTCGACGTCGGGCGGATCTTTCAACCACCCCTAGCCGAAGATCGACGCGCGTGCATCCCGGTGTCGCATTTCCTGCGTGGCCTGGCATGGGGGAGCGGGCAGGGCGCCCTTGTCCCCCGGGGGTCAGCCGGCCCTCGAACACCACTGGTCAAGATCCGGCTCGCATCCGATCAGGGCCAGGCCGCTGGCGATGGACTCCAGCTCCGATCCGGAAGCGATCCTGGCTGCGCCGAACCGGGCGTCGAAGATGTCCCGGACCGCCGGAACGAAGGATGACCCGCCTGTGAGGAACACGCGGTCGATCTGATCCGACGTGAGGCCCGCGTCGGCCATGGCCTCGTCGACGGCCCGCTCGATCGCGGTCAGCTCCTGCGCGATCCATGCCGAGAACGTGGCCCGGTCGACGGTGGTCTCGAGGGCGATGCTGCCGGCGTGGAACGAAAACCGCGCGCAGGTCTCGGTCGACAGGGTCTCCTTCAGGCGCGAGACGGCCTGATACAGCGGATAGCCGTGATTGCCGTCGATGAGTTCGATCAGCCGTTCCAGCTTCTCCGGCTCGAGGGATTTCCGGACGAGTCCGCGGATGTCGCGCATATCCCGCGAGACCTGCATCAGGGCCAGCTGATCCCAGCGGGCGAAGCTTGCATAATATCGGCTGGGTACGGACAGCACGTTGTCGAAGTCGCGGTAGCTCGACCCCTTGCCCAGGGCCGGCGAGACCAGGTTGTCGATGATGCGGAAGTCGAAGGCGTCCCCGGCAACCCCGACCCCGGACTGTCCCAGCGGGCGGGACGAGAGAACCCTGTCCTTCCGCTCGAAACGGATGATCGAGAAGTCGCTGGTACCTCCGCCGAAGTCGGCCACGAGGACGGTCGCGTCCTCCTCGAGCCGTCGCGCGAAATAGAAGGCCGCGGCCACGGGTTCGTGGACGTAGCGGACATCGGTGAAGCCCAACCGCTCGAAGGCGAGCTGATAGCGTCGCAGCGCGAGCCCGGCATCGGGTGCGGCACCGACAAAGCGGACCGGTCGCCCGACGATGATGCGCACATCCCTGTGATTCAGGACTTCGCCGCCGCTGTCACGCAGGCGCAGCAGGAAGGTCGAGAGCATGTCCTCGAAGGTGTAGCGACGGCCGAGGATCCGGGTCTCGGTAAACAGCGGACTGGCCGCGTAGCTCTTGAAGGACTGGATGAACCGGGTGTCGCCCGGATCGTCAAGATAGGCCTCGATCGCCCAGGGCCCGGCATTGACGGCGCGCCCCGTCAGGTCGGAGGCGTCCGGGTTGAAGCTGAGGGTCGAGCGAAAGGTCGGGTCGGCACCCGCCGGGGTGTCGAACGCGACCAGCCGCGCGGGGCCGCTCCCGTCGCTGAGGGCGACCACGGTATTCGTGGTGCCGAAATCAACACCGATGGCCAGGGGGGTGCGCATGAGGATGCTCCCCATAGAGCATTCAGTCCGCGGCGGATAGCGGGGCCGCCTCTGACCGATACCGGTGGCGCGGGCCTCTCGACAATTGGCTCATCGTCGGGCCTGCTGGCCTCTTCAAGGCGCAGGAGATGCGGGGAGCGGAGCGATGGACAAGATCGGACAGGATGAGGCCGGATCGGACCGGGCGTTTGTCATCGAACGCCGGATCCATGGGCCTGTGCCCGTGGTCTTCGATGCCTGGGCGCGGCCGGACCGGTTCCGGACCTGGTGGGTCCCGAAATCCTCGGACATCACGCTGGTCTCCCACGATGCCGAAGTCCGTACCGGAGGCCGCTACCAGCTGGTGATGCGGCACCCGTCCGTGGACGAGCCCATGGCCTTCTTCGGTCGATACATCGAGGTGACCCCGCCGACCCTCATCGTCTGGACGAATGACGAGGGTGACGACGAGGGGGCCGTCACCCGGGTCCGGTTCGAAGAGGACGGCGATGCCACCCGGATCGTGGTGCAGGAAATCTACCCGTCCAGTGCGGCCCGGGATGCGGCCGTGGAGTCGGGCGAAACGGCTGCGTGGGCGGAGCAGCTGGACCAACTGGACGCGCTGATCGCGGGTCGCTCCACAGGAATCGGAGCGCACTTCACTGCCACTTGACGACCTGTTAGGACGGGGCCGCCGCTACGGGCGGCTGGGGGACGATGATGGACATCCACAAGCCCAAGCCCTCACACAGCTGGCGCGAGTTCCTGTCGGAAATCGGCGTGGTCGTGCTGGGAATCCTGATCGCCCTGACCCTGGAGGAGGGGTTGCGGACCGTTCACGACAACCACACCGCCCGGGAGGCCCGGGAGGCGGTCAATGATGAAATACGCCAGAACCTGTCCTTCATGGGGGGGCGGCTGGCCACCCAGGCCTGCATCGAGCATCGCCTGGACGAGATCGGCGATATCCTGCAGGCCTCCGGCGAGGGGCCTCTCAGCCGCCCGCCCCGGTGGGTCGGGCAGCCGTCCCTGTGGTTCCTCGCCGATCGGCGCTGGCAGGCGGCGACGGGAAGCGGTCGGGTCAGCCTGCTGGACGGGGGCGAGCAGGGACGCCTGGGCGTCTTCTATGTGATCGCCGCCCGGTTCAATGATGCCGAGAACCGCGAACAGGCGGCCTGGGCCCAGCTCCGCGCCCTCGAGACCTGGAAGGGGGCTCTGGGTCCCGCGGCGCGAATCCACTTCGCCGCAGCCCTGCAGGAGGCGCGTTACGAGCTGTGGGACACCCGCATCCTGATCGGCGAGTCGTTCCGGCAGGCGGATGCGCTGGGGATCAAGGACTACAAGCCTCAGGCCCAGATGTCCGGGGATGCCATCCCCCACGCCATATGCCTTCCGATCACGACGTCCCGGGAGGACGCCCTGAAGATGCTCTCGCGGGATGGCACGCCCCCGTGGGGCCAGCCCAAGTAGCCACCCGGGGACGACCATGGACATCCACAAGCCCAAGGCCGCGCACAGCTGGCGCGAATTCCTGATCGAGATCGGGACGATCATCTGCGGTATCGTGATCGCGCTCGGCCTCGAACAGGGGGTCGAGTCGGCCCACTGGTCGGAGCGCGTTCACGAGGCCCGGGAGTCGATTCATGACGAACTGGCCCTGGCCAGCGTGTTCGGCGAGGAGCGGCTGGCCCGGAGGGACTGCGCGGATGCCCGCCTCGCAGAGCTGGCCGCCGCCGTGGTCGCCTCGCCGGCCCAGTGGCGACCGACGTCCAACGACTATTGCGGCCTTCCCCATGCGACCGTCTATGTCTCCCGGTGGCGGCCCTGGCCGACGGAGGTCTGGCGGACCATCGAGGCGAGCGGCGTCGTGGCCCATTTCGATGCCCACTACCGGCGACAGGCCCCGTTCGTCTTTGCCTTCGTCAATGAACTCGGCGATCTGAGCCGCGAGGAACGGCGCCTCGCCAACGACCTCGCGCCCCTCGACTATCCGATCCTTCTGACGCCGGACAGCCGGACCGCCTTCCTCAGGACCATCGCCGCCCTGCGGGCCGTCAACGGGCAGATGGCGGCCTATACCGAAAACCTGAACGGCAACGTCCGGGATCTGGGCGAGGTCCCTACCGAGACGGACTTGAAGAAGGCGCGCGCCGAGGTGCCGTACCTGTTCGTCCGACCGGGCCAGTTGCTGAACCGACCGGCGGGTCTGTCAGCCCAACCGAAGCACTGACCGCGATCCGGAGCGACGTCGTCGGATGTGCGCTTTGCCGAATTCTCGGCTAGCGTCGCCGGAACGCGACAAGATGGGATCATGAGCAATGCTGCGTCAGACACTGCCGGGACTGCTTTGGGCCGTGGCCATGACCGGGACCGCCGCCGCGGCACCGGCGACAGTCTATTTCGGCGGACCCATCCTCACCATGGCCGGTGCCGAGCCGCAGTACGTGGAGGCGCTGGCGGTTCGTGACGGCCGGATCCTGGTGGTCGGTCGCCGGGCCGACGTGGACCGGGTGGCCGGGGGCGGGGCCCGGCACACGGATCTGGCCGGCGCGACCCTTTTGCCGGGTTTCATCGATGCCCACGGCCATGTGAGCAGCGTCGGGCAGGCCGCCTTCCTCGCCCCCCTGTCGCCGCCGCCGGTGGGCCAGGTGCGGTCGATCCATGATCTCCGGCAGGCCTTGACCGACTTCCTGGCCAAAGCCGCCCTGCCGGCAGACACGCCGCTGGTGGGTACCGGCTATGATGACAGCCAGCTGGCCGAACACCGACATCCCACCCGGGCCGATCTCGATGCCGTGACGGCGGACCGCCCGGTCCTGATCGTTCACGCCAGTGGACACCTGGCGGTGGTCAACACGGCCATGCTGAAGCGCCTCGGCATCGGCCCCGATACGCCCGATCCGCCGGGCGGGGCCATACGGCGGGAGGCGGACGGCAAGACACCGAACGGCGTGCTGGAGGAGGCCGCACTCGCGCGGGTCTTCTCCGCGATCCTGCCCAGAGACCTTGACGCCGCCGTGCGCTCCCTCGTGGCCGGCGAGGCCATCTATGCCGCCCACGGCATCACCACGGCGCAGGACGGGCGGGTGACGCCGCAGGCCTGGCCCGGCCTGGCCGAAGCCGCCCGGCGCGGGGTGCTGAAGCTGGATACCGTGGTCCTGATCGCCTTCGATCAGGATCTTCCCCAGCCGATCCGCGATCGCATCGGCAAGCCCTATGCCGATCGCCTGCGCATTGCCGGGGTGAAGTTCGTGCTGGACGGCAGCCCCCAGGGCCGGACGGCCTGGCTGCACGATCCCGTGCCCGTGCCCCCCGAGGGCAAGGGGGCCGACTATCATGGCTACCCGGTCATGGATCCGGCGGATTTTCGGCGGCGTCTCGCCGACGCCAAGGCCAATGGCTGGCAGGTCTTCGCCCATGTGAACGGAGACGAAGCCTCCCAGTCCCTGATTGACGGGGTGAGGGCCGTGGGCCTCGAGGGGCGGCGGACCATCGCCATCCATGCCCAGGTCGTCCGGCCCGAGCAGCTGGTGGCGTTCCGCGAACTCGACATCCAGCCGAGCTTCTTTGCCAGCCACACCTGGTTCTGGGGCGACTGGCACCGGGACGTGTCCCTTGGGCCGAAGCGCGCGGACTTCATCTCGCCCCAGGCCAGCGCCTGGGCGGCGGGACTGACGCCAACGGCACACAATGACTCGCCCGTCGTGCCCCCGGATATCCTGCGTCTGGTGTGGAGTTCGGTGAACCGGCGGACCCAGTCCGGCGATATCCTGGGCCCCCTCGAGCGCATTTCCCCGTATCGGGCCCTGCGACAGGTGACCGCCAATGCCGCATGGCAGATCCACGAGGAGGCCGAGAAGGGCACCCTCGAACCCGGGAAGCGGGCAGACCTGGTCGTCCTCGATGCCAATCCCCTGACCGTGGACCCGGCCAGCCTCTCCAGCATCAAGGTCAAGGCGACCCTCAAGGACGGGACCGTCATCTTCGGCACGGTCGGCGGCTAGGTCGTGGCCCTGCGCCGGGGTCGAAGGCCATAGAACGCCGACAGGGCGGCCAGGCTGATCCCGCCGAACAGCAGGGGCATCTGCTGGTCGGGAATGAAGGCCATGGCCCCGAGGATGGCCACCATGCCGGCAATCGCCACCCAGGTGAGCCAGGGGTAGCCCCACATGCGCAGGGTCAGGGTCTCCGGCGATTCCCGCTCCAGCCGGGCGCGAAGCCTGAGCTGCGACAAGGCGATCAGCAGGTAGACGAACAGCGCCACGGTTCCGTAGGAGTTGATCAGGAACGGGAAGACGAGGTCGGGCGAGACATAGGACATGACCACGGCACCCAGTCCCGCCACCGTGCCCAGGAGGATCGCCCGGACGGGTACGCCCCAGGAACTCAGTCGGGCCAGACCCGCCGGTGCGTGACCGTTGCGGGTGAGGGCGAACAACATCCGGGACGAGACATAAAGGCCGGAATTCAGGGCGGACAGCACCGCCGTCAGGATCACGCCGTTCATGATGTCCGCCGCGCCGGGCAGGCCGATGGCCCGCAACGCACTGACATAGGGGGTGGCGATCTCCTTCGCGTTCCAGGGCACGATGCAAACCACCAGCGTGATGGAGCAGATGTAGAAGAACAGGACCCGGGAGATCACTGAATTCGTCGCCTTGGCCACGGCCGTGGCCGGCTCCTCCGCTTCGGCGGCTGCAACCGTCACGATCTCTGCGCCGAAATAAAACCCGGTGGCGGCCACCGCCCCGGTCAGCACGGGCAGGATGCCATTGGGCATGAAGCCCCCGTGTCCCGTCAGATTGGCCACGTGCGCCACGGTGCCGGGCCACAGGCCCGAAACGAAGACCGTCCCGACGGCCAGGAAAGCGGCGATGGCGACGACCTTGATCGAGGCCAGCCAGAACTCGAACTCCCCGTAGGCCCTGGCCGAGACCAGATTGCTCAGGGTCAGCACGGCCAGTAGCAGGCCGGCCAGCACCCACTGAGGGACAGCGGGCAGCCAGAAGCGGATCAGGTCGGCGCCGGCGATCGCCTCCACGGCCACGACGATCACCCAGAAGTACCAGTACATCCAGCCGGTCAGAAAGCCGGGGAAGTCTCCGAGGGCGTCGCAGGCAAACGCATAGAAGGAGCCGGATACGGCCCGCGACGCGGCCATCTCCCCCAGCATTCTCATCACCAGCACCACCAGCAGGCCGGTGATGAGAAAGGAGATCACGGCCGCGGGTCCGGCCGACTGGATCACCACCCGGCTCCCCACGAACAAGCCGGCCCCGATGACGCCGCCCAGGGCGATCATGGACATGTGGCGCTGCTTCAACGTCCGCTGAAGCGTCTTGTCCGGCGGTGTGGCCATGGAATCCGAGGTCTCCGGGAAGGTCAGCCCGACTTTGCTATATCAGACCCCCGGAGGCCGAAGGGGCCAGTGACGCCGGCGATGCCGCCAGAAATCCTGATGCAATGCCGAGAATTCAGGCGGCGTGCGGGCGCAGTGCCCGACGTTTCTCCGTCTCCGTCGCTTGGGTTTCCTGTCGCGGGCTGTATTCTTGGTCAGACGACGGTCGTCCCGCTGCACCAGCCTCGGAGCAATGCCCTGATTTTCCTGATCCGACATGGCCAGACCGAGTGGAATCGCGAAGCGCGACTGCAGGGGCGCAAGGACTCGCCGCTGACCGGGGAGGGGATTGCCCAGGCCCGGCGGATGGGGGAGGTTCTCCAGAAGGCGGCGGCGGAGGCGGGGCCGTGGATCGTGATGTCGAGCCCCCTGGGACGGGCTTACGACACGGCCCGGATCGTCTGCGAAACGGCGGGTCTGACCGTTCCGATCGCGACGGATGACCGGCTGGCGGAACTGTCCGTCGGTCCGTTCGAAGGCATGACGCGGGACGAGATCCTGGCCCATACCCCCCAGACGGAGATCACGCCGGGCTGGATCTACAACATCCCCGGGGGCGAGACCGAGGCCGACCTCCGGGCCCGCCTGGCCGACTGGCTGGCCGAGGTCGACGAGACCGACGGCCACCGCCGTCTGGTGGTGTCGCATGGGATCGCCGGCCGGATGCTGCGCCACCTCTATGCCGGGGAGCCGCTGCAGGGCCTGCCGCCGCCCCAGGACAGCGTGTTCCGCCTCAGGGGCGGTCGGATCGAACATCTGGGCGGCTGACCGTCGCCGAGACCGGTGCGTCGCCTCCGGCACTTTGCCTATTCGGCCAAGGCGCCCTAAACACGGCGCTCCGTTTGCTATCCCTCTCCAGGACGTCGCATGACCCGCATTCTGATCACCTCGGCCTTGCCCTACATCAACGGGATCAAGCATCTGGGGAATCTCGCCGGGTCGATGCTGCCATCCGATGTGTTCGCACGGTTTCACCGGGCGACCGGCGCCGAGGTCCTGTTCATCTGCGCCACGGACGAGCACGGCACGCCGGCGGAACTGGCCGCGGCGGCTGCGGGGCAGGATGTGCGCACCTATTGCGACGAGCAGCATCAGTTCCAGAAGGACGTGGCCACGGCGTTTGGCCTGTCCTTCGACTGGTTCGGTCGATCCTCCAGCCTGCGCAACCGCGAGCTCACCCAGCACTTTGCCAGGGTGCTGGAGGACCGGGGCCTGATCGAGGAACGCACGGACAAGATGGTCTATTCCATCGATGACCGGCGCTTCCTGCCGGACCGCTACATCGAGGGAACCTGTCCGGTCTGCGCCTTCGAGAAGGCGCGGGGAGACCAGTGCGACAACTGCGGATCCCTCCTCGATCCCATCCGGCTGCTCAATCCCTATTCGACCATCTCCGGGTCCCGCAATCTGGAGGTCCGCGAGACGCGGCACCTCTATCTGCTGCAGTCCCGTCTGCAGGACCGGATCCGGGCCTTCATCGACAGTCATGCGGACTGGCCGCTGCTGACCCGCTCCATCGCCTACAAGTTCCTGGACGAAGGCCTGATCGACCGGGGCATTACCCGGGACCTGCACTGGGGCGTGCCCGTGGCCGTGGACGGCGTGGCCCGGCCCGGCTTCGAGGAAAAGGTCTTCTACGTCTGGTTCGATGCCCCCATCGAATACATTGCCGCGACCCGGGAATGGGCGGATGCCACGGGCCAGGACTGGGCCCGGTGGTGGCGCACCGACGCCGGGGCCGCTGACGTGCGTTACATCGAGGTGATGGGCAAGGACAACGTCGCCTTCCACACGGTCAGCTTCCCGGTGACCCTGCTGGGCTCCGAGGAGCCGTGGAAGACCGTCGACATGCTGAAGAGCTTCAACTGGCTGAACTGGTATGGCGGGAAGTTCTCCACCTCCCAGCGCCGGGGGGTGTTCATGGATGCGGCGCTGGAGCTTCTGCCGCCGGACTACTGGCGATGGTATCTCACCTCCCAGGCCCCCGAATCCAGCGACACGGCCTTCACCTGGGAGCAGTTCCAGGCTGTTGTGAACAAGGACCTGGCCGATGTGCTGGGGAACTTCGTCAACAGGATCCTGAAGTTCACCGACAGCAAGTACCAGAGCCTCGCGCCCGCCGGTGGAGCGCCCGGACCGCTGGAAGACGCCCTGGCCGAGCGCCTCGGGGCCCAGATCACCCAGCTGACCACGGCCCTCACCGACCTCGAGGTCCGCAAGGCTGCGCAGGCCCTGCGCCAGGCCTGGGTTCTGGGCAACGAGTATCTTCAGGAAGCGGCCCCGTGGACGGCGATCAAGACGGATCCGGACCGGGCCGCCGTCATCGTCCGTACGGCGCTGGCGCTGGTGGGGCTCTATGCCCGCCTGTCCCGTCCCTTCATTCCCTTCGCCGCCGAGACCATTGCCGGGGCGGTCGGCGACGGCGCGCGGCTCGACCACTGGCCGGAGCCTGCGGGCATCGCGGCCCTGCTGTCGGGCTTCGAGGCCGGACGCACGATCACCACGCCGGACGTCCTGTTCCGCAAGATCGAGGACGCCCAGCTCGCCGAATGGAGCGAGCGGTTCGGTGGAACGCCGTCCGAGGCCGTCTGACCCGCGGGTTGCCTCAGAGGGCGGTGGCGCTGTCCGCGTCTGCCAGTTGGGCGGCCTGACGCGCGGCCCGCCGCGCGGCCACCGAGCGGCTGGGTGCTGCGCGGCGGCTACGGGCCAGCCAGGCTACCACCAGGCCGACGATCACCACCAGCAGCAGGACGCCCAGCAGCTGGCTGTTGAGCTTGAGTCCCGGGCGCGAGGCGCTGACCTGGCCGACGCAGATCGGTTCCGAGCCGGCGGGGGCCTCGACGCACACTTCCGCCCGGACCGCGGACTTGCCGGTCGCTGACTTGGCAGACGCGTCCGGCCGGACGGTCCAGTGGAACTCCAGAGGCTGACCGGCCTGCAGGGAATAGGACTGGGCACCCGGGGGCTCCACCCGGTAACCGGGGGCGGACAGGGTCGCAGTGACGTTCAGCGGCACACCGGCATCCGCCAGGCCGCTGGCGGTCAGGGCCTTGCGCAGTGCTGCACCGAATTCGGCGGGAAGGGTCAGGGTCGCCTGACCCGGCTGGCCGGGCTCGGCCTTGGTGGGCATCTGCAACTGCGCCCCGCGGTGCAGGGCCTTGAGGGCCGCGGCCTGGAATGCATCGGCCCGCGGGCCGCGGTCTTCGGAGCTGAGGGGGGGCGCGCCATCCGACGGCGTTCCGGCCATGACCGTGTCCGTCGGTTCTGCAGGGGCCTGGGCCGCACTGGGTGCCGCACCGGAGGCCGCGGCGTGGGTTGCCGGGTGGCCAGTGGCATGGGCGGGCGTCGGGCTGACGGCTGTGGCCGGGGCAGGCGGGGCGACGGAACCCGAGGTCGGGGCGCGCGGAGCCGGATCCGGGATCGGAGCCATGGTCACGTCCGGCGGCCGCAGGGGGTCGGGCTGAGGAGCGGGCACGTCCGCTTCCGTGTTGGTTGCAGCGGGCAACGACTCGGCAGCGGCGGTGGTCTGATCGGACGGGGGGGGAGCCGGAGCACCGAGCAGTTCCGCCGGGGCACTGGACTGCGGCGGGTCCTGGGTGGGTTTGGGTACCGGCCTCTGATCACAGGACGACAGCAGCAGGAGCGAAGCCAGACTGACGGCTGCCCCCCACGACCTCGACCGGAACCGACCCACGCCCAGCACCATTTTCACGCGTCTCCCCACAGACGCGATTACCAAAGACTTAACGCAGAGTGGAAATCAATCTCGATCCCGTGACAGGCTAAAACCTTTTCAGGCTTGCGGCGTAGAGCGCCACAGCGGCCGCTGATGCGACATTCAGGCTTTCAAAGCCCCCGGGCATGGGAATGTGCGCCAGGACGTCGCATTTCTCCGAAACCAGGCGTCTCAGGCCTTCGCCTTCCGAGCCCAGAATGAGCAATGTAGGGCCTTCGGAGAGGGCGCTGTCGAGCCGCTCCGGGGCGTCGCCGGCCAGTCCGATGACCCGCCAGCCGGCCTCCTGCAACTCCTCGATGGCGCGACTGAGGTTTGTCACCTGGGCGCAGGGCAGGCGTTCCAGTGCACCGGCGGCGGCCTTGGCCAGGGCTCCGGCCAGGGGCGGTGCGCGACGGTCCTGCAGAATCACGCCCCTTGCCCCGAAGGCGGCCGCGGATCGGAAGATCGCCCCGACATTCTGCGGATCGGTCACCTGATCGAGCATGATGAGGATCCCGTGCGGCTCGGCGATGAAGGCGAACAGGTCCGCGGGGTCCAGCGGCGGGGTCTGGATCGCCACGCCCTGGTGAGAGGCGCCCTGCGGAACGGCCGTGGCAATTTCGGCGGGGGTGGCGATCTCGACGCTGAGGTCGATCCCCAGGGGACGCCCGTCCTCGCCGCGCAACTGACTGATTTGCTTGGCCCGATCCTCGGTGGCGAGGATCTTCTTCGGGGCCGGGCGGTCCGGGTTGCGCAGGGCCGCCTCCACGGCGTGCCATCCCCAGATCCACTGATCGGGATCCCCACCGCCATATTTGCGGTGGGTCTGATGGGGTGGGCGCGCGCCCCCTGGACGGGGGCTGCGAACGGAAGATGCACCGGACTTGTTCCGGTCGTTGCGTTCCCGAAAAGACGACACTATAAGACGCGCTCCGATTTGGGGTCTTCGATTGCGGACGCGGTCTAACACGCCGTTCCGCATCCGAAGGTCTTTTTTATTCTGGCCTCCCAGATGGCTGCAGAGCCTGACAGGGTTGACCGGGAAACGGTGGCGGCGTTCCGCAGGGAACGGCGTCGTCCGTTGGAGGGGTGGCCGAGCGGTCAATGGCAGCAGACTGTAAATCTGCCGACGAATGTCTACGTTGGTTCGAATCCAACCCCCTCCACCACTTCACCTCGCCGCAGCGGTTGTCCGGACCGCTGCGGCGGGACGAGGTGTCCAGCGAAACTCTGATGGAAGGATGATCCAGCGCGGGTATAGCACAATGGTAGTGCAGCAGCCTTCCAAGCTGAGGATGCCGGTTCGATCCCGGCTACCCGCTCCAGTCCTGTCTCCGCGCATTCACTCGCCCAAGACCTTGCCGGTCCGTCGGACCGGTCCCATTTCACCCCGTTAAGTCGTCGCGAAGGTAAGCTCATGGCCAAGGAAAAGTTTGAACGTAACAAGCCGCATTGCAACATCGGCACGATTGGTCACGTTGACCATGGCAAGACGACGTTGACGGCGGCGATCACGATCACGCTCGCGAAGGCGGGTGGTGCGAAGGCGATGGCGTAT
>CAIQUG010000263.1 GCA_903874895.1 uncultured Caulobacterales bacterium | reverse complement strand
GGTGTCAAAGGGGCCGTGCACGATGGGTGCGCCGTTCTTCACCGAACGGAACGACAGGCACTCATATTCACCGCCGATGACCCAGTAGCGTTCTTGCGTCGTCATGTTCATCTCTCCCGGAGGGGCTGAAACCGTTGTTGGGCTTGTGGATACGGCGCTTGCTCCGGGTCGGCGAGCAAATTGAGGTTGGGTTGTCGGATTGTTACGGTCTCCAACTTGTAAAATGTTGACAAAGTGACAGGGGAAGGAAAATGACAGGCCCGGCGTCACGGCCTCTTGACGCCGTCGTGGCTTGCCGTTGAGTCGAGCCATGACAAACGACTCTCTCGCCTCGCCCTCCGTCTCCGCCGCTGCTGCCGATGGACCGACACCGAAATTCCTCCGGGCCCTGGCCGGTGAGCGGTTCGACCGGCCGCCCGTGTGGTTCATGCGTCAGGCCGGGCGGTATCTGCCGGAGTATCGGGCCCTGCGGGCGCAGTCCCCGGACTTCATCGCTTTCTGCCTGAACCCGGAGGCTGCAGCGGAGGCGACCCTCCAGCCCATGCGCCGGTTTCCGTTCAGCGCCGCCATCGTCTTCGCGGATATCCTGCTCCTGCCCCAGGCCCTCGGCCAGAAGGTGTGGTTCGAGACGGGGGAGGGGCCGAAGCTCGGTGAGCTGCCGCCGATCAGCGTGCTGGAATCCCACGTGTCGACCGCCGCGGATCATCTGAGCGCGGTGGGCGAGACCCTGACCCGCGTGCGTGCAGCCCTGGCACCGGACCGGGCCCTGATCGGCTTTGCCGGGGCCCCGTGGACCGTTCTGACCTACATGCTGGAGCGGGGCTCCAGCAACCGGGAAGCGGCGCGGTCCTATGCCTGGACGAACCCGGCGGAGGTGGATGCCCTGCTGGCCGTGCTTGTGGAATCCACGGCGCTCTATCTCGCCATGCAGGTCAAGGCGGGGGCCCAGGCCCTGCAGCTGTTCGAAAGCTGGGCCGAGGGGCTGTCCCAGACGCAGTTCGAACGTCTGGTCATTGCGCCGCACAAGGCGATCATCGCGCGCCTGCGCGGTCTGGGCGTGACGGTGCCGATCATCGGCTTTCCCCGGGGATGCGGGGGCCTTGCCAAGCTCTACGCCCAGCAGGTGGAGACCCAGGGCGTGGCCCTCGATACCTCGACCCCCATGGAGCTGGGTCGGGAGATCCAGACCCTGCGCACGATCCAGGGGGCCCTCGACCCGCTGGTGATCCGCGCCGGAGGCCCCGGGCTCGATGCCGAGGTCGAGCGCCTGCTCGCGGCCTGGGGCGGGGGACCCTATGTCTTCAATCTCGGACACGGCATCCTGCCCGACACCCCCATCGCCCATGTGGAGCAGGTGCTGTCGAGGGTGACCGGCGAGATCTGAGACCATTCCAGGGGCGGACAGGCGGTCTTTTTGCGCTGGGTCATGTCCGGGGCGCGTGGACGGGTGTCTGTCGCCGGCATCGTCCCGTGACCGTGTCGGGACCCGGTACAAGGAAATCCCCCCGTGAGTGATCTGTCAGACCCGGGCAAGTCCCGTCGCTTCGTCCTGTCGGCCGGTGGCCTGATGTTGGCCGCCGCCGCCGTCGGCGTGGCAGGAACGGCCGACGCCAAGATGCCTCAGAAGGGCGTCCAGTACGTGGCCAAGTCTCCCAAGCCGAACATGAACTGCGGGAACTGCGCCAGCTTCCTTGCCCCGGCGGCCTGCAAGATCGTCGATGGCGTGATCGCGCCCGCGGCCTATTGCATGGTGTGGTCGCCCGCTCCGAAGAAATAGCCGGCCCCGCAGTGACAGGACGGCGCACCGCCCGGGCGGCTCGGACTAGCTCGCAGCGGGTCGGAGCAACGGAACGAGCTGCAAGGGTGCCTCGGCGATTTCACGCCAGGCGACCTGCCGGGCCTTGTCCGGGGGAACGCCCAGCATCCGCAGCTGCAGTTCGGCCACGCGGGAGCCGGCATCGCTGGCGAATGCGCCCTGCAGCTGACCGAACAGCGCGTTCAGCGTCATGGCCGCGAAGGTGTCGATCAGGAAGTCGTCGATCTCGGCGGTGATCGCGCCCTGGCGGACTCCCAGCTGCAGGTCAGCGCGCAGGTGGAGGGTGACGTTCGACCGCAGGTCGTCGAACAGCCAGAGCGCGCGGAACAGACCGCTTGATGCCATGTCGATCTCCTCACCGTTGTGGCGCTATACCACACTCGCAATGGTGGCAAGATCGTGGTGGGATTTCAAACAAATCCGAGGTTGGCCGTGGGGTAGTTCTTCAGCCGCGGAATGATGGTGGCAAGGTCGGTCGGTGTGGCACCGAACCATGCCCCGAGCGTCGCCGCATACTGATCGACGGACGTGGTGGGGATGATCGCCGCGCCGGCCACGTCCGGGTTGTTGAAGCTTCCGGCATCGACTCCGATGGTCGGAAACTGTCCGTAGATGTCGCCGCCATTGACCGCACCGCCCATGATGAAGTGATGCCCACCCCAGGCGTGGTCAGTACCGTCGCCATTGCTGGTCAGGGTGCGGGAGAAGTCCGAGGCGGTGAACGTCGTCACCTGCGAGCGCATGTCGACGCCGTTCATGTTTGACAGCACCGTGTCGAGATAGGCCATGGCACTGGCAAGCTTGGCGAGATTGTCCGGCTGGGAGGTGTTCTGGCCGTCATGGCTGTCATGGCCGCCCATGCTGACAAAGAAGACCTGGCGCTTGAGCCCCAGTGCCGGGGCGGCGGCGATGATCCGGGCCACCGCACGCAGCTGCACCGCCAGGGGATTGGTGGACGTATTGCCGGTGGCTGGGTTGGTGTAGGTGGGCACGGCCGGCACCGCGGTGACCGCTGCGGTGGTCATGGCCCCGTTGAGATTGGCGGTCGCGTCGAGGGACCGCTGGACGACGGTGGCGTAGTCGCTGGCGAAGTCGCTCACCGGCGAGGTGTCAGTGATCACCCCCTTGAGCAGGCCCGGTGCCGTGGACGATCCAAGGAGCGAGGTGCTGGTCGCCGGGCGGATGGCGATGGCGGGGGAGGCATTGGTCGTGGTCTGGTACTGCACGACCTTCTGGCCCGCGAGGAAAACGGCGTTTCCGGCGGTGGACATGGCGGTGAAGATGGAATTGGCGCCGTTCATCGACAGGATCAGGTCGCCGAACTGGCCGCCCCAGCCCACGTTGGCGCCTTCGATCCCGCCCGCCTGCCAGGTGTTCTGCTGGTCGTTGTGGGAGAACAGGTTGGCCGGGATCGGTGCCTTGCGGCCCTGGAATTGCGCCTTGGTCAGGGGCTGGAGAAGGGGGCCCACATTGGCCAGCACGGCCAGCCGCCCGGCGGTGTAGAGCGGGACGAGGGGGGCCAGCGCCGGATGCAGTCCGAAGGTGCGGGTCGTGGCGTTGGTCCCGGCCGGAATCGCCTGGGCGGTCTTCGGCACGATGGGCAGGACGCCGCCCCAGGCCTCGGGCTTGGCCAGGGACGAGACGGTGCGCTTGGTCACGGGGTTGACCTGACCGACCGGTGTCGGCGCCGTGCCGGGGGGCATCAGCGCGATCGGGTCCTGGCCGATGTTGCGCAGGGCGAAGTACCGCCCGAAGGAGTCCGTGTCGGTGGCCACGACGGAATTGTTCGCGTCATTGCCGCCATACTGGAAGATGCAGATCAGGGCCTTGTAGTCCGGCGGGGCGGTGAGACCTGCGGCAGAGCCCGCAGCGGCCAGCTGCAGGGCGAACGGAACGGCGCTGGGGCCGACCACGGACAGGGCGCCGGAAAGCTGCAGGAAGGCGCGACGGGAAGGGCGGATCAGGGTCATGCTCGGGTCCTCAGCGCTGCGCCAGATATTCGCCGGACGTCATGGCCATCATCACCGCCAGCTGGACCCGCTGGGTCTGCGCCGCGGTGACCTGCGCCGCTGTCGCGCTGCCGCCGGGGATCGGTATGGAATTGATGGCATTGACGAGGGTCTGCTGCAGTCCGCTCGACATCTGGCCGTAGAACAGCAGGGTGTTCAGCCGGTCGACGAGGGCCTGTGGCGTTGCGGCCAGACCGATCTCGTTGGGATAGGTGGTCTTGATGTCCGAACCGCTGACGCCGGTCGCGTTGCCGACCCCGTTGGTGATGGCGGAGGACATGGTGTTGACGTAACCGGCCACGGACACCTCATCCACGACCTGGAACTCCGGTCCTACGAGCCCCGCGGCGCCGAGCTTGGAGTTGCTGGAGACGTAGCCGGGACGCCAGAAGTTGAAGACCGACGGCGCGTTCAGGACCGACTGGTCGAGACTGGTCGCGGCACTGGTGTCCCCGAGGCCCCAGGTGCCCGAGGCGGACTTGGCACCGAAGGCCCGCATCCAGTTGGCCATGCGGACCACCGGTTCCCTGAGCTTGCCGAAGGTGGCCGAGCCGGTGACGGTGGCATCCCTTGCCTCAGTGTCGGTAAGGATGGCGCGGATCACCGCAGCCATGTCCCCACGCACGCCCTTGCCGTTGTTGTTGAACACGGCGGCCACGCGGCTGACATAGGCCGGGGAGGGGTTCGACGTGACCAGGCGCTGGATCAGGTTCCGGGAAACGAACGGTCCGACATTGGGATGGTTGAACAGGGTGTCGAGGGCGATCTTCACGTCGCCCGCGGGATCCGCCGTGGTGCTGGCCGGAATGACGACGCCCAGGAAATCCTTCTCCGAGGTGGAGTGAAAGGCCGGGTAGTAGATCATCGGCTTGGTCTCGGCGTTGGGATCCTTGTTTCCCCCGAAGAAGGTCGAGCCGGTGGGGGCGGGGGAATAGAAGCTGATCCCGGTGAACACCTTGGCGAGGCCGGCAATGTCGTCGTGGGTGTAGGTCGGGATCGGATTGCCGGCGCTGTCCAGCTTCTGCGTGCCGTCCTGATTGAGCTGCCACAGCCCGATGGTCATCAGCTGCATGACCTCCCGGGCGTAGTTCTCATCCGGGTGCTGGCCAGTGGTCAGATTTTCCTTCTGGTTCCCCTGATAGGTCAGATAGCGCCCCATCTGCGGGCTGAGGGTCACGCCCTCCAGCAATGTCCGGAAGTTGCCGAAGGCATTGGTGCCGAGCATGTCCCAGTAGGCCGCCATGCCGAGGGTATCCACGTTAGAGAACTGGAAGGACACGACGAACTGTTCCGACAGGGCCAGTTTTACCCGCTCACGCAGCTGGTCGGGCGCCGTGGCCGCCTGCTGCCAGAACGACTGGTAGAACTGATTGGGGCCGACCGATGCGTTGGGGTTCGTCGCCCGCATGGCCACCAGCTGGTCATTCATGAAGGTCAGGGAGGACGACTGCGGCGCGGACAGCTGCTGGCTGATCCAGCCGTCGATCCCGGCGGACTGGACGGCCGCGATGTCTGCGTCGGTCGGCCCGAAGCTCGCCTGGGTCAGAAGGCGCGCGGCACCGACCGGGGTGACCGGGCCGCTTCGTCCGCCGCTGCCCGAGCCGCCTGACCCGCCGCTGCAGCCGGTCAGGAGGCCCACGCTCAATGCCGCCGCGAAAAGGCCTGCCGATGCGGATCGCCTAG
>CAIQUG010000262.1 GCA_903874895.1 uncultured Caulobacterales bacterium | reverse complement strand
GTCAGACTATCGACGCAGCGTTAAGGCACATTAAAAAATCGCAAACACTACGCCGATCGAGGGCCCGCGGTCGTGCGGCACAGTTCGGGCAGTCCCGCTGTCCGCCGGCGCGGAGCGGGGTGGTCGCTGCCATGAAAATATGGTTAACACATCGCGATTGGAGCCTCGCCTGCGGACGCGGGCCGCTCTCCGGCTGCCGGATCAGGGTCAGACATCGCCAGCGTGACAGAGACCTCCGACATGACAGACGCCCAGATGCCGCCGGGCGCGGTCGTTTGTGCCGTCGGCGATGTGCATGGTCGCCTCGACCTGCTGGAGCCGGCGCTGGAGGCCCTGTTCCATATTCGCCAGCAGTCCTGGGACGCAGGCAAGTCCTTCGCCGCCGTGCTGCTGGGGGACTATATCGACCGGGGCCCGGACTCCCGCGGTGTGCTCGCTCGGCTGGCCGCCCTCGCCGACAGCGAGGACGGGCGGGGCTTTGTCTTCCTCCGTGGCAATCACGAGCAGGAACTGCTGGATCTGGTCGATGGAAAATCCCTGTCCACACGCTGGCTGGACTTCGGCGGCGTGGAGACCCTCAACTCCTATTATCATGGGGCGGGTGAGCGGTTCGTCATGGACCCGGACGCGAACCTGGCGGAGCTGATCACCCGGGTCGTTCCCTCGGACCATATCCGGTTCCTGCGCCGGACCCAGCTGTTCGTCGTCTACGGGGGCTACGCCTTCGTTCATGCCGGTCTCAATCCTGACGCCCCGCTGGATGGTCAGACCACGGATGACATGCTGTGGCGACGGGCGGTGTCGGACGAGACCCCGCGCCATGGGCTGACCGTGGTGCACGGTCATTCGATCCATCAGCGACCGGTCATCAGCCGCTGGGAGATCGGGATCGATACCGGGGCCTTTGCCACCGGTGCCCTGTCCATCCTCCGGCTGGAGGGAGCGGACCGCACCCTGATCAAGGTCAGTCGCTCCGGTACGGACGCGAGGGCGCTCGTCGGTTCCTGGGACGACGAGAGCCTCGCCGGCGGCGAGGAGCCGGACACCGCGATGGGGATCGCTGCGGCTTCGGCTCCGTCTGCGATGAATGCGACGGCCGTCCGGGCTCGGGGACGTCGACGGGTGGCGGTCTTCGGCCTCATGCTGGCCCTGGCCATGGGGGCCGTGTCGCTGCTGATCCTGCGCCAGGGGCATGGTCCACCGCCGATCGCGGGTGTCCCGATCATACGTCTTGAGACCCTCCAGCTCCGTGCCGGAACGCCTTGGCGCAATCCCGGTGTCGGGAACGGATCGCCGCGCGCGGTCGATCGGCCGGTGCCGGTCGCCGCCGCCGTCCCGAAGCCGGCCGGGCGCCCGGTGGTCGAACTGGGTGCCTTTGCATCGGAAGCGGATGCCCAGGCCTTCGAAGCGGAGCTCCGCAGCCAGATGCCCGGCGAACTGAAGGACCGGCAGTTCGAGTCCCGGACAGGGGTCGCGGACGCGCCGACCCTCGTGCACAGCTTCCTCGCCGGATTTTCCTCGGCCGACGAAGCCCGGGCCTTCTGCGCCCAGCTGGGGGCACAGGGCCGGGCCTGCTGGATCGGCCAGGTCTCCGATCCCCGCCACCCGGCAAGACCCGTCCACCCGACGACCCGCTGAGGCAGACGGGACGCGCGGCCTCCCGCCGATGACACAAGGTCGAGAGGCCGGTTGCACATTCGCGCAAGGGGCGCGAAGGTCTCTTCTTCCTCTCCGCTGTCCGGGAGACTGCCATGTATGAACGGATTGTCCTCGCCTATGACGGGACGAAGGAGGGGCTGATCGCCCTGCGGGAAGGGGCCTTGCTGGCCAAGCGGTTCCAGGCCGAGGTCTTCATCCTGTCGGTGGTGCCCGACAATGACCGCGTGGCGCTGGCCGACACCCTCTACGTGGATTTCGTCGGCGCCCAGGTCGAGGGGTATCGCGCCCTGCTGGATCACGCCCGGCAGGTGTCGGAACAGCTGGGCCTCAAGCCGGTCACCCGTCTGGTGACGGGGGAACCGGCAGTCCAGATCAGCGCCTTCGCCAAGGAAGTCAGCGCCGACCTGGTGGTGCTCGGTCACCAGAAGCGGTCCCTGTTCCAGCGCTGGTGGTCCGGATCATCCGGGGCCTATGTGAGCGACCTGGTGGACTGCAGCGTCCTTGTGGGGCGCCACAACATCAGCGCCGAGGCCTTCGAGGCGGAACTGATCGGCCGGGTGGAGCTGCTGGCCGACTAGATAATGCCGCCGAGACTGCCGGGGGAGCCGAACGAACCGGCCCCCGTGCCGCCGTCCACGTCCAGGATCGTACCGGTCACATAGGCTCCCGCGGGAGAGCAGAGATAGATCGCGGCATCGCCGATTTCGTCCGTCCGTCCAAACCGGCGAAGCGGGGTGACCGCCTTGACGTGCGCCTCGGCCTCGGGGGTCGGGGCCAGGCGTCGCATGCCCTCGGTATCGGCGATCGGACCGGGGGAGATGCCGTTGACCCGGATGCCCATGGGGCCCCATTCCAGGGCCAGCGTCTTGATGAGGATGTTGATCCCCGCCTTGGCGGCGCAGACGTGGGACTGAAGCGGAGTCGGCTTCACCGCCTGGCCCGCCGTAATGGCAATCAGGCTGGCACCGGGCAGGTTCAGGTGCTGGTGACCGGCACGGAACAGGTTGAAGCTGCCGATCAGGTCGATGTCGATCACGGCCTTGAAGGCATTCGCGCTCATGCCGAGCGCCGGGGCGGGAAAGTTGCCTGCCTGTCCGGCGATCAGGATGTCCAGACCGCCCAGTTCCGCCACGGCCGCGGCGAAGGCTGCCTCCACCGCGGCATAATCCCGGACATCGGCCGTGAGGGCGATGGTGCCGCTGACGCCGGCGTCCGCGTCAATCTCCGCCGCTGCGGCGCGGGCCTTGTCCGGATTGCGGCCCAGGACGGCCACCCGGGCCCCCAGGCGGGTGAAGCGCTTGGCGATCCCCAGATTGATGCCGCTGGTGCCGCCGGCGATGAAGGCGGTCTTGCCGCGGAGCAGGTCGGCCCTGAAGGTGGTCTGGTCGGCGGCGGTCATCGGCGGCGTGTCCTCTGGTCGGATCGGGGCGTGAAGGGATTTAGGCTATTGCCCCAGCGGCATACAATGCCCTTGGCGCGATGGGAGCAAGCCTCAGGCCACCACGCCGGGCTCGATCACGGCCAGCGTCTGCCGCGTCGCGTCCAGGGTTGCAGTCACCCCGAGGGGCACGGTGAGCTGGTCGTCCGTATGACCCAGCACAAGTCCTGACAGGACGGGAAGGCCGAGGTCCTTCAGCACCATGTCCAGATGTTCGTTCAGCCCGTACGGGGACGAGTCGGTGATCTTCTCGCAGTTGACGCAGGCCCCGATGACGATCCCGGCGGCCGCGGACAGCTTGCCCGCATGCCGCAGCTGCCACAGCATCCGGCCGACGGCGTAGGCGTTCTCGTCCACATCCTCCAGGAACAGGATGGCCCCGGTGGTATCGAGCTCCCAGGGTGTGCCCATGGCCGCGATGACCAGGGACAGGTTGCCGCCCACGAGCGGGCCGGTAGCCTGGCCCGGCCGGATCGTCCGCACGGGATATTGTGGACGCAGCGGGTGCGCCTCCTCCGGCATGGGCAGACCCCCCAGGGGAGCCGGCGCGAACACGGCCCGGCGCAGGGCCTCGAGGGTGAAGGCATTGAATGCGCTCTGGCCGGGCATATGCCCGTGGAAGGTCACCAGACCGGCCCGCCGCCGGATGGCCAGGTGCAGAAGGGTGATGTCGCTGAAGCCGAGGAAGACCTTCGGATGCGCCCGGATGACGTCATAGTCGAGGCTGGCCACGACTTCGCTCACCCCGTAGCCGCCCCGGGCACAGAACACCCCCTCGATCGTCGGGTCGGCGAACATGTCATGCAGATCGTTGACCCGCTCGACCCGGGAGGCGGCGATCTCCCGGGACCGGCCGAGGAGATGTGGCGCAAAGACGGGCGTCAGGTCCAGGGCGGCAAACAGGCTTCGGATCCGCTCCCCGATCATCGGGTCGTAGAGGGGCGTGGACAGGTCCACCACACCCACCCGGTCCCCGGGCTTCAGGGCCCTGGGTCGCACCAGCGGGTGGGGCGCAGGGGCGGCAGGCGTCGGGGCGGTAGCGGCCGCCAGGGACGCGGCCGATGCCGCCGATCCCACGCCCAGGAACAGTCGTCGATCCACCCGTCATACCCCTTTTGCCCATTCCGCCCCTGCCGCGGATCAGGCCACCCGGCTGGTCGGGCCGTCAAGGGTGATCCGGAACGGCGGAGCGAGGCCACCGGCGAAGACCCGGTCCCGGTCTCCGTCGGGTGCGTCGGGCAGGACGTCGGCGAAGCCAAACACCTCCAGCGCCCCCGTGACCCACCAGGCATAGGCCTGGGACGGTGCCGCCTCCGGGTTCGCGGCCACGAGGCCGGAGCCGTTCAGGGGGGTCCAGGGGCCGGCCAGTTGGCGGGCGAACATGCCGTAGAGGCCGGTGGGACCGGCCGGTCCGCCCGCCGCGAACATCCTGGCCTGGGTGCACCAGAACAGGTAGTAGCCGTCCGCGGTCTTCAGCAGATGCGGCCGCTCCAGTTCGTGATTGAGACCCGGCGCGCGGAGCAGGGGGCCGAGATCGCGCCACCCCCCCGTCGGATCATGGACCGCCCAGCCGATGGCACCCTGGTCCAGCGTCTGCGGACCGGATTCGGAGGCGGCATAGACCAGATACTCCTGCCCGTCCGACGGGTCCTGAAACACGGCCGGGTCGCGCAGGTGGTGGATGCGTCCGGGCGCCGGATCCACACCCTGGGCAGGCTGGCGCCAGTCGGCCAGGGCCGGAACGGTCTCCGTCGGTACGGTCCAGTCCACGAGGCGGATGTGGTCGCCGGTGCCCTCGACCCGTGCGGTGGTGACGAACAGGCGCTGCTCCGTGGTGAACCTCTGGCCCCGGCGGCCGGTGGCGGTGAAGTGCAGCTCCACCCGGCCCGTCGCTTCGGCACCGTGGCTGTCGTTGCCCGACCGCCAGACGGCGCAGCCGGACCACTCGCAGGCACCCGGGCTGAACCCGTCCGGCAGGACCGGGCCGAGATCGCGCCAGCCCCCGTCGGCCGTGGGCCGGATGAGATGCATCCGTGCCCTCTGGTGGCGCAGGTTCGGATCTTTGTTCACCGGTGCCGCGAGGGTCATCCACAGTTCCGCACCGCCCAGCACGACCGATCCGCCGGTGGGCCACTGCACCGGCCAGGCATCCCAGGCATCCAGGTCGGGCCCGAGGCGATGCATGTCCTGCGATCGCACCCGGGGAAGGTACGGCGCGGTGCCCCGTTCGATGCAGGACACATGGTCAGGGGACCAGATCGCCGTCTGCATGGCGGGGACGGTGCGGTCCTGCCCGTCCAGGACCCGCTTCTCCGACGCCGCTCCGGTGTCCACACGCCGGCTCATGCGGTCCGGTCCGCGGCCGCCGGGATCCACAAGGCCGCCAGCGCCGCCGCCACGAGCAGCGCCCCCGACATCCGGAGTACATTGCGCGGGTCGCTGCCCATGATCGGGGCATAGTAGAAGGGCAGGGTGGCCGCGATCAGCAGCATCGGGATCACGATCATCATGTTGAAGATCCCCATGTAGACCCCCGTGCGCTCCGGCGGAATGGCATCGGCCAGCACCACATAGGGGTTGCCCATGATGCTGGCCCAGCCCAGGCCCACGCCCACGGCAGGGAGGAACAACAGGGTCCGATCCTCGATCCCGGGGATGGCCATGATGCCGAGACCGGCCAGCGTCAGGCAGGCCGCATGCACCCGCCCCGCCCCGAAGCGCTTCGAGATCGGGATCAGGGCAAAGGCGGCGACAAAGGCCACGGCATTGTAGAAGGCCGCCATCTCGCCGTTGGCCAGCACCGCGCGGCGAAAGCCCTCGCTGTGCGGGTCCGCCGTGTGGAACACCGAGCGGCCGATGGAATAGATCACATAACCCCAGTAGGCGGCCATGCCATACCACTGGAACAGGCTCATCACCGCCAGCCGGCGCATGGCCAGCGGCATCTCGCGGATGGCGTCGAGGATCTCCCGCAGGGTGGCGGCGAGGGACCGGGGCAGGGCACGGATGGCCGCGGCCTCGTTCTCGCCGAGGGGCAGCTCCCGGACCCGCAGGACCGACCACAGGATGGTGGCGATGGACAGGACCGCCCCGACCAGGAAGACGATGTGCGTGGTCTGCGGGATGCCGTGGGCGTCGACGGCATTGACGTTCACATGCAGCACGCCGACCAGCAGCGACGGGGTCAGGAAGGCCAGCATCTGCGCCAGGCCCGTGAACGCCGCCTGGATCAGGAATCCCGCCCCCTGCTGGTCCGTGTTCAGACGGTCGCTGACATAGGCACGATAGGGCTCCATCGTCGTGTTGTTGCCGGCATCGAGGATCCACAGCAGGCTGGCGGCCATCAGCAGGCTGTTGCTGAACGGCATGGCCAGCAGGCCGAGAGAGCAGAGGATGGCCCCGGCGACGAAGTAGGGCGCGCGGCGACCCCAGGGGGTGAGGGTGCGGTCCGACAGGGCACCGACGAGGGGCTGGATCAGGAGCCCGGTCATCGGTCCCGCCAGCTGCAGGATCGGCAGGTCAGCCTCGTGGGCCCCCAGATAGCTGTAGATCGGCCCCATGTTGCCCTGCTGCAGGCCGAAGCTGAACTGCAGGCCCAGAAAGCCCACGTTCATCTCGACGAGGCGCAGGAGCGACAGGCGCGGCTTGATCACGGGCACGGGCATCCTCCCCTTCGGCCGCTTCACGGCTCGTCTCGTTCAGCCGGTTTATTGCGGATATTCAACGGAATGACAATCGTTTGCAGGGGGCGAATCGTCGGGATTCTCCCCGGGTTGACAGGCGTTGGGGCCCCATTTACGTCTCGGCCATGGCGAGCGAGACAGTCTCAGAGCTTAAACGGCTGAAGATGTCGGATATCGCGCGGCTTTGCGGCGTGTCCACCTCCACCGTATCACGCGCCCTGGCGGGCAGCCCCCTGATCCAGGAGGCGACGCGCGAGATGATCATCCAGATCGCCGACGCCAACGGCTACGTCATCAATCCGCTGGCCCGGGGACTGCGCCTGCAGCGTACCAACACCATCGGCGTGGTGTTCCCCCTCGGTGCGATCACCGCCCAGCTCATCTCCGACCCGTTCTTCCAGCAGATGCTGGGCCACATGGTCGACGAGATCAGCCTGCGCGGCTACCAGATCCTGGTGTCCAAGGTCACCCCGCCCAAGCCCGGCTGGCTGCGGGAGCTGATCAAGGCGCACCGCACCGACGGCATGGTCGTGATCGGCCAGAGCGACCAGCACGCAGCCCTCAACGACGCCGGTCAGGTCTATCTGCCCCTGGTGGTCTGGGGTGCCCACCTGCCTGATCAGCAGTATTGCGTCGTCGGTCTCGACAATGTCGCGGGCGGGCGAATGGCGACGGAGCATCTGATCGCCATCGGTCGGCGTCGGATCGCCTTCCTGGGCGACCCGTCCCCGCCGGAGATCGAGCAAAGGCGACGGGGATACCTGGCCGCCTGCAAGGCTGCGGGTCTCGATGTCACCGACCGCCTGATCGTGCCCGCCGGGTTCAGCCCGCAGCAGGCCGAGGCGGCGGCCGAGCGGTTGCTGGCGGAGAGCCCGGACGTGGATGCCGTCTTCGCGGCCTCCGACGTCATCGCGCTTTCGGCGCTGCATGTCCTGCGTCGGGCGGGCAAACGGGTTCCCGAGGACGTGGCCGTCATCGGGTTTGACGATTCCGCCGTGGCGGCGCACTCCAACCCGCCCCTGACCACGGTGCGGCAGGATCTGGCCCAAGCCGCCCGGCTGATGGTCGACCAGTTGTTCCAGCGGCTTGACGGACAGCCGACGGATGGGGTGACCCTGGCCCCGGAACTGGTCATACGTCAGTCCACCGTCCGGTCCTGAGCGGGCTCAGTCTCGTGGGTGAGGCCGGTCGTCGAGACCATTGCGCACCAGCAGCTCCACATCGTGCTTCCGCGCGACCGGGTGGTAGGCCGCCAGTGCCTGCCGCAGGGTGACGGCGGACGCTCCGGAG
>CAIQUG010000261.1 GCA_903874895.1 uncultured Caulobacterales bacterium | reverse complement strand
AGGTCGATGCCGGTGATGGCTTCGGTGACCGGATGTTCGACCTGCAGGCGGGTGTTCATCTCGATGAAGAAGAACTCCCCGTCCTCGTACAGGAACTCGATGGTGCCGACGCCGAGATAGCCGATCTTGCGGATGGCCTCGACGACGATCTGGCCGATCTTCTCCCGGCCCGCAGCGTTCAGCGCCGGGGAGGGGGCCTCCTCCAGGACCTTCTGGTGGCGGCGCTGCAGGGAGCAGTCCCGTTCCCCGAGGTGGCAGACATTGCCGTGGCTGTCGGCGATCACCTGGATCTCGATGTGGCGGGGCCTCTGGAGGTAGCGCTCCATGTAGACCGTGCCGTCCCCGAAGGCGGCGGCGGCTTCCGAACGGGCCGTGGACACGGCCTCCAGGAGGCCGTCCCGGTCCTTGGCCACCTTCATGCCGCGACCACCGCCGCCGGAAGCGGCCTTGATCAGCACCGGAAAGCCGATGGCCTCTGCCGCCGCGATGGCCTCCTCGTCCGTGGCGACGCCGCCGTCGGAGCCGGGCACCACGGGGATGCCGGCATCGCGGGCCGCCTGCTTGGCGGTGATCTTGTCGCCCATCATCCGGATGTGTTCCGGCCGGGGACCGATGAAGGTCAGGCCGTGGGCTTCGATGATCTCGGCGAAGCGGGCATTCTCCGACAGGAAGCCGTAGCCGGGATGCACGGCCTGGGCACCCGTGATCTCGCAGGCGGCGATGATCGAGGGAATGTTCAGATAGCTCTTCGACGCCGGCGCGGGGCCGATGCAGACGCTCTCGTCCGCCAGGCGCACGTGCATGGCACCGGCGTCGGCTTCCGAGTGCACGGCCACGGTGGCGATGCCCATCTCCCGGCACGCTCGGTGAACCCGGAGCGCGATCTCGCCCCGGTTGGCAATCAGGATCTTGTCGAACATGACGCGCGGCCTATTCGAGGACGATCAGCGGCTCGCCGAACTCGACGGGCTGGCTGTCGCCGACCAGAAGCTCGACCACCTTGCCGGCGCGGGGTGCCGGGACGGGATTCATGGTCTTCATGGCTTCGATGATCATCAGGGTCTGGCCCTGGGCCACCATGTCGCCCACCTTGGCGAAGGGTTCCGCACCGGGCTGTGGTTGCAGATAGACCGTCCCGACCATGGGCGACTTCACGAGGTCACCGGTGCGGGCCACCGGGGCCGGGGGCACCTCAGCCGCCGGAGCGACCGGCGCGGCTGCCGGTGCGGCGACGGGTGCCGGGGCGGCCATCTGCGGTGCCGGGGCATAGACGGTCTGGGCCGCGGCCACGGTCACTTCCCGGGCGACGCGGATCTTCAGATCCCCGCGCTCGACCTCGATCTGGGTGAGGCCGGTGTCCTTGAGAATATCCGCGAGCCGCCGAACGAGACGCGTGTCGATGGGATCGGCCGCTGCCTTCGGCTTTTCCGGAACGTCGGCCGGGTCCTTGTGAGAGCTCATTCAGTCACCTTGAGGTTTGGGCGTCTGCGCCCGCCGACCGGTTTGTGGCCAGTCTCGCGGCGGCTTCGACCGCCAGTTCATAGCTCGCCGGGCCGAGGCCCGTGATCTGGCCGGTGGCGGCCAGGGAGACGAAGGTATGCCGCCGGAAGTCCTCCCGGGCGGCGGGGTTGGTCAGATGGCATTCGACCACGGGAATTGTCAAAGTCTTCAGCGCATCCAGCAGGGCGATGGAGGTATGACCGTAGCCGGCCGGGTTGATCACAAGGGCGCTGGCCTCGGTCCTCGCCTCCTGGATCCAGTCGATCAGGACCCCTTCGTGATTGGACTGTCGGAAGACCAGGCCATACCCCAGGGCCTCGGCGCGGGCCTCCGCAAGGGCGCGCACCTGATCCAGCGTGGTGGTTCCGTAGAGATGCGGCTCACGCAACCCCAGGAGATTCAGGTTGGGGCCGTTGAGCACATGGATCGGTTTCGGCATAAGCCCTTGCTGGTCCATTCGATTCCAAGGCGACCTTGTATCCCTGTGGCCAAAGCGCCACAAGCACCTGTCTACGGATCGGAGAAACCGGTGATGCAACTTATCGTCAACGGCGAAGTCAGGCAGTTGCCGGGATCGCCGACGGTGGCCGATCTGGTCACCGAACTCGGCCTCGACCGCCGCAAGGTCGCCGTCGAGCGGAACCTGGAGATCGTGCCCCGGTCGCTCCACGAGACGGTCCGGCTGGCCGACGGCGACCGGATCGAGATCGTCCAGTTTGTCGGCGGCGGCTGAGGACGGGCACCGGACGCTTTTTCAGTCGACGGACTATGGCCTCGCCGGTCCGCCGGTTCTAAAGACGGGCGACGTCTTTCCGCCGCTCCCGAGGAGGCCGAGCCTTGTCCGCAGATGACACCTGGACCGTTGCCGGCCGGACCTTCCGATCGCGCCTGATCGTCGGCACCGGCAAATACAAGGACTACGCCACCAATGCCGCCGCCGCCGAAGCCGCAGGTGCGGAGATCGTCACCGTGGCTGTCCGCCGGGTCAATCTGACGGATCCCAGCCAGCCGATGCTGGTGGACTATGTGAAGCCCGACCGGTTCACCTATCTGCCCAACACGGCCGGCTGCTTCACCGGCGAGGACGCCGTCCGGACCCTGCGGCTGGCCCGGGAGGCCGGGGGCTGGACGCTGGTGAAGCTCGAGGTGCTGTCGGATCCGAAGACCCTCTATCCGGACATGGAAGAGACCCTGCGGGCCCTGAAGCTCCTGGTGGCCGAGGGCTTTGACGTGATGGTCTATTGCACGGACGACCCCGTCTATGCCCGCAAGCTGGAGGCCGCCGGCGCGGTGGCGATCATGCCCCTCGGCGCACCCATCGGCTCGGGTCTCGGCATCCAGAACCGGGTGAATATCCGTCTCATCGTGGAGCAGGCGACCGTCCCCGTGCTGGTGGATGCCGGCGTCGGCACGGCATCGGATGCCGCCATCGGCATGGAGCTGGGCTGCGACGCGATCCTGATGAACACCGCCATTGCCGAGGCCAAGGATCCGATCCGGATGGCGACGGCCATGAAGCACGCGGTGATTGCCGGACGGCACGCCTATCTGGCCGGCCGCATGCCCCGGCGGATGTATGCCGACCCGTCCAGCCCCCTTGCGGGTCTGATCTGAGCCGTCGGTCGCTTCTGCCGCCTGCCGCGACCGGCCAAATTCCCGCCGCGAACATGAATGAAATGAGGGGCATGAGATCATCTTCCGTTCATGTTGGATCGGCTAGACGATGACCTGTCGAGGCGGACTTCCGCCAGACACCCACGTTTTGTGTATGCGCTGAAGAGGGCCACCACATGTCCAAGAAATCCCTGACCGCGGGTCTCGTCGCGGTCCTCAGCCTGGGGGCGCTCTCGGTTGCGACCGGCGCTTCCGCCCAGAGCTACGACACGGCCTGCCGCAAGTCGAACTCGGCCCAGAACACCGAGGGCACCGTGGTCGGCGGTGTCGCCGGCGCCGTGATCGGCGGGGCGGTCAGTGGCCACCGCCAGAAGACCCAGGGCGCGATCCTGGGCGGTCTGGCAGGGGCGCTGGTGGGCAATTCCATCGCCCGTGCCAACGATCATCCGTGCCCGCCCGGCTACGAATATGCCCCCCCGCCGCCGCCCCCGCCGCCGCCGCCCCGCTATGTCGGCCCGCCGCCGGGAGACTTCTGGTACGGCGCGCCGGACGAGCCGCACGAGCGGGTCGAGTTCCTCCGCCACCGGGTGGAGCGTGACAATCGCGATGGTGTCCTGTCTCCGCGGGAATATGCCCATCTGAGCGACCGCCTCGACGACGTCGCCCGCCAGGAGCACGAGATGCGGGAGCGCAACGGCGGACGGCTGTTCCCCGAGGAGCGCGACGTGCTGTTCCGCCGCCTGGCGGACATCGGCCACCGGGTCGAGCAGGACGAGCGGGCCTACTGACGCTCCTTGCCGAAGGCTGAATGATGTGACGCCCGCGGGTCCTGTCCGGACCGGCGGGCGTCATGTCTCGTGGGAGGGCGGTCGGGTCGCGCCGACGGCTCAGTCGTCGTCCATCTTCAGGGCGGCGATGAAGGCTTCCTGCGGGATCTCGACCTTGCCGAACTGGCGCAGGCGCTTCTTGCCTTCCTTCTGCTTGTCCAGCAGCTTGCGCTTGCGGCTGGCATCGCCGCCGTAGCACTTGGCGGTCACGTCCTTTCGCAGGGCGCGGACGGTCTCCCGGGCGATGATCTTGCCGCCGATGGCCGCCTGGATCGGAATGACGAACATGTGCGGCGGGATCAGGTCCTTCATCTTCTCGCACATGGACCGGCCCCGGGCCTCGGCGCGGTTGCGGTGCACGAGCATGGACAGGGCATCCACGGGCTCGGCATTCACCAGGATCGACATCTTCACCAGATCGCCGGTGCGGTACTCCTCCAGCTGGTAGTCGAAGGAGGCGTATCCCTTGGAGATGGACTTCAGGCGGTCGTAGAAGTCGAACACCACCTCGTTCAGGGGCAGGTCGTAGACCACCATGGCGCGGCTGCCCACATAGGACAGTTCCCGCTGGCTTCCGCGGCGGTCCTGGCAGAGCTTGATGACCGCGCCGAGATATTCGTCGGGGGTGAAGATGGTGGCCTTGATCCAGGGCTCGGCAATGCTTTCGATACGGACCGGATCTGGCATGTCCGCCGGGTTGTGCAGTTCCAGCACCTCCCCGTTGGTCAGGGTGATCTTGTAGATCACGCTGGGAGCCGTGGCGATCAGATCGAGATTGAACTCACGGCTCAACCGTTCCTGGATGATCTCCAGGTGCAGCAGGCCCAGGAAGCCGCAGCGGAATCCGAAGCCCAGCGCGGCCGAGGTTTCCATCTCGTGGCTGAAGCTGGCGTCATTCAGCCGCAGCTTGCCCACGGCGGCACGCAGGTCCTCGAAGTCCGCCGCATCCACCGGAAACAGGCCGCAGAACACCACCGGCTGGGCAACCTTGAAGCCCTCCAGTTCGTGGGCCGTGGGGCGCTTCTCGTCGGTGATGGTGGCGCCGACGGCCGCATCCGCCACTTCCTTGATGGAGGCGGTGAGGAAGCCGATCTCGCCGGGGCCGAGGCTGTCCACCGACGTCGCCTTGGGCAGGAAGACCCCCAGCCGGTCCACCTGATAGCCGGCCCCGGTCTGCATCATCTTCAGCTTCTGGCCGACGGTCATCCGGCCCTCGATGATTCGCACCAGCACGACCACGCCCAGATAGGCGTCATACCAGGCGTCCACGAGGAGGGCCTTCAGCGGCGCGCTGTCCTCGCCCTTGGGGGCGGGCAGGCGGGTGACGATGGCCTCCAGCACGTCGGTGATGCCGAGCCCGGTCTTGGCCGAGCACAGCACGGCGTCGGAGGCATCGAGGCCGATCACGTCCTCGATCTGCGCCTTGACCCGGTCCACGTCGGCGGCGGGCAGGTCGACCTTGTTGAGGACCGGCACGATTTCGTGATTGTTGTCGATGGCCTGATAGACATTGGCCAGGGTCTGGGCCTCGACCCCCTGGGAGGCGTCCACCACCAGCAGCGAGCCTTCGCAGGCGGCCAGACTGCGGCTGACCTCATAGGCAAAGTCCACGTGGCCGGGGGTGTCGATCAGGTTCAGCACATAATCGAGACCATCCTTGGCCCGGTAGTTCAGGCGCACGGTCTGGGCCTTGATGGTGATCCCGCGCTCCCGCTCGATCTCCATGTTGTCGAGCACCTGCTCCTTCATCTCCCGGGCCGTGAGGCCGCCGGTTTCCTGGATCAGGCGATCGGAGAGGGTGGACTTGCCGTGGTCGATGTGGGCGACGACGGAGAAGTTGCGGATCTGGGAGGTGGGCGTCATGGGGCTGCGCTTATCACTGGCCATGCCCGTCGCCAAGCGCGCGCGGGTCCGCGGCAGGGTTAACGGGGTTTTAAGCGGCGCGGGGCGACCCTATTTGGACTCATTGCCGGGGCACAGTCTCGTGTCGGCATGGGGTCTGCCGGTAGCAGTCGCAGGAGATTAGGATTTGGACAGACGCGCCCTCATCGTTTCTGGAGTGAGCCTCGTGGGCATGGGGGCCACGCGGAGCTTCGCGCAGGTGGCCGATCAGGACCGGGGGATCATCTCCCAGAGCGCCCTCGCTCCGGTGGGGCAGGCGCCGTCGACCACGACGTTCAGTGCCCGTCAGCCGTCCGTGGCGCAAAGCGCGCCGCCGCCCACCTCCCCCCAGGGTGACAGGACCGCACCGGCCGCCCCCATGGGCACCGAGTCGATGCCGCCCGCTGGCGCGCCCCGCTACAGCAATTCCGAAAAGGCCGAGAGCTACGGCAAGGATGAGATCATCCACGCAGCCTCGGATTTCCTGGGAGTCACCGCCGAAGCCGCGGGCGCGGCCATCGAGCGGGTGTTCTCGGAAAACGGCCGGCCCACGGGCTACATTGCCGGTGAGGAGACTGCTGCGGCCATCACTATCGGCCTGCGCTACGGCAAGGGTCTGCTCTACATGAAGAACCGCCCGACCCTTCGGGTGTTCTGGCAGGGACCGTCCATCGGCTTCGACCTGCGGATCAATGCCAGCCGGGTCTTCACCCTTTGCTACAATCTCCAGTACCCGGACGCGATCTTCCAGCGCTTTCCGGGGGTCGAGGGCTCGGCCTATTTCATCGGTGGCCTGGGCGTGAACTATCAGCGGGCCAGCGACATCACCCTGGCTCCCGTCCGGGCCGGCATCGGGCTCGGGGCCGGGGCCAATGTGGGCTACCTGGCCTACAGCCGCGGACGAAACTGGCTGCCATTCTGACCTCGACACGCCGGGGCCACTGGACGTTGCCGCCCGGATCGCCCAAGTGACCCCCGTGACCCAGCTGCCCGCCGACTTCACCCTCCTGCAGATCACCCCCGCCCTGGATACGGGCGGGGTCGAGCAGACGACCCTGGACATGGCCCGGGCCGTGACCCGGGCCGGCGGACGGGCCCTCGTGGCATCCCGGGGCGGTCGGCTGGAGGCCGAGCTGGCCAAGCGGGGCGGGGAGCTGGTCCGGATGGACATGGCCACGAAGAACCCGCTGACGATGCTCCGCAACGCCCGCCGGCTGCGGGATCTGATCCGCGACCGCAAGGTCAGCCTTGTTCATATCCGCTCCCGGGCCCCGGCCTTTGCCGCCCTGTCGGCGGCGCGGGCGACGGGGGTTCCGGTGGTGACCACCTATCACGGGGTCTACAATGCCCGTTCGTCCCTCAAGCGCTGGTACAACGGCGTCATGGTCCGGGGGGACTTCACCATCGCCAATTCGGATTTCACCCGGGACCATGTCCTCGCGACGCACGCGGTTGATTCGTCACGGGTCCGGTCGATCCCCCGAGGGGTCGACCTGGCGCGCTTCGACCCCGATGCCGTGTCGGCGGAACGGGTCCGGGACCTGCGGGCCCACTGGCAGATTGCACCGGATGATCCCCGGACGGTCTTCCTGCTGGCCGGCAGGCTGACCCGCTGGAAGGGGCAGGAGCTGGTGATCCGGGCCCTGGGCGCGGCGCAGATGGCCGGCGGACCGGGCATGATCCTGGTCCTCGCCGGAGACGATCAGGGGCGTCACGACTATACCGCCTCCCTGCGTGGCCTGGCGGAGCTTGAAGGTGTGGGCGAGGCGGTCCGTATCGTCGGACACTGCAGCGACATGCCCGCGGCCTATCTGGCGGCGGACTTCGCCCTGGCACCGTCCCTCGAGCCGGAGGCCTTCGGCCGCACGGCGGTGGAGCCCCAGGCCATGGGACGCCCGGTCCTGGCGGCCAACCACGGGGGAACGGCGGAAACCGTGGTGGATGGCGAGACCGGCTGGCTGCTGACGCCCGGCTCCCTTCTGGACTGGGCGGGAGGCCTGACGACGGCCGCCCTGTCATCGCCGGAGACCCGGGCGACGATGGGGGCGGCGGGTATGGCCCGGTGCCGGCGGCTCTACGGGCTGGATGTCATGTGCGACGCGACTCTGGCCGTCTATGCCCGCGTGCTGGCGGAGCGGGCAGGGACGCCGTGAAGATCCTCGTCATCAAGCTCGCAGCCCTCGGCGACGTGGTTCTGGCCTTCTCGGCCATGAAACGTATCCGGATCGCCCATCCCGACGCCGAGATCACGCTGCTGACCACGCCCCCCTATGCAGGCCTGGCCGAGGCCAGCGGCCTGTTCGACCATGTGCAGACCGACGGACGGCCGCGCAAGGTCAAGGACCTCGTGGTCATGCTCGCCCGCCTGCGCCGGTCGCGGTTCGACCTCGTCTATGACCTGCAGACCTCCAGCCGTTCCAGCCGCTACTTCCACGCCCTGTGGCCGCGCCTGCCCCGGTGGTCCGGCATCGCCCGCGGCTGTGCGCTGCCTCACGGCAACCCCGAGCGGGTCAGGATGCATACGCTGGAGCGACAGGCCGACCAGCTGAAGGCCGCCGGCATCTGGCCGGATGCCCCCACCGCGCCCGGCACGGCGCCGCCGCCGGATCTGGGCTTCATGCTGCGGTCCGACGCGCCGCACCTGTCGCCTGGCCATTTCGGACTTGCTCCGCCGTATGCCCTGCTGGTGCCGGGAGCATCTCCCCAACGGCCCGAGAAGCGTTGGCCGGCCGCGCACTATGCCGCCCTGGCGCGGGCCCTGATCAGTGACGGACTGACAGTTGCGGTGATCGGCGCGGGGGCGGAGGCGGATCTGGCCGCAGAGATCGGGGCGCAGTGTCCCGGCGTGATCAATCTGGTGGGACGGACCGACTTTGCCCAGGTGGCGGCCCTGGCCGCCCGGGCGGCGGTGGTGGTCGGCAACGACACGGGACCGACGCATCTGGCCGCTGCCGCCGGAGCCCCGACGGTGGTCCTGTTCTCGAAGGCCTCCGATCCGGCCCTGTGCGCGCCCCGGGGACCCCAGGTGGTGGTCGTGCGGCGACCGCACCTGGCGGACCTCGAGGTCGACGACGTCATGCAGGCC
This sequence comes from uncultured Caulobacterales bacterium, assembly GCA_903874895.1. GTDB lineage: Bacteria > Pseudomonadota > Alphaproteobacteria > Caulobacterales > Caulobacteraceae > CAIMFV01. The sequence continues at coordinate 1,974 of CAIQUG010000261.1, read as the reverse complement.
GTCAAAACTCTGCGCCCGTCTTGAACATGATCTAAATATTTTCCATGTCTAATTGTCCGGACTCGGGTACTATCGGGTCGGACTACGCCCACCAACAGTCTCAGGAGACGACCCTATTCGCCGCCCAATGCAAACCCCGCCGACCAAGGACGGTCCGCGCATCAATGATGAAATACGCGTCCCCCGGGTGCTTCTGATTGATCAGAACGGCGAAAAACAGGGTGTCATGCCGACCCAGTCGGCCCTTGAGGCAGCGGAGGAGGCCGGGCTTGACCTGGTCGAGGTCTCTCCGAACTCCGATCCTCCTGTCTGCAAGATCCTGGACTACGGCAAGTACAAGTTCCAGGAGCAGAAGAAGAAGAACGAGGCGCGCAAGCGCCAGAAGGTCGTCGAGATCAAGGAAATCAAGCTTCGCCCGAACATCGACACCCATGACTATGAGGTGAAGGCCAAGGCGATGAACCGGTTCTTCGAGGAGGGCGACAAGGTCAAGGTGACCCTGCGCTTCCGCGGCCGTGAACTGGCCCACCCGGAACTCGGCATGAAGCTGCTGCAACAGGTCCGTGCGGACTTCGACCCGATCGCCAAGGTCGAGTACGAGCCCCGCATGGAAGGCAAGCAGATGATCATGATCCTCGCGCCGCGCTGAGGCAGGGCGAGGCGCTTCCGGGGTTTTACCCCTTGCTCCCTCGTTGCTTTTCGCGTATTTCCCCGCGCTTCACGGAACCGCCTGGCCATTGGCATGCCATGGCGGTTCACATGCTGTCTCTTTGAAGAAGGGTGGGTCGCCTAGCCGCGGTCCACATAGCAAAATGCCGAAGTTGAAGACCAAGTCGGGCGTGAAGAAGCGCTTCAAGCTCACTGCATCTGGCAAGGTGAAGGCCGGCGTCGCCGGAAAGCGTCACCGTCTGATCAGCCACAACGCCAAGTACATCCGCTCCAACCGCGGAACCAAGGTGATGTGCGACGCAGACGCCAAGATCATCAAGTCGCACATGCCTTACGGCTGATCGACGGATCATCCTGCAACGCTTCCTTTTCCGATTTCAGATTGAGGTGACTTGATATGGCGCGTGTCAAACGGGGCGTTACGTCCCACGCCAAGCACAAGAAGGTTCTCGAGCAGGCCAAGGGTTTCTATGGCCGCCGCAAGAACACCATCCGGACCGCAAAGGCCGCCGTCGACAAGGCGGGGCAGTACGCCTACCGCGACCGCAAGGTCCGCAAGCGCGCCTTCCGCGCCCTGTGGATCCAGCGGATCAATGCGGCGGCCCGGCTGGAAGGCTTTACCTACTCGCAGTTTATCCACGGCCTTGACGTTGCCGGGATCGACATGGACCGCAAGGTGCTGGCCGATGTGGCCGGTGCGGATCCCGCAGCGTTCAAGGCCATCGCCGACAAGGTGCGCGCCGCCCTGGCCTGAAGGCTGCCGGCGACGTGTGGCGAGATCTGGTGACGGGTCTTGCCGCCGCGTGCATCTTTGACCCCCCATCAAACGGCCCCCGGCCTCGGCCCGGCGGCGCGCTCCCTCTCCGCGAGAGGAGAGGGGTTGGAGCTGCGAACCATGACGGATCTCGTGACACTGGAAGCCGACCTGCTGACGCAGGTGGCTGGCGCTGCGGACCTCGCCGCCCTGGACGCCGTGCGCGTGGCGGCGGTGGGCAAGTCGGGGGTGATCTCCGGCCTGCTGAAGACCCTGGGCACCCTGAGCCCGGACGAGCGGCGGGATCGGGGCGGCCTGATCAATGGCCTCCGGGACCGGGTCCAGGCGGCCCTGGCGGAGCGTCGTGCCGCGCTGGAACAGGCGGAACTCGACAGCCGGCTGGCGGCGGAGCGGCTGGACCTGACCCTGCCCGCGGTGCAGCAGCGGCGAGGATCGGTTCACCCGACCATGCAGGTGATGGACGAAATGGTCGCCATCTTCGCCACCCTGGGATTCGCCGTGGCCGAAGGTCCGGACATCGAGGATGACTT
>CAIQUG010000260.1 GCA_903874895.1 uncultured Caulobacterales bacterium | reverse complement strand
GCTGCCTCGAAGAAGCGCGGGACCCTGGTCCGCTTCATGCCCGATGAGGAGATCTTCGGCGAGAACTGTGCCTTCAAGCCGGCGCGGCTCTACCGCATGGCCCGCTCGAAGGCCTACCTGTTCCGGGGCGTGGAGATCCGCTGGCGCTGTGCCGCCGAGCGGGTCAGTGACCAGACACCTACCGAGGCGGTGTTCCACTTCCCCAATGGCCTGGCGGACTTCCTGGCCGAGCGGACGGGTGCCATCGAGACCGTCACCCCCGAGCCCTTTGCCGGGCGGATCGAACGCAAGGACGAGGGCGGGGCCGTGGAATGGGCCATTACCTGGTCCCCGGCGGGTTTCGGCGAGCACGACGCCTTCATGCAGTCGTACTGCAACACCGTGCCCACGCCCGAAGGCGGCACCCACGAGGCCGGCCTGCGCGCCGCCCTCACCCGCGGCCTGAAGACCTACGCAGAAATGACCGGGGAAAAGCGCGGCGGCCTGATCACCGCAGAGGACGTGGTGGCCCAGGCCGGTGCGCTGATCAGCGTCTTCATCCGCAATCCGGAATTCCAGGGCCAGACCAAGGAGCGCCTGTCCTCCGGCGAGGCGCAGCGGCTGGTGGAAGCCGTGCTTCGCGACCCCTTCGATCACTGGCTGACGGCCCAGCCCAAGGCGGCCACCGCCCTGCTCCAGTTCGTGGTGGAGCGGGCGGAGGAGCGGCTGAAGCGTCGCAAGGACCGGGACGTGGCCCGGGCGTCGGCCACCCGCAAGCTGCGCCTGCCGGGCAAGCTGGCGGACTGCTCGGGCACCTCCTCCGACGGCTCGGAGCTGTTCATCGTCGAAGGGGATTCCGCCGGCGGCTCGGCCAAGCAGGCGCGCAACCGCCAGAACCAGGCGATCCTGCCGCTCCGGGGCAAGATCCTCAACGTGGCTTCGGCGACCACCGACAAGACCGGGGCCAACAAGGAACTGGCCGACCTGATGCTGGCCCTGGGGGTCCAGGGGGGCAACCGGTTCAAGGAAGAGGATCTGCGCTACGAGCGGATCATCATCATGACCGACGCCGACGTGGACGGGGCCCATATCGCCTCGCTGCTCATCACCTTCTTCTACCGCACCATGCCGGGTCTGATCCGCAACGGCCGCCTGTTCATGGCCCTGCCGCCCCTCTACCGGATCAGCCATGGGGCGACGACGGCCTATGCCCGCGACGACGCCCACAAGGACGAGCTCATGGCCACGACCTTCAAGGGCAAGAAGCCGGACATCGGCCGCTTCAAGGGGCTTGGCGAAATGATGCCGGCCCAGCTGAAGGAAACCACCATGGACCCCCGCAAGCGGACGCTGGCCCGGGTCACCCTTCCCCGGGACGAGGAGGGGGTGGTGGAGCTGGTGGAAACCCTGATGGGCCGCAAGGCCGAGCTTCGCTTCCGATTCATTCAGGAAAATGCCGAATTTGCCGCCGAAGATCTCGATGTCTGACGGCCGCAGACCTTGCCGGCCACGGCTTTACATTGACTTGTCGCGGGTTTTGCCTATGGTCCGCAGCACAGGCCGGGGTCAGGCATTCATTGCCTATGCCTGCGACTTGACAAGGACGCGAGAGTGCGTCCGCCGGTCCCCGACCCCGCCTTAATCTTCAGGACGCATGACAACATTCGCAGACCTGGGGCTCAGCCCCTCCATAGTTCAGACTGTGGCCGACACCGGCTACACGACCCCGACCCCGATCCAGGAGCAGGCCATTCCGGTCGCCCTCGCCGGACGCGACGTCCTCGGCATCGCCCAGACGGGAACGGGCAAGACCGCCGCCTTCACCCTGCCGATGATCGATCGGCTGTCCGCCGGTCGCTCGAAGGCCCGCATGCCGCGCAGCCTCGTGCTCGCCCCGACCCGCGAACTGGCTGACCAGGTCGCATCCTCCTTTGAAAAGTACGCCGCCGGCGGAAAGCTGACCTGGGCCCTGCTCATCGGTGGCGTGTCCTTCGACGAGCAGCTGCGCAAGCTGGACCGGGGCGTCGACGTGCTGATCGCCACGCCGGGCCGCCTGCTGGACCATTTCGAGCGGGGCAAGCTGCTGCTCACCGGCGTCCAGATCATGGTGGTGGACGAAGCCGACCGCATGCTGGACATGGGCTTCATCCCGGACATCGAGCGCATCTTCAAGATGACGCCCGCCTCGCGCCAGACGCTGTTCTTCTCGGCCACCATGCCGCCGGAGATCACCCGCCTGACCACCCAGTTCCTCAAGGATCCCACCCGGATCGAGGCGACCCGGCCGGCCACCACGGCGGACACCATCAGCCAGTTCATCGCCCCGATTCCGATGGGCGATCCCAAGGCCAAGCGCATGGCGCTCCGCGCCCTGATCGGCCAGGAAGAGGTCGGAAACGGCATCGTCTTCTGCAACCGCAAGACCGATGTGGACATCGTGGCCAAGAGCCTGAAGAGCCATGGCTTCGACGCTGCGCCGATCCACGGAGACCTCGACCAGTCGATGCGGACGAAGACCCTGGAGAACTTCCGCAAGGGAGAGCTCAAGCTGCTGGTGGCCTCCGACGTGGCGGCCCGCGGCCTGGATATTCCAGCGGTCAGCCACGTGTTCAATTACGATGTCCCCTTCCATGCGGACGACTATGTCCACCGGATCGGACGAACCGGCCGCGCCGGCCGGACAGGCAAGGCGTTCATGATCGTCTCGCCCAACGACGCCAAGGCCTATGACAAGGTCCTCAAGCTCACCAAGAAGGAGCCTGAGACGGTCACCCTGGACCTGGACTGGAGCCTCGCCGCCGGCGGGGACGGCGAACGCCGAAGCAGCCGGTCCGGCAGCCGCGGCGCGCCGCGACGGTCTGAGCGGTCCGATCGCGCTCCCCGGGGTCCTCGGGGCAAGGACGCCCCCGCCAACCGCGCGCCAGAAGATGCCGCGTCGATGGAACCCTTCCGCGCGGCGATTCCGGATCCGGTGGAGCCAGACGCCGTGGCCCCGCCCCCGGCCCGTTCCCGTCAGAGGGCTCCCGCCCGAACGGTCGCGGCCGAACCTGTCATGGTCGAGGTTGATGCTCCGGAGCCTCGTTCCGAACCCCGCCGGTCCGATTCAGACCGCATGCGTCCCATACGCGGCGTCCGGGAATCGGCCCCGCGGGACCAGGATGATGGCCGCAGTGTCGTGGGCTTCGGCTCCGATGTTCCAGCCTTCCTGACCCGGGCAACGCCGCTTCCGGCACCCTCCAGGAAGTCGGCTGCCGACGCGGAAACCGACTAGCGCGTCGAGGCCCTCCTGCCCCTACGGCAGCCTGGAAAACCTTGCGACGACCTGACGACCCGCCCTTGCCTATCCCGGCGAGCCCCTTAAGGTTGGCGGTGATCGATTGTTTCGCGCCTGCCGCGCCGCTTGAAGGACTTCGCTGAATGAGCCTGCGTTTTGAAGGGACCGAGGACTACGTCGCGACCGGCGACCTGAAGGTGGCGGTCAACGCCTCCATCGCGCTGGAGC
>CAIQUG010000259.1 GCA_903874895.1 uncultured Caulobacterales bacterium | reverse complement strand
CTCCTGGGACATGCGTTCACGCTCGGCCTCGGTGCGCTGGCGTTCCGCCTCACCAGTCGACTTCAGCGTTTCCGTCTCCCGCTCGAGGCGCAGCTTGGCCTCGGCCGCATCGCGGAACACGATCACCGCCCGGGCCATGTCACCTATCTCGTCAGCCCGGTCGGCCCCGCGGACCTCGACGACATTGTCCCCAGACGCCAGACGGCGCATGACGGCGGTCATGCCAATCACCGGCCCGGCGATCAGGCGATTGGCCAACCAGCCCATCAGCATGGCGACGCCTACGGCGGCCCCGCTGCCGATGACGAGCAGGGCCGTGGCAAAGGCAAACCCGCGGGCCTCCGCCGAGACCTGGGTGGTGATCTGGGTCTGCTGCAGTTCGTTGATCGCCTTCAGGACTTTCCGGGCGTCCAGCAGCCGGCCCATGGTCAGCAGCTCGCCCCGCGCCACCGCGACGGTGGCCGGGTCGCTGGCATCGGCCACCTGCTTGCCGGCGCCCTGCCGGAAGCCATCCGCCGCCTTGCGAAGCTGATCGGCCAGCGCCCGTTCCTCGGGCGTGTCGATGCGGCTGACATAGTCGGCCCAGCCCGCCTCGAAGCCCTTGTCGAAGCCCTTGATGCGATCCGGAAACGAGGGATCCAGGGTGGCGACGAACCCGCGCACGGCGTTCTGCTCGTCCACCAGCTGGGCGAAGGCCTTGGTCAGCGCTTCCCGCCGGATGTAGATCGCCTCGCTCCGGGTCGCCGCGGCCTTGACCGACGCCATGCCGGACCAGGCGGCGATGGACGCGGCGGCGACGGTGGCGATGACCAGCCCGAAGGCCAGCATCATCTTCAGGGAAATCTTCAGGTTCTGGATGGACATTGCGGAGCCCCCGAATTCACACCAATCAACAACATAGAGACGGGTGTGAACGCTATATTTGTGTATAAAAGACGATTTGGAGTCTGTATTCCAGCGTGAATATTTGATCCTCTGGGCATCAGAAAACAGAAGATAACCGAAACGATCCGTCAGCTTCGACCTGTCACTCGAAACGACAGCAAAAACACCCACACACGGCACGCTCAAAATGAGCAAATCAAGTAAAGGTATCGTAAACCAAACGTTGGGTTGGCGCTGCCGATGCAGCGGCCTCGCCGGGCTGAAATGGAACGGTTCACCGGCGGGAAGGCTGGCGATCCTGTCCGGGACTGGCTAATCAGGGACCGCGACCGCGGCCCCGGTCGCAAAACCACCGGAGACCCCCGTGCCCCCGCAACCCGACCCGACCTCGCCGCCCATGGAACCGATCCTCGACCTGCGCCTGTCCGCCACCCTGGACCCGGCGGACTGGGGTCCGGTCCGAACCGTCGGCCGCCAGATGGTGGACGACATGGTCGGTTACCTGGAAACGGTACGGGACCGGCCCACCTGGCAGTCGGTCCCGGCCGCCGTGCGGGCCCGGCTGGACGAGGCCGTCCCCCGGGAAGGCCAGCCCCTCGAGGCGGTCTACGACCAGTTCCGCGAGCAGGTCCTGCCCTATGCGACCGGCAACATCCATCCGCGGTTCTGGGGCTGGGTCATGGGCACCGGCAGCGCCACGGCCATGCTGGCGGACATGCTGGCATCGGGGATGAACTGCCACCTGGCGGGCTACGACCAGTCCGCGTCGCTGGTGGAGATGCAGGTCCTGACCTGGCTGAAGGCATTGATGGGCTTTCCAGAGGACGCCAGCGGCGTGCTGGTCAGCGGCGGGACGGCCGCCAATCTCGACGGCCTGATGGCCGCCCGGGTGGCCAAGGCCGGATATGACGTGCGCGAGGCCGGGGCGTTCGGGGGCCCGCCCCTTACCGTCTATGCCAGCTCCGAGACCCACAGCTGGATCTACAAGGCCTGCGAGGCCATGGGCCTGGGCCGCCGGGCGGTGCGGTCGATCCCGGTGGACGGGGACTTCCGGATCGATGTGGATGCCTGCCGTGCCGCGATCGCTGCGGACCGGGCCGCCGGACTGCGTCCCATCGCCATCGTCGGCAATGCCGGCACCGTCAACACCGGTGCCATCGACGACCTGCGGGCCCTTCGGGCGCTGGCGGACGAGACGGACCTATGGCTGCATGTGGACGGGGCCTATGGGGCGCTGGCCGCCCTGTCGGACGAGCCGGAGCTGGTGGCCGGGCAGGAACTGGCGGACAGCCTGGCCTTCGACCTGCACAAGTGGGGCTACCTGCCGTACGAGGTCGGCGTGATCCTGACCCGCTCCCCGCACGCCCAGACCGCCACCTATCAGGCCCCGCCGTCGGCGATGCCCGCCTATCTGCAATCCGCGACCGGCGGCATTTCCACCGGCACCACCTATTTCGCGGATCGGGGCATGTCCCTGTCCCGCGGCTTCAAGGCCCTGAAGGTCTGGATGGCGATGAAGGAACAGGGCGTCACGCGGATCGGCAAGGCCATCCAGGCCAATATCGATCAGGCACGGTACCTGGGCGGCCTGGTGGACGCGGACCCCATGCTGGACCGCATGGCCCCCGTCTCCCTGAATGCCGTGTGTTTTCGCTACCTGGCAAAGGGACTTGACGCGGAAGGGCTGGACCAGCTGAACCGCGAGATCCTGATCACCTTGCAGGAGGAAGGCGTGGCCGTCCCATCCCAGACCATCCTCGGCGGACGCTATGCGATCCGCTGCTGCATCACCAACCATCGCTCCCGGGCAGAGGATTTCGACATCCTCGTCGATGCGGTCCGGCGGATCGGCGCGCGATTGACCGGGCCCGCGGAAGCCTTGCGGTAACCGGTCGTCCGTTAGATAGAGGCGGAAGGTCCGGGCGGTGCCAAGGCCTGCCCCGTCTCGTGGAGAGTCCAGCTTGCTGTCGTCCCGCCCCCTGACGCGCCTCGTCCTGCATGCTGTCGCCGGACTGCTGCTGCTGAGCCTCGCCAACTGTGCCGCGGGCCCGGGCCTGCAGCCGCCGCCGCGGGACATGGCCGTCACGCCGACGCCCGCCCCGGCACCGGAAAGCGTGGTGACGCTGGGGGCCGCCATTCCGTTCAAGCAGTTGCAGCAGGCCGTGGCGACCTACATGCCTCCGGCCATTCCGGTGAGTGGTCGCGGATCCCTGATGTGCGCGCCCGTGCCCACCGCCACCGGGGCCCGGATCGAGAACCGGCAGACCTGTGTCAACACACCCTATTGCGACGCCAAGGGCTGCGGCACGCGGCTCCAGTGCGCCACGATTCCCGTTCCCATTCCGCCGTCCCTGGGCACGACCCAGATGTGCACGAACTTCGCCTGGGAGGGCACCATCTCGCCGGAGGGGCCCATCACCTTTGCCCGCAACGGCGACGCCCTGCATGTGGAGATGCCGGTGCGGGTGGACGGCCACGCCATCGTCGCCGGCGACCTGCCCAAGGTCCTGCCCGCCAATGCCGAGGTCTTCCAGGCGCACCTGGTCCCCGGCGCGGACATCCGCTTCGACGTGGATTCCAACTGGTGTCCGGTCCTGCAGGCGACACCGACCCAGCGCTGGGTGACCAGCGCGACGGTCGAGGTGATCCCCCGCACCTGTACCACCCTCAATCTCGGCCCGCTGGGTCAGCACCCGGTATGCGCGGGTCCGGCCAATCTGGACCTCACCGGTGCCGCCAACGCCAAGATCGCCGCGACCCAGGCCGACATCCTCAAGGGCGTCCGGGCCGCGCTCGGCTGCGACAAGGTCCGGGCGCAGCTGGCGGCCGTCTGGCACTCCAACGCGATTCCGGTGGGGGATGCGGGCGGTCCGAAGGCTTATCTCAACCTCACTCCCACAACCGCCAGCCTGTCGCGGATGATCGTCGATCAGAACCAGGTCCGGATCATCGCCCAGATGGCAGTGAGGACCGCCCTGTCCCCGACACCGGGACCGGCCACGCCGCTGCCCCTGCCGCCCCTGGGTCGCGCCGGCGGACCGGACGGCGGGCTCGACCTGGACATCCAGACGGCCGTGTCCTTTTCCGTGCTGAAGTCGGCCCTGACCAGCGCCATGGTGGGCAAGACCTTCACCGAGCACAGCCTCGCCGGCGATGCGGTGGTTCGGATCGACGACGCGGACATCTATCCGTCCGAGGGACACGTGGCCGTCGGCCTGAAGGTTGCGGCCCGGCTCCCGGGCAAGGTGCTGAACGGGTCCGGCTGGATCTATCTGCGGGGACGGCCTGTGGCCCTCGGGGACGGAAAGTCCCTGCGGATCGAGGACCTCGACTATGCCGTGTCGCTGGACAATGCCTTCATCCGGCTGGTGGTCGCGACCTTCCACGGCCCGATCCTGGCAGAGCTGAACCAGCATGCATCCTTCGACCTGACGGACGGGATTGCGGCCGCAGCCGCACAGATCTCGTCCGGGATCAACAACGCCAACCTGGCCGGTGTGACCCTGTCCGCCGAACGGCCGAGCATCGCCCTGAAGGGGGTATCCCTGAGTGCGGACAGCCTGCTGGCCAACGCCCAGGTGCGCGTGCCCCTGTCGATCCAGCTGGTCAAGGGCGTGGCCCAGCCCTGACCGGACCTGCGGGTCCCGGTCTCAGAGCTCGCAGATGATCCGCTCGAGACCGGAATCGCCCCGGCGATAGCCCCGCCGGGGGGCAGCGGAATGGACCGGGGTCAGGGTTGCCGCGTCGGGCTCATCCAGTCGCAGCAGCTTCCAGCCGGTCCGCTCGCCCCGGGCCGCGCCGCCGGTCAACTGCCAGACCCGCGCCACGGGATGGCCGATCGCGGTCCAGCCGACGGCGTGGACCTCCACCTCCCGGGTGAAGAGGCCATAGCTCAGCTCAATCACCCTGTGACTCTGCAGGGCCTCGCAGCAGATGGCGATCACGCGGGTCCTCTCGTGCGGCATGGCGGATGTTCACGGCCGATGGGGAAACGGAAAGGCCCGCACAGCGGGGGAAAACTGTACGGGCCGATCGTTTCAGGCTTTGCAATAAGGCGTCGGCTGGCCGGGACACTGTCCCAAGGGGCTGAGGGGGGCGTTCAGGGCTTGAAACAATCTGCGCCCGGCCAACCGACATGCAGACTATCGGGGCCCAAACAGGCTGGAGCGCGACGCAAAAAAGGTCGTTTCATGGCCGATTGAGCCAGTCGTGTCTCAATCCGCGCGGATGTGGCTTTCCCGAGACAGGGGCCCCACGGGGCGGCCTAGTCCTTTGCCGAAGGTCCGGTCGGGTCGTCCTTCGGCGCCGGCCGGCGGCGGGCCTTCAGCAGCACCACCGCGAACACCACCACCACGGCGCAGAAGCCGATGGGGGCGCCGATGGGGACACCGGCAAACAGGTTGGTAGGCGGGCTGACCATTGCACACTCCATGGGCGACGCCGCCGTATATTGGACGTCCGCAGCCCGGGCGCCACTGTCCTTGAGGCCGGGGGCTGGCGAAGGGACAGGGGTGTGTGCTTAATTCGCCGCGTATTTGGCGGTTGTTCGGGGGATTTCCAGTTGCGTTCATTCCATTCGGGGGCGGCCACGGCCGCACTCCTCGCCGGTCTGCTGTTGTCCGGAACCGCGTCTGCCGCCGTGGATCTGGCCGCAGCGGGCACCGGCTCTGCCCCGATGCCCGCCCCGCTTCCGGCGCCCGTGCCTGCGCCGCGGGACCAACCCTATCCCGGCGCGCTGGAGGTGGAGGTCGACGCCACGGACCTGACTCACGGTATCTTCTCCGTGCGGGAGACCGTGCCCCTCGCCGCGCCCGGTCCGGTGGTGCTGACCTATCCCCGCTGGCTGCCCGGCAACCATGCCCCGTCCGGTCCCATCGACAAGCTGGCCGGGCTCGAGATCACCGCCGACGGCCAGCCGCTGGAATGGACCCGCGACCCCGTGGATGTCTTTGCCTTTCACGTGACGCCCCCGGCCGGGACCAAGGCCCTGCAGCTGCGGTTCCAGTTCCTGTCGCCGGTCTCGACCCGGGAAGGCCGGGTGGTGATGACGCCGGAAATGCTGAATGCCCAGTGGAACGCACTGGCCCTGTATCCGGCCGGGTGGTTCACCCGGGATATTCCGGTGAAGGCCTCGATCCGCCTGCCGGACGGGTGGAAGTACGCAACGGCCCTCGACACCGAGCGGGACAGCGGCGGCACGGTGCAGTTCCGCCAGACGACCTTCGAGACCTTCGTCGACAGTCCCCTGATCGCCGGCCGGTATTTCCGGCAGGTGGAGCTGGACCCCGGCGGGCCCGTGCCGGTGCGGCTGGACGTGATCGCCGATCGCGCGGACGAACTGGAGATGACGCCGGAACAGATCGCCCCCCATCGGGAGCTGGTGCAGCAGGCCTATCGCCTGTTCGGCTCGCACCACTATGACCACTACGATTTCCTGTTGAGCCTGTCCGACAAGATGGGCGGCATCGGGCTGGAGCATCACCAGTCGTCGGAAGACGGCACGACGCCCAAGTACTTTGCGGACTGGGACAAGACGTCCGCGGGCCGCGACCTGCTGGCTCACGAGTTCACCCACTCCTGGGACGGCAAGTTCCGGCGCCCGGCGGACCTGTGGACACCCACCTTCAACGTACCGATGCGCGGCAGCCTGCTGTGGGTCTACGAGGGGCAGACCCAGTACTGGGGCTATGTGCTGGCCGCGCGCTCCGGCCTGCTGACGCAGCAACAGGCCCTGGATGCCATTGCCATGACCGCTGCGGTCTATGACGCCCGGATCGGCCGCAGATGGCGGGCCATGGAAGACACCACCAATGACCCGATCATCGCCCAGCGCCGCCCCCTCTCCTGGCTGAGCTGGCAACGGAGCGAGGACTATTATTCCGAGGGGCAGCTGATCTGGCTCGATGCCGACACGCTGATCCGCCAGCGGTCCGGCGGCAAGCGCTCGCTGGACGACTTCGCCCGCGCCTTCTACGGGGTGAATGACGGGAGCCATGTGCCGGCGACCTATGACTTCGACACCGTGGTGCGGACCCTGAACGGGGTGGAGCCCTATGACTGGGCGGGCTTCCTGAACGCCCGGCTGCTGGGACATGGTCCGGGGGCGCCTCTGGATGGGGTGAGCCGCGGCGGCTACCGGCTGGTGTTCACCCCCTCACCGACGGAGTATTTCCGCGCCGCAGAGGCCCGTCGCAAGGTGACGGACCTGACCTACTCCCTGGGCCTGTCCGTGAACCGGGACGGCCAGATCGGCGAGGTCATCTGGGACGGTCCGGCCTTCCGCGCCGGACTGACGGCGGACACCATGATCGTCGCGGTCAACGGTCTGACCTACACTGCCGAGGACCTGAAGGATGCCGTGCGCATGGCCAGGGGCACCGGGCCGGCGGTGGAACTCCTGGTCAAGATCAACGACCATTTCCGTACCGTCCGCATCGACTATCACGAGGGGCTTCGCTATCCGCGCCTCGAGAGGATCGTCCAGGGCGATGCGGCCCTCGACGCGATCCTCGCCCCGCGCCGGAAATAGCCGGACCCGGCGGGTGGTGTGACGGGGGCCCGAGATCTGACCAGATCATGGGCACCCCTGGTCATGAATCGGGCAAAGGCGCCTCGATTTCCATCAGCCGTGCAAGAAATCCGTCACGAACCGACGTCCGTCGTAGCGGTCCCGTGCGCTTCACAGCGATGTCTCAGCCCGACTGAGCAATGGTGAGATCTTGCCAGTTTCATGACGGATTTCCGTCAGATTGAAATTTCCAAGTCGTTTTTGTCCCAAAACGCTCAGGATATGCAAATTCTACCCATCTGCGGTAGCGCACGCCCCACGCCCTGAACCCTGGAAGAGTGGGACAAAATAATCCGGCACCCTCAGCGCCCATTCAATAGGCACGTCGCAACGGCCCGCGCGGATGAGTGTTGTATCAATACATCAGCCGGAGGCCATTTACCAAACTGAATGCCGTTCCCTAAAATCTCGTTACGCGGCCGCGCAGCCGGCGGGTACAAGTGGGACTCAGGTTTCAGATCTGACACGACACACAGAAGGTTCACTCCATGAAGAAATTTGCAGGGGTCTCAACCGTTGCCCTCGCGGCGGCCATGATGGCGACGGCCGCGCACGCCGCCGATGCACCGGCACCGACGGACGTTTCCGCGGTCATCGTCACCGGCACGCGCGTCACCGGCATGAAGGCCGCCGACAGCGCCGCGCCGATCCAGCTGGTGGGCGCTGAAGCCCTGAAGCGGGTGGGTCAGCCGGACCTGATGCAGGCCCTGTCCCAGACCCTGCCGTCCTTCAACGCCCAGGGCTACGGTGCGGACACCGCCGCCCTGACCCTCTCGGCGGCCCTGCGCGGCCTGAACCCCAATGACACCCTGGTCCTGGTGGACGGCAAGCGTCGCCACACCACGGCCAACCTGGCCGTCGACACGGGCAGCGCCTATCAGGGTTCGGCCACCACCGACCTCAGCTTCATTCCCGTGGCTGCCATCGACCACATCGAAGTGCTGCAGGACGGGGCCGCTGCCCAGTACGGCACCGATGCCATCGCCGGCGTCGTGAACATCATCCTGAAGAAGAACGCCAGCGGCGGCAGCATCTCTGCCACCGGCGGCCAGTATTTCGGCGGCGACGGCGACACGGGCGCCCTCTCCCTGAACAACGGCTTCGCCCTGGGCGACAAGGGCTTCGTCAACGTCACCCTCGACACCAAGTATCACGGCTTCAGCCGTCAGGGCGGCGCGGACAGGCGCTTCTACAACGTGAACGGCACCCTGAAGTCGGGTCTCGACCCGGTGGACGCGGCCGGCCTGCCGGGTCCGAAGGACAACAACATCTATGGCGACCCGCGCTATCAGATCTATTCGGTGTTCTTCAACGCCGGCTACCAGCTGAGCGACAACCTGTCGGTCTACAGCTTCGGCAGCTTCGGCCACCGCAACGCCTCGGCCTACGAGAACTACCGCCGTCCGACCAAGATCTCCGGCGTCACCAGCCTGGGGGCGACCGTCTATCCGCTGCCCCGCGGCTTCAGCCCCCGGGAAGGCATCAAGGAAGACGACTTCTCCATCACCGCCGGCATCAAGGGCACGCTGGCCGGATGGGACTGGGACCTGTCCACCACCTACGGCAAGGACAAGCAGGACGTCTACACGCTGAACTCGGCCAATGGCGATCTCTATCCGGTGATCCAGGCGGCCTCGCCGACGCTCATCGCGCCGCAGCGGAACTTCTTTGACGGCACCTTCTCGTCCGACCAGGCCGTGACCAACTTCGACGTGGTGAAGACCTTCAACGTCGGCTTCGCCTCGCCGCTGAGCGTGGCCGCCGGCTTCGAGACCCGGCACGAGACCTTCGAGATCGGCGTCGGCGACCCGAACTCCTACTATGGCGCAGGGGCCCAGTCCTTCACCGGCTACGGCCCGTCGGACGCCGGCGGTCACGGCCGCAACAACTACGGCTTCTATGTCGATCTGGCCGTGGACCCGATCAAGAACCTGCACCTCGACGTGGCCGGCCGCACCGAGCACTATTCGGACTTCGGTGACACCACCGTGGGCAAGCTGACCGGTCGCTATGACTTCAGCCCCGCCTTTGCCATCCGCGGCACGGCGTCCACCGGCTTCCGCGCGCCGACCCTGGCCGAGGAGTTCTACTCGGGTACCAACGTGTCCCCGAGCTTCGCCCAGGTGCAGCTGCCGGCCAACTCCGCTGCCGCCGGCGTCGCGGGCTTCAAGCCCCTGAAGGCCGAACAGTCGGACAACTACAGCGTCGGCTTTGTCGCGCACCCGCTCGACAAGCTGCAGATCACGGCTGACTTCTACCAGATCAAGATCAAGAAGCGCATCGTCGGCAGCGGCTTCCTGCTGGGCTCGGTCCTGAACTCCGCCGGAACCGGCCAGACGGTGGTGTCCCAGGCGATCCTCAACGCGATCACGGCGCACGGGAACACCCTGGACAGCGGCATCAGCTACGCCGGGATCACGATCTTCACCAACGGTGCCGATACCGAGACCACCGGTGCCGAGATCACGGCCAACTACGCCACCGACTTCGGTGACATGGGCCACGTGGACTGGTCGCTCGGCCTGAACTTCAACGAGAACAAGATCACCAAGCAGTATGCCCTGCCGGCGATCGACACCAATGCCGGCTTTGGCCAGACCGCCATCCTGACCCCCAACGCCATCTCGGCCCTGACCAAGTCGACGCCGAAGCAGAAGCTCGTTGCCGGTGCCTTCTGGACCAATGGCGCCTGGTCGGCGAACCTGCGGGAGTCGCTGTACGGCGAAAGCTCGCAGATCGTCAGCCTCGACGGAACCGGCAGCAACGCCGGCGCGACGAACGTCAAGCTCGGCACCCAGGCGATCACGGACTTCGAGATCAGCTACCAGATGACCAAGCAGCTGAAGCTGAGCCTCGGCGCGAACAACCTGTTCGACCTGAAGCCCAAGTCCATCCCGAACGTGTCGGATGGTTCGGGCGGTGTCCGCCCGGCCGATGGCAACAACGTCTATGGCGAACCGGTCGGCTTCTCGCCGTATGGCATCAACGGCGGCTACTACTACGGGCGGATCACCTTCAACTGGTAGGATCCGGCAACCGGTAGGACCCTGGATCCCGCGGCCGGCCCGCTCGGCCGCGAGAATCCGGGCCTGCCCCGTGCTATGACGCTGCGGCGGCCGATTGGGCGAGGGAGAGGCGGGTCACCGACCTGTTCCCTCGGCCGGACGGCCGCCGCAGTCATTTTCAGCGCCGGTCCGCGCCGACCGGCAGTCGAGATCCGGACATGAGTCAGACGGGCACACCGAAGGACGCCTTTGCCTCCCATGTGGTCGCCGCCGCGGCTCGGCTGGCCGCCGACCCGGCCGGAGCGGAACAGGATGCCAGGCGCCTGCTGCAGCGGGCCCCGCAGGACCCGCGCCTGCTGTTGATCCTGGGCTCAGCGCTCCGCCGACAGGGCAAGGCCGAGGCCGCGCTCGCGGTCATCGCCCCCCTCGCCAAGGCCTGGCCCCGGGCCGCGAACACCCAGTACGAGCTGGGGGCGATCCAGCGGGCCCTGGGGGCTCTGGATGCCGCCGCCCAGGCCTTGCGCCTGGCCTTGTCCCTCAATCCCGATCTGGCGGAGGCCTGGCGGGCCCTGGGCGACCTCCTGTTCCTCCAGGGCGACGCCGCCGGGGCGGAAGACGCCTTTCTGGAATTCGCCCGGGCGTCCGTGACGGTCCCTCACCTGAAACCCGCCGCCCTCGATATCCGCCATGGCCGGCTGGACGCGGCGGAGGCAAGGCTGCGCGCTCACCTGCTGCAACGGTCCGGCGATGCCGACGCCCTGGCGATGCTGGGCGACGTCTATCTGCGGCAGGGACGATGGGCCGACGCCGAGGTGCTGTTCACCCACGTCCTCGAGACCGATCCCGGCAGTGCCGCCATCCGTTTCAACCTGGCCAACGCCCTGTTCCTGCAGCAGAAGGCGCCGGAGGGCCTGGCCGAGATCAACCGGCTGCTGGAACAGGCGCCGGACACCCCCGCCTACCGCAATCTTCAGGCGGCGTGCCTGGCCCTGATCGGCGATCACGAGACCGTCAACCGGATCTACGAAGACCTTCTGGTCACCTATGGCCGCCAGCCGAAGATCTGGCTGAACTACGGCCATTCCCTCCGCGCCGTGGGCCGCCAGGAGGACGCGGTGGCGGCCTATCGCCAGAGCATCGCCCTGGCACCCGGCCTCGGCGAAGCCTACTGGAGCCTGGCCAACCTCAAGGTGGTGAAGTTCACCCCCGCCGAGGACGCGGCCATCACCCGCATGGCCGAGATGCCGACCCTGGCCGACGACGACCGGATCCATCTGCACTATGCCCTGGGCAAGGCCCGTGAGGATGCCGGCCAGTCCGCCCAGGCCTTCGCGCATTTCGCCCGGGGCGCGGCGCTGCGCCGGGCCCGGACACCCTACAATATCGACGAGTTGGCGGGGGTGGTCGCCCGCAGCCGCGCCCTGTTCACACCGGAGATGCTGGCCGACCGGCAGGACGCCGGGTCACAGGATGATGCGCCGATCTTCATCGTCGGCCTTCCCCGCTCCGGCTCCACCCTGATCGAGCAGATCCTGGCCAGCCACTCCCGGGTGGAGGGCACGATGGAGCTGCCGGACATCAACCACATGGTGCAGGATCTGATCCGCGCCGTCCCCGGCGGAGCCAGCACGGCCTGGCCCGACCTGCTCGGTGCCCTGACGCCTGCGCGGCTGAAGGCCCTGGGCGACGACTACATCGCCCGGACCCGGGTGCACCGGGTGATGGGCCGACCCCTGTTCATCGACAAGATGCCGAACAACTTCCAGCATGTGGGCTTCATCCGCCTGATCCTGCCGAGAGCCCGGATCATCGACGCCCGACGCCATCCGATGGGAGCGTGCTTCTCCGCCTTCAAGCAGCACTTCGCCCACGGCCAGGACTTCTCCTACGACCTGGGGGACCTCGGGGCCTACTACCAACTCTACATAGAGCTGATGCGGCACTTCGATGCCGTCGCCCCCGGGACGGTGCACCGGGTGATCTACGAGGATCTGGTGGAGGATACGGAGGGCGAGGTCCGTCGGCTGCTGGCCGCCTGCGGCCTCGCGTTCGAGCCGGACTGTCTCGAATTCTACCGCAACACCCGGGCCGTGCGGACGGTCAGTTCCGAGCAGGTGCGGCGGCCGATCTTCCGCGAGGGGCTGGACCAGTGGCGGCACTACGAGGCGTGGCTTGCACCCCTGGCCGAAGCGCTGGGCCCGGCCCTGGAGCACTGGCGCGACTGAGGCGGGACCTCGGTCCTGTTACCTCAACCGTGGTGGACCGCCTTGGAGATCAGGGCGAATACCTTCAGGGCGGTGGCAGCCTTCATCAACAGGCCGAAGCCGGACACGCCCAGCATCATGAAGGCGATGCGGCGGAAGTTGATGTCCGACAGGCTCTTGTAGAGGCGGACGCCCAGCAGGGTCCCCGGCAGCACCACCGGCACGGTGACCATGACGAGGGTCCAGAAGGCGGGGCTGAAGGTCTGCGGATGCTGCAGCGCCAGAAGGGCCAGCGAGATCACCTGCAGGACGAGGATATAGGGCTGGACGATGGACCGCGCCTCGTGCTTGGCCATGCGATGCAGGCCCGTCCATACCACCACGGCGGCCCCTGGAAAGGCCGTGAAACCGCCGATCACGCCACCGGCCAGACCGACCCCGACACTTGGCTTCCAGCCGGCGAAGGCAATCTTCATCCCCTCGGGCTTCAGCAGGGAATAGGCGGCATAGCCGACCAGGAAGGCCCCGAAGACCAGCATCAGGGTCGGCGTCGGCAGGGACTGCAGGATCCAGAGGCCGATGGGCACACCCACCACGCCGCCCAGCAGATACGGGCCGGGACCGTCCGGCCACCACTCCTTCAGCGGCCGCATGTCCGCCTTCAGCTGACCGAGCGACATCAGTTGATTGGCGGTCGACAAGGTCATCAGCAGCGGAACCCCCAGCTTGGGTGGCAGGAGAGCCAGGCACAGCGCCCCGACCGCCGAAAAGCCGAACCCGGACAATCCGCTCATCAGGCCGGAGAATCCGAGGATGACCAGGATCGCCACCAGAGAGGTCAGATCGATGTTGGATGGCAAATACTGCAGAAAGTTCAAAGCCTTGTCCTTACGCGACACGATTATCCCGGAAGGCCGGGACCAGAATTCGGAGCACGGGCCGACGGGCGTGAGCCCCGCTGACCGTCGGCGGATGTTCAGGCCATGATCTTGTCGAGGGCCGTGCAGAACGCCTCCATCTCGGCCATCGAGCCCACGGTCACCCGCGAGATGGTCGGCCATATCGGCCAGGACCGACCGATCTCGATGCTCTGGCCTCGGAAGGCCGTCTGCATGGTCAGGGCCGGTCGGGTCTTCCAGTCGATCATGAACATGTTGGCCTGCGTCGGAACCACCGAAAGGCCGCGCGTCTTCAGATGGTCGAGGGCGACGCCGCGGGCCTCCTGCATCTCCTTGCGCCGGGCGGCGATGAGGTCCGCGGCCGTGAGGCTGGCCGTCGCGCAGGCCAGGGACGGCAGCGGCAGGGCGAAGGACTGCATGCCCCCGTCATAGCGCATCATCCGGCCCAGCAGGTCGGGCCGCGCCATGGTGTAGCCCATGCGCATCCCGGCCATGCCGAAGATCTTGGAGAAGGTCCGCATCACCACCACGTCCTTGCCGGCCGTGGCCATGTAGGAGGCCGTGGGCACGTTGGCGAAGTGGGTATAGGCCTCGTCCACCAGGACGATGGAGCCCTCGGGCTTGTTGGCCACCAGCCATTCGATGTCCGCCAGCGGCGTGACCGTGCCGGTGGGATTGTTCGGCGTGCAGATATAGTAGAGGCCGGCATTGGGATTGGCGGCCAGCATCGCCTTCACATCGTGGGTGTAGTCCTTGGTCAGGGGGACCCGCGCCACGGGGATCTTCAGCCACTCCGCCGTGCGGCCCGCCAGTTCGAAGGTCGGGTCAGCCGTGACGAGGCCACGGGTCGGGGAGCAGAAGGTCACGACGGAGCGGGACAGGGGGTCGCTGGATCCCGGCCAGGCCGCCACATGATCCTCGGGCACGCCCTCCACGGACATGACCGCCCGGACAAAGTCGCCCCGCTCGTCATGTGGAGAATAGCGGTTGCTGGAGGCGATGATGGCGGCGGCGGCTGCCTGTCCGGGCGCGAGGGGGCCGGTCCAGCACTCGTTGGCACCGATCCGGACCTTCGCCGTCGGGGCCGGGTCCGGATGTCCGCCAGACGCCCAGGCCGGGGTCCCGCGGGCCGCCGCCGCAAGGCCGGCTCCGGCACCGAAAACCGTGGCAATGGCCATCAGGCGACGTCGGGAATAGCCACGCTGCAAAAGGTCATCGGTCGTTTCCGCGTCCAGGCGCTGCACCATCGTCCCTCTCCCTGTGCGGATCACAGCCGCATGGCCGGGCCGGATGCGCCGCATGGCGGCGTGCATCGGACGATCCCGCCAGGAACACAATACGCCCGGATCGTCTCCGTCTGCGAGGGGGAATATTGGACGGTTTGCGCCCGGTTTTGGATCAGATACGGCCGCTCTTGCCCAAATCGGCATCAGATGTCTTCGGGTCGCAGTTTTTCCGGTCGAGGCCGTGCCGGATCAGGGCGCGGCGGGCGTCACCCGCCAGATGACACCGCCCACATCGTCGGCCACCAACAGCGCGCTGCGGCGGTCCACCGCCACGCCCACCGGCCGGCCCATGGCCTGGCCCTTCTCGTCCAGGAACCCGCTCAGCACGTCCTGCGGCAGGCCCACGGGGCGCCCGTCCTTGAAGCTGATGAAGATCACCCGGTAGCCGCTGGTCACGGACCGGTTCCAGGAGCCGTGCTGGCCGATGAAGACACCGCCGTGATACGGTGCCGGCAACAGGTCACCACGATAGAAGGCGAGCCCGAGGGATGCCGTGTGGGCCCCCAGCGCGTAGTCCGGCGCAATGGCCCGGGCCACCAGATCCGGCCGCGGGGGCGTCGGTCGCTTGTCCACATGCTGGCCGTAGTAGCTGTAGGGCCAGCCATAGAAAGCCCCCGGCCGCACGGCGGTCATGTAGTCCGGGACCAGATCATCCCCGATCTCGTCCCGCTCGTTCACCGCCGTCCAGAGGGCACCGGTGACCGGCTCGAAATCCAGACCATTGGGATTGCGCAGGCCGGATGCGAACACCTCGGTGGCACCGGTGGCCAGATCGACCTTCAGGATGGCGGCCCGGTGGGTCTCGTTCTCCATGCCGTTCTCGCCGACATTGCTGTTCGAGCCCACCGTGGCGAACAGCGACCGTCCGTCCGGCGCGGCGATGATGTTCTTGGTCCAGTGGTGGTCGATGTCCCCCGCCGGCAGGTCCGCCACCTTCACCGGCGTCGCGGTGATCGTGGTCTGACCGGGGGTGAAGGGCACCTTCAGGATCGCATCCGTGTCGGCCACATAGAGGCTGTCCCCCAGCTGGACCATGCCGAAGGGCGACCTCAGTCCGGTCAGCAGGTCGCTGCGGAAGCCCGCCCGGCCGGACCCGTCCGCGTCCCTCAGCAGTACGATCCGGTCGGGGCTCTTCACCCCAGCCCCGGCTGCGCCCATGAGCGCCCGCTCCGCCACGCCGCGCAGGCCGGGGGTGCCCTTGAGGCCCGATGGCGTATTGGATTCCGCCACCAGCACGTCCCCGTTGGCGAGGGGCAGGATCCACCGGGGATGATCCAGCCCGGTGGCGAAGGCCTCGACCTTCAGCCCGGCGGCGGCGACCGGAGTCCGACCGGCAGGCCAGCCCACGACCTTGGCGATCTTCACCGTCGGCAGAAGTCCGCCATGCGGCTTCACCAGCGTCGGATGAGGACCAAAGGTGTCCAGGGCCGGCAGCGCCGGGCGGCGGTCACATCCTGCCAGGACCAGGACCGAAAGGGCCGTCGCGAGGCCTGCCGCTATCGTCGTCCGTTCGATCCGCATGGTGTCGTCTGTCCTTGATGAGAGGTCGGCATCTTAGGGCCTGCCGCCCGGGGGGACAGCGAAATCATCCACAGGCCGGGGAAATGATCCACAGGATCCACCTCCCCGAGGGTGACGGACTTGCGCGAAGGCCCGTGTTGGACCATGTCCCTTGTCATGTCCGACGAAGCCCCCCGCCAGAGCCCGATCCGCGCCATCGTCGCGCCCGTGACGCCGCTGCAGCAGAACTGCACCATCGTGTGGTGCTCCAGGACCCTGCAGGCCGCCGTGATCGATCCGGGCGGCGACCTGCCGCATCTCTTGAAGGCTGTCGCCGACCATGGCCTGACCGTCAGCAAGATCTGGATCACCCACGCACACATGGACCATGCCGGAGCCGCAGCTGCCCTGCAGGAAGCCACGGGTGCCGTGATCGAGGGTCCGCACCGGGACGATCAGTTCTGGATCGACCGGATCGAGGACAGCGGCCGCAAGTACGGCGTCCCCGGGGCCCGCAGCTTCACCCCCGACCGCTGGCTCGAGGACGGGGACGAGGTGACCCTGGGCGAGACCCGGTTCCTGGTGCGCCACTGCCCCGGACACACCCCCGGGCACGTGGTCTTCATCCATCCCGAGGCGCGGTTCGCCCAGGTGGGAGACGTTCTGTTCAAGGGATCGGTGGGACGGACGGACTTCCCCCGGGGGGATTTCAACCAGCTGGTGGCTTCCATCACCGAACGGCTGTGGCCCATGGGCCCGGACATCGCCTTCGTGCCGGGACACGGGCCCATGTCCACCTTCGGGGCCGAGCGCAAGACCAACCCGTTCGTGGCCGACGTGATCCTGGGGTCGAACGGTTCGGGCGAGTCGCCGGACGCGGCATCGGCCCCGCGCTATTCCTGAACCGGCTTCGCAACGCGCGCCCCGGACATCCCGAGGCGCGCCTGCGGATCAGTGCTGCGGCGCCATCTTGTCGGAGCCCATCTTGTCGGATGCCATCTTGTCAGAGGCCATCTTGTCGGCAGCCATCTTGCTGGCTGGCTTGGCGTGATGCTTCGCCTTGGCCATCGGCTTGGCGGGTGCCATGGCATCGGGCTTCATCGCGTCCGGCTTCATGGAGTCCGACTTCATGGCATCGGACTTCATGGCATCCGGGGCCATGGCGGACTGGGCGAGCGCAGGGCTGCCGGCCAGACCCAGTCCGAGGGCGAACACGGTGAGGAGCTTGAAGGTGTGGGTCATTGGGTTCGGTCTTTCCTTGGATTGAGCGCACAGGGGCGCAGTGAGACGCCCCGGACGACCCGCGGCGAATGGCGATGGGGTGAAACGTCAGTGCCTGCGGAGTGGGCTAGAGGGTGACCGCGGAGAGGATCGGTCCGGTCCCGGCGCTCTGGACCAGCACGGCGCTGGCAAGGCCCGCCCCGCCCGGCGGCAGGGACAGGCGCACCGCATCGCCCGACCAGCTGCCCAGACGGATCAGGCTGCGGACCACATGGGCGTGCGGCAGGGTGCGACCGGAATTCTCGCCCCGGCGGACCGGAACCTCGATCACGCCCGGCTCGTAGCGGACCAGCCAGACATCCGCAGCGCCCTGCCGCGGGGCCGGACCCGCGGACAGGCTGACCGCACCGGACGCCGCCGAAATGCCCGGACCCGACAGGGCCGGCCCCCGGAGCAGGCCCTCGATGTCCGACAGATGCTGGCCCACCGTATCGGCGCGACCGTTCACCACCACCTGCGGGGTGAACACGTTGTCGTGGTGGAGGCCGCGGGCATAGGACCACTGACGGGCTGTGAAGACCGGGCTCGCGAAGGTGTCCTTCCAGCCCAGCTGGTCCCAGTAGGTGACGCCGAAGCTCAGGGCCAGCACATCGCTGCGGCCGGACAGGGTTCGGATATTGTCATTGGCGGGCGGACAGGACGAGCAGCCCTGGCTGGTGAACAGCTCCACCACCGCCAGCTGGGTGTGGGGTGCCGCTGTGGCAACGGGGCCGACGGCCAGCGCCGCGCCTGCCACCAGCGCGAGCCACGGAAGGTGACGGCCGCTGTGTTTGGGCGGGCGTCGGCGGTCTGGCAGGGTGCGCATCTCGGTCTGTCCCGTCCGGGTTCCAAGTGAGCCCCGTTGCGCGGCTCACACTGGTCCATTCGGTCCGACGACGGGATCGGTTACAGGTTCACGGAAGCGTGATTGCCGGCTGGCCCGTACGCTGGGTGGCGCCCGGACGCGATCCCGGCCAGTGTAACCTTGCGCTGGTTCCGGGCGTAGTCTCTGTCGAGGGGCGTGGACGCGAGTGACCGAGGCGGAACTGAAAGCCCTGATGCTGGCCGGGCTGGCCGGTGACACGGCAAGTCACGCCAGGCTGCTCGCGGCTCTGGCCCCGCGACTGCGCGCCTATTTCGCCCGACGCCTGGGCACCCATACCGGAGCAGCGGAGGACCTGGTGCAGGACACACTGCTCGCCATCCATCTCAAGCGGGGTCTCTATGACCGCAGCCAGCCGCTGATGCCGTGGGTCCACGCCATCGCCCGCTACAAGCTCGTGGACGCCTGGCGTCGCAGCGGACGGCGGCGGACGGAAGCCCTGGACGAGGTGGACGAGCTGGTGGCCGAGGACACCGCCGATGCCACCATGGCCCGCCGGGACCTGGGCGTGCTGCTGGCCCGCCTGCCGCGCCGCCAGCAGGCCCTGCTGCACGACGTGCGGATCGAGGGACTGTCCATGGCCGAGGCCGCGGACCGGCACGGGATCAGTGTCACGGCGGTGAAGGTCACCCTGCACCGCAGCCTCAAGGCTTTGCAGGCGCTCGTAGGCGGCGACCGCTCCACCTCGGACGGGGAGTTGGAGCCGTGAACACCGACGACCTGATCACCATCCTGGCCGAGGATGCCCGCCCGATCCGGGACGGCGTCGTCCCGCGCCGTCTGGCCAGCTTCGCCGGTGCCGGGCTGTGCGCCAGTGTGTTGCTCATGCTGGCCTGGCTTCCGCCCCGCCCCGACCTGCAGCACGCCGTGCAGGGCCTGATCTTCTGGGAAAAGTCACTCTACACCCTCAGCTTCGCCGTGGTCGGTGCCCTCGCGGTGGAACGGCTGGCCCGGCCGGGCGGGCGGGCGCCCGCCACGGCCCCTGCGATCCTGGCTCTGGCCGTGGGCCTGATGGCGGCAGCGGCGGCCATCGGGCTCTGGCAAGCCGGTCCGGAGCTGCGCGTCCAGCTCTGGCTCGGCGACAGCTTCCAGGTGTGCAGCCTGCGCATCGTGGCCCTGGCGGTTCCGCTGCTGATCACCACCCTTGCCGCGACCCGCAGCCTGGCCCCCACCCGCCTGCGGGCCGCAGGCGCGGCGGCGGGGCTGCTGGCCGGTGGCCTGTCGGCCTCGGTCTATGCCCTGCACTGCCCGGAGAGCGCGCCGGCCTTCATCGTCTGCTGGTACAGCCTCGGCATGCTGACCTCCGCGGCCATCGGGGCCGCGCTGGGCCCGTTCGCGCTGCGCTGGCGCTGAGCCCCACCAACCTCGAGATCATTCCCTGCACGGAACAATCGCCTCAGGCGCCGGAAGATGTTGCGGCGTGGGCGGACGGAAGACCGCGAAATAGCCCAGATGCCCCGGCAGTTCGGACCGGCTGACGAGGCTGTAGCCCACCGCCTGGAACTCGCAGACCAGCAGCTTCGGCGGAGTGCCGTGGGCCCCGGTGGGACGGTCCAGCTCCTCCACCCCCACCAGACCGCCGGGCCGGATCGACGCCGCCAGATGATAGAGCAGCGCATAGGGCTGGCTGATCTCGTGGTACATGTGGACGAGGATCGCGGCATCCGCGGCACCCGGCGGCAGCAGGGGATCCGCCGGCTTGCCCAGCACGAGGGCGACATTGGTCAACCGTCGGCGCCTGGCCTCCTCCCCCAGGCGATGCAGGAAGTCGGCGCTGATATCCTCCGCATAGACCCGGCCCGACGGACCCAGGGCCCGGGCGAGGCGCAGGCTGTCATAGCCGTCCCCGGCCCCGACGTCGGCCACCGTCATGCCCGACTTGAGGCCGAGACGGCGGATGATCTCCTGCATCTCCCGGTCCCGGTCCCGCTGTTCCGGATCACCCCAGCTGGGACTGACCACGGCCGCTACAGGGCGGGACGGCGCGGGGAAGCTCGGATCGCCGGCGGGGGCTTGCGCAGCCCCCGCGGCTCCGGCCAGGGCAAAGGCCGCAACGGCCACGGCAATGCGACGGGAGGACCGGGACGGGATCAGGGGCAAGCGCATGGCAGGGCTCCTTCGGCTCTACCGGCCGACCGGCGGGTCGAACATGTCCGTTTCCCCCTGACCGATCGGCATGCCCGGCGGCGGGCGAAGCCCCCGCTGGCTGTCCAGGGCGGCCAGGGCGGCAATCCCGTCCCGACCCTGGGCCAGGATCAACCCGGACATGTAGCGGGCCTGGGCCAGGTCGGCCGGATCAGACGGAGACACCGCCGCCAGCCGCCGGGCCTCGGACTCAAGTCCGCCGCGCACTGCCGCCGCTGCACCAGGGTTCAGGCGGGCATCCTGGAGCGCGACGGCGAGGCGGATCAGGGTCCTGGCCTGAATCCGTCGTCGCAGCTCCGCCCCATGGGGAGCGGCGCTCGCGGGTCCGCGGCCTGTATCGCGATACACCGCCGCCAGGGTGCGGGTCACCAGCTCGGTCACGGTCAGCTGGGCCGGATCGCGCCCGCTCTGGTCGGCGACCCGATTGAGGCGCTCGGCGTTGAGCAGGTCTCCGAGCGCAATATCCACGGCGGCATCGGCGGCGGTTCCCAGGTCGAAGCCGTGGGCCTCCGGCGGGCCGAACAGTTCCACGTCGAACGCCTTGTCCGTTGGGCTGTCCCGCCCCTGGGACAACAGGTCCAGCAGGGGGTCGGGAAGGTCCAGGGCTGTCGGGTCCAGCGTCGCCAGCACGGCCTCCAGCCCCCGACGCTGGTCGGCGGCGGGGATGACCCGGGAGGCCTCCCGGGGGTCGCCCTTGAGCGCGTAGGTGAAGTCGATCCCGCCCACCAGCTTGGCGGCGGCGTCCACCTGATAGCGATGGAACAGGTAGACGGGCACCAGTACCCGGCGCAGGTCCGAGACCGGCGCACCGTCGGGGAGATTACGCACCCCGAAGTGCTGCAGGGCGATGCGCCGCACCTCCATCACATGGGCGAGACCCGCCACCGGATCGGTCCCGTCGTCCCACAGGGCCCCCGTGGGGTTGGCGGCACCGGTGGGGCGGGCGTCGTCGTCGCTGACATAGCGCTGGCCGTGGGCGTAGCCGTCGGCGACGATGGCATCCAGCTGGCGACGCCCCTCCGCCCCGTCGGGCACGGGGGTGTAGAGCCACTTGATGGCGAACCGGTCCCAGCTGCCGATGCCGACCTTGTAGGCGTCGGACAGGTCCAGCGCCCCGTTGCGGACAGCAACCCTCGGCGGCGGATAGTCCATCACGGAAGCCCGGTCATCGTAGGTGGAGCCGGCGAAGTTGTGGGCGAGGCCGAGGGAATGGCCGGTCTCGTGCACGGCCAGCTGGCGGATCCGCGCCAGGCTGACCTGGACGGGATCGTTCGGCCCGCCCTTCCCCGTCTGGTCGGCCCCGACCAGTCCCTCCAGGATCATGCGGTCCTGGCGGATGCGCAACGACCCCAGCAGGACGGAGCCCTTCAGGATCTCGCCGGTCCGGGGATCGGCAATGGTCCAGCCCAGGGACCAGCCCCGGGTCTGGCGATGGACCCAGTTGATCATGTTGTAGCGCACGTCCATGGGGTCGGCCCCCTCCGGCAGCACGTCCACCCGGAAGGCGTCGACGAAGCCGGCGGCGTCGAAGGCGTCCGCCCACCAGCGCGCGCCCTGCACCAGGGCGGAGCGCACGGGCTCCGGCGCGGCGCGGTCCACATAGAAGACGATGGGCTTCTTCACCGGCGAGCGGGCGGCGAAGGGATCGGTCTTCTCGAGCCGGAAGCGGCGGGCCAGGACCTTCACCGTCCCGTCCGTCAGAGGCGTCCCGTAGTCGGCGATCAGGTCACTGATCGAACCCGTCCGGGGATCGGCGAGACGCGGCTGGAAGCCGGGCGGCGGCAGGCGGACCAGGGAATGGTGCGCGATCACCGTGACGTTGCGCGGGTCCTGGGCAATGCCCCGGATCTCCGGCCCCGGTTCGTCGCTGGCAAAGGTCAGGTGAGCGTCGAACTCCAGGTTGTCGGGAAAGGCCCGGGTCTCGGCCACGTCCGGATAGCTGAGGTCGGCGGCCAGGTGCCAGCTGCCCTGGTGGGTCTCCCGCAGGGTCGGGACAATGCCGAAGGCGTCCCGTGCGAGGAAGCCGGAGAGGTCCGCCACGACGTCTCCCTCCGGCGTTTCCGCCAGGATGTCCGAGGACCAAACGGTGGACGGGGGGAAGCTTTCCCGCACGGCGCGGACTTCGTCCGGCTGATTGTCTCCGGCGCGGAAACCGGCGTTCTGCAACTCAGCCACGACCTTGCGGCCCGCTCGGCGGAACACCAGGATCGAGGTCTGCGACGGACCGGCCCGGTCCACCCCCACCGGCGTCGAGCCGAGGCCGGAGCGCATGGCCGAGAAGTACACATAGGTGCCGAGTGCCCCGTCTGCCTCAGGGTGAAGGGTGATCAGCACCCGTCCGCCCTTGCCATCCAGATAGACCGGCGCCAGTCCATCGAGACGCTTCAGACCCTTGACGACGGCCGCGACACCGGTGAGCGCGGGCGGGGACTTTGGCGCGGCGGCGACCGCTTGTCCCGCCATCAGGGCGACCAACAGGACGGCCCGCCAGACCGCAGAAAAATCTCTACCGAAGCGCACCACGGCCATCCTCATTATTCATAGCGTTGCAAGACCCGATCAGAGAGATAGTTATCCGCCCTGTCCACCTCGGACCGGACGGTCGTGCGCACCTTCCGTCGGAGCGTCTGGCCCTTGAAATCGATTGCACAATCGTTGTAACTGCCCCTACCCCTGACCGGACACCGGGCCGTCCCGACCCATCGGAGACCGGCGGCGTCTCGGGACCCTTTCGGAGGCTGCATGAAAATCGTCATTGTCGGTGGGACGGGAGACCTCTCCCGCCGCATGCTGCTCCCGGCCCTGTATTTCCTGGATGCCGATGGACTGCTGGCACCGGACGTCGAGGTGATCGGCCTGTCCCGGATGAAGCTGGATCGCGACGGCTTTCGCGACATGGCCCTCACGGCGCTGAAGGAGCGGGCCGGGGAACACTTCGACGCCGCCGTGTGGGCGCGGTTCTCCGACCGGATCGACTACATCCCGGCTGACCTCTCCCAGACTGCGGGTGCGGAGATTTTGAAGGGGCGGATCGGCGCAGCGGAGGCGATCTTCTACCTGTCCGTCTCGCCCAGCCTGTTCGACGGCATCTGCGTTTCTCTGAAGGCCGTCGGCCTGACCGAGGCCCCGAACCGGATCGTGCTGGAAAAGCCCATCGGCCGGGACGGTCCGACCAGCGCGGCGATCAACGGGGCCGTGGCCAGTGCCTTTGCCGAAGACCGGACCTACCGGATCGACCACTATCTGGGCAAGGAGACCGTCCAGAACCTGATCGCGCTGCGCTTCGCCAATGCCCTGTTCGAGCCCCTGTGGAACGGACGGTCCATCGACCACGTCCAGATCACCGTGGCCGAGACCGAGGGGGTGGGGGATCGCTGGCCCTATTATGACGACTACGGTGCCCTGCGGGACATGCTGCAGAACCACATGCTGCAGCTCCTGTGCCTCGTTGCGATGGAGCCGCCGGCGAACCTCGATCCGGACTCGGTGCGCAACGAGAAGGTGAAGATCCTGCGGTCCCTGCGGCCCATCGGACCGGGGGAGATCGCCCAGTACAGCGTCCGCGGGCAATACCGGGCGGGCGTGGCGGCGGGCAAGGCCTCCGGTTCCTATGTGGAGGAATGCGGAAAGACCACGGATACGGAGACCTATGTCGCCCTCTGCGGGCACATCGACAACTGGCGCTGGGCGGGCGTGCCGTTCTTCATGCGCACCGGCAAGCGCATGGCCGAAAAGCGGACCCAGATCGTCATCCAGTTCAAGCCGGTGCCCCATTCCATCTTCACCGGGGCGGGCGGCGGGGACGTGCTGGCCAACAAGCTGGTCATCGACCTGCAGCCGGACGAGGACATCAGCCTGCTGCTGATGAACAAGACCCCCGGGCTGGACCGGGATGGCTTCCGCCTGTCTCCCCTGCCCCTCAGCCTCAGCCTGGCCACGGCCTTTGGCGGCGGGCG
The DNA here is from genome assembly GCA_903874895.1 of uncultured Caulobacterales bacterium. Classification (GTDB taxonomy): domain Bacteria; phylum Pseudomonadota; class Alphaproteobacteria; order Caulobacterales; family Caulobacteraceae; genus CAIMFV01. Next base: position 3,086 of record CAIQUG010000259.1, on the reverse strand, counting down.
ACGCCGGATCGCGTATGAGCGGCTGCTGCTGGACGTGATCCACAACAACTCCACCCTGTTCGTCCGCCGGGACGAGGTGGAGGCGTCCTGGGCCTGGATCGACGGCATCCGCGCCTCCTGGGCCGACGCCGCCGTCAGCTGCCGCCCGTATGACGCCGGTGGCTGGGGCCCCGTGGCCGCCTACAACATGATCGCCCAGCAGGGCCGCAGCTGGAATGAATAGTGCCCCGTCAGACGCCAAGGGCGCGCTGGTGGCCTTCGCCGATGCCGACGCCCTGGCCCGGGCCTGCGCCGAGCAGGTCGCCGGAGACCTCCGGGCGGCGATCGCGGATCGGGGCTTTGCGACCCTGCTCGTCGCTGGAGGCTCGACCCCCGCTCCGATGTTCTGCCAGTTGGCGCAGGCCGATCTCGACTGGTCGAGGGTGACGGTCGCGCAGGCGGACGAGCGCTTCGTCCCTCCGGAGTCCGAGCTGAGCAATGCCCGCATGATCCGCGAGACCCTGCTGACCGGCCCGGCGGCGGCCGCGCGCTTCGTCCCCCTGTGGAGCAAGGCCGCCGATCTCGCCGCTGCCGCCGACGCCGCCGATGCGGTGATGGCCGCCCTCCCCCGCCCCTGGGACGTGGTGGTTCTCGGCATGGGAGAGGATGGTCACTTCGCCTCCCTGTTTCCCGGCAGCCCGCAGTTGTCCGACGGCCTGTCGCCGGACACCGGTCGCCTCTGCCTCGCCGTCGCCCCCCATGCCCCGGCCCCGAAGGAGGCGCGGCTGAGCCTGACCCTGAACGCGCTGCTCGAGACCCGCCACATTCTGCTCATGATCCGGGGGGAGAAGAAGCGGGTGGTGGTCGAAGCTGCCCGGTCCGGCAATGCCGGTCTGCCGATCCACGCCATCCTCTCGCAAACCCGGGCGCCGTTGAGTCTTCTCTGGGCGCCGGAGGCCTGAACCCATGACCCAAGCCCCCCTCAACCCCGTTGTGGCCGAGGTCACCGCCCGGATCATCGCGCGGTCCCGCGACAGTCGTGCCGACTATCTCGCGCGCATCGATGCAGCGGGTGACGCCGGAGCCCCTCGGGGCAAGCTGTCCTGCGCCAACTTCGCCCACGCCTTTGCGGCCAGCTCGCCAGCGGACAAGGTCCGGGCCATGGACGCCCGGACGGTGAACATCGGCATCGTGACCGCCTACAACGACATGCTCTCGGCCCACCAGCCCTACGAGACCTATCCGCAGCAGATCCGCGACGCGGCGCGGGCGGTGGGGGCCACGGCCCAGGTGGCGGGCGGCGTTCCGGCCATGTGCGACGGCGTCACCCAGGGGCGGCCCGGGATGGAGCTCAGCCTGTTCTCCCGGGACGTGATCGCCATGTCCGCCGGGATCGCCCTGACGCACGACGCCTTCGACGCGGCCCTGATGCTCGGCATCTGCGACAAGATCGTGCCGGGCCTGGTGATCGGGGCCCTCAGCTTCGGCCATCTGCCGGTGATCTTCGTGCCGGCCGGGCCCATGACGTCGGGCCTGTCCAATGCCGAGAAGGCCCGGACACGGGCCCTGTTCGCCCAGGGCAAGATCGGCCGGGACGAGCTGCTGGCCTCGGAGATGGCGTCCTATCACGGGCCGGGCACCTGCACCTTCTACGGCACGGCCAATTCCAACCAGATGATGATGGAGATGATGGGGCTGCACCTGCCGGGGGCTGCCTTCGTCACCCCCGGCACGGCCCTGCGCGATGCCCTGACCCAGGGCGCGACCCAGGCGGTGGTGGAGCTGACCCGCAGCCGCCAGACCTACACCCCCATGGGCCGGGTGGTGGACGAGAAGGCCATCGTCAATGCCGCGGCCGGACTGCTGGCCACGGGCGGCTCCACCAATCACACCCTGCACCTCGTGGCCATGGCCCGGGCAGCGGGAGTGCAGTTCACCTGGGACGACTTCGATGCCCTGTCCTCGGTCACGCCCCTGATCGCACGGGTCTATCCCAATGGATCCGAGGACGTGAACGCCTTCCACGCCGCCGGCGGCATGGGCTTCGTGATCCGCGAGCTGCTGGGGGCGGGACTGGCCCATGACGACGTGCTGACCGTGGCCGGTCCAGGCCTACGCCGCTACACACGGGAGCCGTGGCTGGAGAATGACAGTCTCGCCTGGCGGGACGGCCCGGCGCGGTCCCTCAACCACGACATCCTGCGGCCCGTGGCGGATCCTTTCGATCATCACGGGGGCCTGCGGCTGCTCTGCGGCAATCTCGGCCGGGCCATCGCCAAGGTGTCGTCCGTGAAGCCAGAACGGCGCATCGTCGAAGCCCCCTGCGTCGTATTCGACGACCAGGACGCGCTGACCGCCGCCTTCCAGCGGGGAGATCTGAACCGCGACCTCGTCGCCGTGGTGCGCTTCCAGGGCCCCCGTGCCAACGGCATGCCGGAGCTGCACAACCTGACCCCCGCGCTGGGCGTGCTGATGGACCGGGGCTTCAATGTGGCGCTGGTCACCGACGGGCGGATGTCCGGGGCCTCGGGCAAGGTGCCCGCCGCCCTGCACGTGACGCCGGAGGCCCTCGACGGCGGGGCGCTGGCCTGTCTACAGACGGGCGACGTGATCCGTTTCGACGCCGAGACCGGCGTGCTGGAGGTCAAGCTGGACAAGGCCGTGCTCGCGGCGCGGACGGCAGCTCAGGCCCCGGAGTCGAAGCCGGGCTTCGGACGGGAGATGTATGCCCACATGCGCGCCGCCGTCGGTCCGGCGGATCAGGGGGCCTCGTCGCTCTACGCCCGGCTGTAGTCCGCCTCAGCGACCGGCGACCCGCCGGATGGCGCTGAACCAGAACGGTGCGCCCTGGGCGGCGGCGACGATGGTGATCAGCCAGCCCAGCAGGATCTTCCACGCGGCCTCGGTCTTGAAGTCCGGACCGTACTGGGCGGTGTTCATGGCCGCCGTGACCGCTGCCGCCTTGGCCGCCGTGGCCGCAGGGTCGGGCGTGTCCGTCGCGGACGTGGCCGCAGGTGTCTGCGCGGCAGAGACCTGCGTGGTGGTTGACGCGGTGGCCGATGATGCCGGGGCGGTGGTCGGCACCGCACTGACCGGGGCCGATGAGG
>CAIQUG010000258.1 GCA_903874895.1 uncultured Caulobacterales bacterium | reverse complement strand
GCCCGGCCGACCAGGTCCACCCCCCGCTCCACGTGCTGGCCCGAGGCGAGGATGAGGGACTTGATCTCCTTCGCCGCAGCCGCCGACCGCTGGGCCAGGCCCCGGACCTCGGTGGCGACCACGGCGAAGCCCCGACCGGCAGGTCCCCGCTGGCCAGCCGGTCGAGACCGTCCGCCAGGGCGGTCATCACCGCCGTCTGTTCGGCACCGCGGGCAGCCTGGGCTTCCGCATCCCGGGCCGCGGCTTCGGCCTGTCGACGGCGCTCGATGTCGGCGGCGTCCGCCTCGGACTGGGTCTTCTGGATGATCACGTCCTGGAAGGCCCGGACGGCCCGCCCGATGGCGCCCAGCTCGTCCTTGCGCTGACTGCTGCGCAGGGAGATGTCGATCCGGCCGGCGGCCAGCTGCTGCATGTCCTCCGCCAGCTCGTTGATCGGCCGGACAAGCCAGATGCGGGCCGCGACAATGACGGCCACACCGAAGGCGATGCCGAGGGCCAGCAGACCGCCCATCACCAGCTGCCCGGTGGCAGCGGCGGACTGGGCGGCGGAATGCTCATCGATCGCCTGGCTGGCCTTGGCCATGGCTTCTTCGAGATCGTGGAACTTGTCCTGGAAGCCGGGAAACTGGGACTTGGCCGCCTTCACGTCGGTCTCCGCCGTCTTGCTGATGTCGTCAGCGGCGGCCAGATAGTCCTTCAGCGGCGCCTCGACCCCGTCCAGGACGGCCAGCAGGGCCGGATCGGTGGCGTGCTCCCGGCTTTCCTTCATGGACTTGCGGAACAGGTCCATGTCCGAGGCCAGTTCCTTCTTCGCCTCGGCGACAGAGATGCCGCCCTCGCCCTGGGCCCCCAGGATCTCGCGGAGGATATCGGCGCGGATCGCATCGTGGGCCATGTCCGCGGACATCTGGCTGACCAGAACGCTGGAGGCGTTGGCCTGGGCCGTCAGCCCGGTCTTGGCCGAGGCCGCGACCACCAGTCCGGCCCCGGCCATGCCTGCGCAGATGGCCAGGACAGCCAGTCCGGCAAAGGTGACATTGAGTTTGATCGTCATGGATCGCGCTCCCCCGTCGCCGGGCGGACATCCCCTCGGCGAATTTTATTGATGCTCAGATTGGGCATGAATCTGGTTAATGAACCTTTAGGCGCCGGTCGGTACCTGATTTTTTTTCAGTAGTTCGCGGTAATCCGAAGTCCCGCCGTCAGCGCCTGTCGCCCCGTTCCACCATCGGCGATTTCACTCCATTGAAGATCAGGCTGCACGGTCAGGTGACTGTTCAGTCGATCGGAGTATGTGATTTCGATCTTGTGCTCATCCGTTCCCGGAACAAGGTTCTCGGTCCGGTAGCCCGACGACAGGCCGTTGTAGCTGTACCCGACCGACAGACTTCCGTCCGGGCGGCCGGCGAGGAGGTGGCTGGCCCGAAAGCCGAGCTGGATCGCACTGGAGATCGGCCCGGTATCCCCATCCGAGACGCCGCCCCGGAAGAAGGCCGTCACCGTCGGCCCCGTCTCTCCGCCCTTCGCCAGATCCCGCTCCACCAGGACATAGACGCCCTGGGCGTGGGCCTGGGCACCGGTGAGGGACGCCCGTTTCGGAACCTTGTGCGTGTAGTGCCAGGCCCCGACGGCCAGCTTGCCCGTCCGGGTCCATCCAGCCTCGAGGATCGCCAGGGCTCCGTCCCGTCCCGACCAGTCCGGTCCGTGGGGGTCGCCCAGGTCCCGGGCGTCGGCGTTGTAGAGCCCGGCCAGCAGGTAGCCGGCCCCGTCGAACTGCGCCTTGGCGCGGACGGCAAACGACGTCGAGGGGAAGATCGAAGGGCCGTTGCGGCCGGTGGCGGAGATTTCCGGACTGATGCCGAAGGGGGGGGCCAGCAGCAGGCTGGAGGAGTCCGTTGCGTCGAACTCGGCATTGAGGTCGGTGAAGCCCACGCGCACGCTGAACCGGCCCGCGGCGAAGGCCTGTTCCAGATAGGCCTGGTAGAGGCGGGTCCCGGGACGGGCGACCTCGTCATTGTTCACGCCCTGAAGCGATCCCACCGCGCCATTGGGCATGCCGCCATTGGTCATCATCACTTCCAGCCGCCCACTCAGGCCGGCCAGATGCAGTCCCTGCTCCAGGTCGAAGTCCGCCGCCAGGTCCAGATCGTCCAGCGCCCGTCCCGCACGGACACGTCCGCCGGCGACCACCCCCTGCACATCTGCCTTGTACAGCAGCGAAAGATTGACCACCTTGGGCGGCGTCGCCGGGACGGCGGCCGCGTCGGCGACGGTCAGTGCCGGTGCCGACGAAGCCTGCGTCTCTGCAGCCATGGAGATACTTGCAGTCATGAGCGTCACGCCTAATGAAACCATAATAGCGTGCGCGCCATTAACGCTCTGTATACCTAACATTCGACACCCTGATCGCTAGATATTCTTCTAGTTGAGGTGATCATGGCGCACAAATAATACAAAATAGTTCACAGGGACTCGATTGGCCTCAATTTTGCTCCGATCGGGTCTGTGTTTCATTCTGATCCTGTGGGTATGACCATGCTAGCTCTTGCCGCCGCCCTGTCTGTCCTTGTGTCCCCGCCCGCGGGTGGCTTTGCCGCGCCCACGGCCCAGCTGACCGAGGCTCCCGCCGGAGTGACCGTGCACGGGGCGGTCTGCCGTCGCCAGAACCTCGGCTCCCCCGCGCCGTGGGGCGTTCGCCTCCAGGTGATGGATGCCGAGGGCGGGGTGCGCTCGACCGTCACGACACCCCTGGTGGGCGCGGGCCTCTCCGGGCGCGCCCTGGGCTGCGCCTACTACACGGCCCATCTCACCGGCGCGATGTCGCCAGGTGACCGGATCCTGGTCGCGCCCGCCCGCGGGAACTGACGCGGTCCCGGCCCGTTTCCCCGGCCACGGGTTTTTCCGAATATTAACCGTGCCGAGCCAGTCTGTTCCAATCTACTGGAAGAGACTTTCCCATGCGCTTCGCCGCCGTTTGTCTTGGGCTGACCGCCCTGTCCGTTGCCGGTGCCGCCTCTGCAGAGGTTGACCTCATCAGCCCGCGGACCGTGCAGGGGACGATCACAGTGGGGGGCGCGACCTCTGACGGCCCCACCAGCTGGACGCATGGCGGCTTCGGCAAGGCCGCCTTCGGCCGGGGAACCTTCGGCACCGCGGACGCAGACGTCGTCTGGCAGCCCCAGTTCACGGACAGTCTGAGCCTGGTGGTCGACGGCGTCGCCCAGCGCGGCGTGCGCCCGTCGGTGGATGTGGCGGAGGCCTATGTCCTGTGGCGGCCGCTTCCCACCTCCGCCACCCGGGTCCAGGCCCGGCTGGGGATGCTCTATGTGCCCGTCTCGCTGGAGCACGACAGCACGCCCGGCGAACCGTGGGGGGTCCGCGACACGCTCACCCCGTCCGCCATCAACAGCTGGGTCGGTGAGGAGGTGAAGGTGCTGGCCGCCGAAGGTACGGTGGAGCGCACCTTCACGTCGCTCAATCTCCAGGCCACGCTGGCGGCCTTTTCCCACAACGACACCGCCGGCACCCTGATCGCCCTGCGTGGCTGGTCGTTCAGCGACGTCGTGGCCACCGCCTCAGGGCGGATGACGGTTCCCCCGCGGAGCGACTATGCCGATCCCCAGTCGCCCCAGACCCAGCCGTTC
>CAIQUG010000257.1 GCA_903874895.1 uncultured Caulobacterales bacterium | reverse complement strand
TGGTGTCGATCGCCGGATTGGTGATTGGCGCCTACCGACGCTGGTGAGGCGTTTCAGCCCGACCGCGACACTTGCATTTAAAAGTCACCAAGACCGATAATGCAATTGATAATGCAATTGATAATGCAAACTTTGAATGCAATTCTCTGTCTCGCAGATGGAGGAACTCATGCACACCCTGCAGATGGAAATCGCACTCACCTTGACGGTCGGCGGGGTCTACTCCCGGCGATACGACGCGTGGGACGATGTCGAAGTCGACGACGTGTTCGTCTCCCGAGGCGGCCGGCAGGTCGATATCCTCGCGGGCGTCGACCGCCGAGCGCCCGCGGTCCAGGTTCTCCTGGCGAACCTCGAGAGTGCGTTCGGCGATGAAATTCTCATTCTCCTGAGCGCCGACTACTTCGCCGACCACCTGCCGTAGGTCTCCGCCGGATGCTCGACGTCCGCGGTGTGAGCGGGCGGGGACAGCGTCCGCGTCCGCCCACGCCCCCCTGTCCCTAAGCCGACACCGCTCACCCCGGCCGCCGGCGCCAGTCGGCGCGCCCCCGCCACTGTGGAGATTTCGCCTTGATCGAAGATGTCTTCGACCGCCTCTTCCAACCGTTTGAGCCCCAGGAGGTCCACTGGAAAGTGGGGGCCTTCGATGCAGCCCGCGGCCTCGGGCTGGCCTTTGCCTACGTGGACGCCCGCGACGTCATGGACCGCCTCGATGTCGTCGTGGGCCCGCAGGGGTGGCAGTGCCGCTACAGCCACGCAGACGAAAAGACGGTCTGCGAGCTTGGCCTCCGAGTGGCGGGGGAATGGCTCTGGAAGGCCGACGGCGCCGGCGACACTGAGTTGGAGGCTGAGAAGGGCGCGCTCTCCGACGCCTTCAAGCGGGCCGCCGTCCGGTGGGGTATTGGCCGCTACCTCTACGGCGTGGGGCCCGTGTGGGTCGCGCTGGAGCCCGCAGATGACGGTGGATCTCCGCCGGCGATCGCACCCCGGGAGTTTGCCCGCCTCCGGCGGGTCCTCGGGGCGGCCACCGGAATGCCGCGGAAATCCTCCGCGCAAGCCAAGCGCGACGGCGACTTCGAGTACTGGTCCGCGCGGCTCGAGGCTGAGGACAGCCTTGAGGGGCTCGGCGGCGTCGGCCGGGACTTGAAGCGGGCGCTGCCGAACCTGCCCCACGCCTTCCACGAGCCGCTGGAGAACGCCTACCTCCTGGCGCGGGAGCGCATCCTGGGCGCGGAGTGGGCAAATCACGCGGCGGCTTGAGGACGGATCCGCGTCTGCCTCGCGCCTCGAGTGTGTCCAACGGCCGCCACTGAGCCCCAGAGATTTACGGGGCGCCGTCGGGGTAGCGTGGGCCTCAGTGGTGGCGCGTATCTCAAGCGGCAGCTGCGCCGGTTGAGTTTTCGGAATATTGTAGTAATGTATCTACATCGGGTTTCGTGGTGCGTCGGAACCCTCGGATTTCCCCAGATGCGTGAGAACGAGATGCCCATCACAACCCTATCGAGCCGTGAGTTCAATCAGGATACGAGCGGCGCGAAGAAGGCGGCTTCCCGCGGGCCCGTATTCATCACCGACCGCGGGAAGCCCGCGCATGTTCTCATGAGTATGGCGGACTACGTCCGGCTCCTCGGACAAACACCAAGGATTACCGACTTGCTTGCGATGCCCGACGCCGCCGACCTCGAATTTGATCCCGCGGCGGTCTCGATCGGCAGCCGCCCGGCTGACCTGAGCTAGTGTATCTTCTCGATACCAATGTGGTCTCCGAGCTCAGGAAGTCCGGGTCAGGCAAGGCCGACAAGGGCGTCGTGTCCTGGGCTCACGGGGTCGACACCGCAGCCCTCTACCTGTCGGCGATCAGTCTCCTCGAGCTGGAGTTGGGCGTCTTGCAGATCGAGCGGCGCGACCGCCGGCAGGGGGCGGCCCTCAGGTCCTGGCTTAACGGCCAGGTCCGGGTAGCCTTTGGGGGGCGCATCCTGCCAGTCGACGCCGACGTCGCGATCCGCTGCGCCGGGCTCCACGTGCCTGATCCGCGCTCCGAGCGAGACGCCCTCATCGCCGCCACGGCGCTGACCCACGGAATGACCGTCGTGACGCGAAATACAGCCGACTTCGAGGCGACCGGCGTCGCTCTACTCAATCCGTGGCGGACCTAGGTGGCAGGTCCCGCCTCCAACACCGCCAACATCTTCAAGACGGAGTGGATGCCCGCGCCGGCGTCGCTTGACCCGGGCGACGCCGTCTACGCGATCGGGGACGTCCACGGCCGCCTCGACCTCCTGCAGGGTCTGGTGGGGTATCTGCAGGATCACGTCTTTGTCGCCGACGGCGTGAGGCGCCGGCTCGTGACGCTGGGGGACTACGTCGACCGGGGGCCGCGCGGCGTCGGGGTCCTCGTATACCTCCGGGGCCTGAAGCTTGAGGGAGCTGAGCTACATACGCTCAAGGGAAATCACGAGGAGTACCTGGAGGCTTTCCTCTCCACCGAAGGGATTGCCCCCTCGTTCATCCGCCTCTGGCTCAACAACGGCGGCCGGCAGACACTCGCTGAACTCGGAATTGACGGCGACGACCTCGCAGACGGTGCCCCCGAGGCTGTCAGGAAATTGGCGCGGGAGCGGATGCCAGCGGAGGCGCTCGAGCAGCTGGAGAGGCTCAAGCCCTATGTGAGGATTGGCCCCTACCTCTTTGTCCACGCCGGCGTGGAGCCTGATGTTCCGTTCACCGGCGACGCGCGGGGGCTGACGACCATCCGGGAGCCATTTCTGCGCGCGTGGGGCTGGATCCACGACTTCGTCGTCGTCCACGGTCACACGATCTGCGGGCCCGATGTGCTTCCCCACCGGATCGCCGTCGACAGCGGCGCGTGGTTCACCGGCATCTTGACCGGCGTCGAGCTCCAGGGGGACAGGCTTCGGTTTATCGCGGCGACCTTCGACGACGACCTCGGCAAGCTCGACCGCGTTCCCTTCCGGCAAATCCCAGCCCGTGGCGCGTGGTCGCGAGTACAGCCAAGGAGCGTGAGTGACCGCGCCCGTCAGCTGTAAATTTCGTCCACGGCACAGTCCAGGCGCTGGGACGGGAGCGTGGGCCGGGAAACTCACCGCCTGCCCGCGCCGGACCGAAGCGATTTCGGCGTCAGATTGTATAATTATGCGTTTCGTATATTTTCGGCTTCGACTTCCCACCAATCGGATCCCTTGAATTCATGACGGAACTTCCCCCCGGACCGATCAGCGTCCGCCTCCGCGCCGCCCGGGAGCGTGCCGGCTTCAAGACTGCCCGCGACGCCGCCGCCGCGCTCGGGGTGTCGCCACCCTCCTACTACGCACACGAAAACGGATCCCGGAGAGTGTCGGTCGAGACTGCGGTCGCCTACGCCCGCGCGCTTGGGGTCAACCTCGAGTGGCTCCTCACCGGTGACGCGTCGCCGCCGGATGCCGCCGCCGACGCGGAGGCAACGCCGGCCGCATCCGACGAAGGCGGAGCCGCAGCCGAGGGGCCCACGGCTCCGGCGTCTCCAGCGCCAGGTAAGCCCAAGGCGGGCCGCTCGACTGGGCGGCGGACGAGGCCATTTGGCTTCCACAGTAATGGAGGCAAGCCGCTCTCGGTGCCGGAGCCCCCGAGCGCGCCGCCCGAGCCGGCTCCCCAGTGGCTGGCGGCTGAAGTGACAATTGTCGCCGAAGCCCGCCGGGGTGCCTTTGTCGAGCCCGACCTCCGCCGCAGTGACTTCGGCGTCGCGGAAATTGAATTTCTCCCCGGCGTCGACCCCCGCGATCTCTTCGGCGTCCGCGTGGGGGACGCCTCCCTGGACGAGCTCTACCCCGAGGGCTCCACGGTCATCTGCCGGAGAGTGCCGAAGGGCGCGACACTGCAGTGCCCACCCCAGGGTATTCTGGTCGCGATCGAGACCACATTCGCGGGCCTCGTGGAGTACACAATTGCAGAACTCCGGGACGCAGGCTCCGGCTTCAAACTCCGGTTCCGTTCGACGGATTGGCTCCTCCGGGGGGAGGCTGACTTCGAGCCGGAGCGGCCGATACTGGGGCGAGCCCTGGACCCGTTTCACGAGCGGCGCCGTACAATCGCGGGCGTCGTCTTCTCCGGCTGCCGAGTGCGGTGACGGAGCCGGCGAGCTTGGCTCACGCCGGTGGGGTCGCGCCAGGAAATCGGGGAGGGGGCGGGCAGGCGGGTCGATTACGCGGCCCGCGCAATCTGGAGGCTGCAGGCGGGGCCGTCGCGCCACGTGTCTGGGCCGGAGCCTGAGCACATCAAGAGTGTGACTTTAGATCAAACAAATAATAATTGAGACTAGACTCATTTGATCTAAAATCAAAATCGTAAAATTTGTCGTTTTTCTACATAAAATGATTAACTAACGAGTGCGCGTGATCTATATATGGCGCTTATGTGCCACCTATTGATCTGATCCTCCCCGTGTGGCGTGAATTTGGTGGAGTATTCTCGTGGTCAAGCAGATGCAGTCGAGTTCAAAGTCCCCGGAAGGCGCGGGCCCCGGTCCAGGCTCAGCGGGCGGAGCTGGCGGAAGCGTCGGTGGATGCGCCGGCTCCCCGGCCGCCCCGGCTGCGGCGTCAATTCCCCGGAGGCGAGTGTCGAAGACGAGCGCCACTCCGGAGGCGGTGACCCCAGCGCCAGCCGCCCCTGGTCCAGGGGGGCATGGGGCCGCGGCACCGTCTGGAGCCTCCGCCGGGAGTGCGGCCCCGTCTGGAGGCGTCTCGGGGTGGGGAAGCCGGCTGGGGGTCGTCTTATTCGATAACGCCCGAGACTTCGACGCGGTCTGCGCCTCGCTCCGGGAGGCTATCGAGCCAGCTGACGCCGTGGAGGAAATGTTTCTGGATGACGTCGCCGGCCACTACTGGGACGGTGCGCGGGCTCGCCGCGCGGCGGCGCTCGCCCTCAATGACGAGGTGGAGCGCCTCTCCCTAGAGGCCTACCTAAAGGGTCGCCCCTCTGGGCGGGACCCGGCGAGCGGCTCGATGGACTGGAATGAGGCTCGGGCGATCGCCGTCGATGGCTCGCGTGAATTTCGAGCGTTGCTCGACACGGGGACCCTTATCGAACAGGAGACCTTCGTCCGCGCCCTCAAGCGACAGGGGCTGACGCCGGCGGACATTT
>CAIQUG010000256.1 GCA_903874895.1 uncultured Caulobacterales bacterium | reverse complement strand
GCGGATCCAGTGCGGCCCGCGCCCGCGGATTTCGATCGCCGGCGGGTGCCGATCACCGGCGGCGGCAGTGGCCTGCCGAATTTGTCCGTCCCGGAAACGGCCGTGAGTTGAGGCAACGAGCCGGCGACGGCGTCCGGGCAATAGGCGTCGTGTGTGGCGCGGTCAGATGCTCGGCGGCGGCGGCCAAGATTTCCTCGAAGCGTGAGAGGGTGGTGAAGACGGTCGCCTCGCCCTGGTCTGCGCGGATCACGAGGACGTCGCAGCCGGCGAGCCACGCCATGAGGGTCAGAGGTGGAACGCGGCGGCGCTTGCATTCGAGGCGAAAGGCAAACTCACCCGCCGAGATCCGGAGGTCACCGGTCAACGCGCGTGAACCAATGCGCGTCCCGACGGCACCGCTCGCTGGTTGCCGGAACACCCGCCAGCCCGTCCTCTCGATCGACTTCTGTACTTCGGCCTCGAAGCGCCGGCCTCGCCGGTGGGGTGTGTCGCTCACGGTTGTGATCCTACAGTTTGGGTCTGCTCCCCGGAGGCAGCCGGGCAGCAAGCGCTTGATGCAGTATAATGACATAAAATGCAATGCGACGCCACGCCTTAATGCGAGTTGCCGCGAATCATATTGCATTGGTATGCTACTGGAATGACGACACCCCCCAATTTGAATACGCCTGCGGAAATCCGGCAGTGGCTCACCGACACGATGGCCGAGCGGGGCCTCTCGACGATCCAGTGGGCGACGCGGGCTGGCGTGGCGACCTCGACGCTCTTTCGGGCTCTCGCGCCCGACTATGAGTTCGTAACCTCGCGCCGGACGCTGGCGAAGCTCGCCGCGGCGCTGGATGGGGAGGCCCCACCTGGGGCGGCAGCCAGCGGCCCAGGTGGTTGGCCAGGTGGCGTGCCAGAGGGTTGGGTCGCATCAACCCCCTCCCGGGGATTGCCCCCGAGCCGACCGCCGGAGGGGCTGGGGGCGCTGGCGACGTCTCGTCTCACGGGGTCCGTCCGGCGAACCTCGCCGGCGCTGCCGCTTCGCTTCGAGGTCCAGCTGGGTGTTTGGTACGAGTGCCTCGGGCCAGAATTTTCAGTCTTCTTCGAGGGGAACGTGCCGAACTTCGAGCCCGACGGCCGCTACTTGGGGGCCCGTCAGTGGCTGGAACTTGTGCGCGACGACAGCGCCGACGCCCAGATCCTTCCCCAGTCCCTCGCGCACGTGGTCAACGCTGAGGATATCGCCTACGGCCCCCGGCAAGGGGATTGGGTGGTCGTTGAGCGGGCGCGGGCGGGGGGGCAATTGTTTGAGCGGACCATCCGGCAGGTGGATATCCGTGGAGCGAACGCGCACCTCACACTCCGCTCCTCAAACCCCAAGTGGAGCGGCGGCGGCGATGCCTGCGTCATTCCAATCCCCGCCACCCCGATCACCAACACCCAACCCACGGCGGTCTCCACGGCTCCGGACGGGGGGGAGCAATTAAGCCCGGCGGCGGCCGGCGGCGTCGTGGTGTC
>CAIQUG010000255.1 GCA_903874895.1 uncultured Caulobacterales bacterium | reverse complement strand
ATTTTGACGTGGATCTTGGGCATCAAGCCATCAGCGGGGATTCCATGGGCGGACATGGGGCGCTGATGGTGGGATTAAAAAATCCCGGCCGCTACACGTCAATTTCGGCTTTGGCGCCGTTGGTTGCGCCCTCGAGGTCCCCGCTGGGCCGAAAGGCTTTCTCGAGCTATTTCGGCGCGAACGAAGCGAGCTGGCGGACTTATGACGCCACTTGTCTTGTGGAAGACGGTGCCAGAAGTTCGGAGATTCTGATCGATCAGGGGCTCGCGGACGCTTGGCTGGAAACGGATCTAATGACAGGGACCTTCGAGCGCGCCTGCGCAGACGCTCGTCAGCCGACAACGGTGCGTTACCGGCCCGGATACGGCCACGGCTTTGAATTCATAGCGACATTTGTCGAAGATCATCTCCGGTGGCATGCGGACCGCCTCGCGGCGGCATAGGTCAGATCCCTTGGCTCGGGCTTCGCCCGTTCCGAAGAATTGGCATCGCGCATCCAAAATGCTTGGTGCGTTTCACTTCCGGATTGGGCTCTTTGCGGTCGTTGGGAATGTCCGGTTCCACGCGCTATCCGGAACCGTGAGCTTCGGGTCTTACCCCAGTTATAGGATCCGAACTTCGCCAGAATGGATCGCGATTGGTAGGGGGATAGGTACGCTCTGCGCCAGGTCAGTTGTAAGTTCGAGAGCTGTAACCCGGGGTGAACATGTCCCCCACCCGCAAGGAAAATTCTTGATCGGTGCGCGACAGCCAAGAGACGACGCTGATAATCTGCGGATGTCGTACCCTGGACCCGAGGCTGGCGTAGGAGGCAAAGACGGGCGCGGGATGGCTCCCGCGCCCGTCTGCCATTGGCTGGTCCGGTGAGTGGTCAGTTCCGGATCGAGACCGACAGGCCGTAGAAGCGCGGCTCGCCAGGGATATAGGTGGGCAGGCCGATGCTCTGACCGACATTGCCGGCGTCCTTGAGGAATTTCTGGTCGGTCAGGTTGGTGGCAAAGACCTCGACCTTCCAGGGCTGGCCCGGCCGGCTGTAGCCGATCCGAAGGTCGAGCTTGCCGAAGGCGTTCTGGTACTGGTCTGTGCGGATCTCGTTCAGGATGTAGTTCTGCTCGGACAGCTTGCCGTTGTCCTCGTTGAAGTAATATTTCGACTTCCACTGATAGCGGGGCAGCACCTCGATGGTGCCGCCCAGCGCCGGGAAGCGGTAGGCCCCGCCGAGGCTGACCGTGTGGTCGGGCGTGAGGCGGAAGTGGTTGCCGTCATACAGACCGGTCCCGAACCGCCCGTGGGTGTAGGCATAGGCCCCGAACACGTCGATGCCCTTCATCACCGTCCAGATCACCTGGGCCTCGAAGCCGTAGGTCTGGGCCTGGCCCGCGTCGATTGAGACATACTTGCCCTGCTGCACGATGGTCGTGGAGAAGTGCTGGTAATCGTTGATGTAGACCGCTGTGTCGAGGGCGAGGGTCTTGTCGAACAGGGCGGCCTTGTAGCCGGCCTCGTAGTTGTCGAGGGTTTCTGCCGCCAGCGGATTGAAGACCGACGCGGCATAGGGCGCAGCACCGGAGACGCCGGTCAGGACCCGAGGGCGCAGACCCCGGGAATAGGTGGCATAGAGGCTCTGGCGATCGCTCAGGGCATAGCGCGCCGTCAGCCGCCAGCTGACCCCGTCATTGACCAGCTTGCCTCTGTCGAACTGGCCGTTACTCCCGGTCGGCTGGCCGAGAAGGGCGAAGGCCGGCAGCACGCTGTTGGGAATGGCCAGGGACGGGGCCAGCGGGTTGGCAAGCCCGGCCAGAAGGGCCGGTCGGAAGGCTGCCGGCACCGACCCGACGGCGATCAGGCCGCCGAGAATGGACCGGTCACCGACGCTGGAGCTGTAGAGGGTGGCCTTTTCGTCTTGGCTGAACCGCACGCCGGCGCTGACTTCCAGCTGCGGCGTCACCTTGTAGGACCCGTCCGCAAACACGTCGTAGGACCGGTCCCGGGAGAGCGTCGTCGAGGCTTCGTTGTGGACGGCGTTGGCGCCGGTCATGTTCGCGGCCAGCGCTCCGGCCAGGGCATATTCCTGCGCGAAGCCGGGATCGGTGGGCTTGAAGCCCAGCAGACCCGCGATCTCGGGCTGGACGACAGCCACCGACGCGTAATACGCGGTCGGAGGCAGGATGTGGGTGGCCCGGTTCAGCGGGCCTGCAGTGTTGAGCAGCAGGCCGAGCAGGGCCGGCTGGCCGTAGGCCACCTGCGTCGTGCCCTGGGTGTTTTCCTGGAAGTAGCTGACGCCGCCAAACGCCGTGAAGCGTCCGCCATTGTCGTAGTTCACGCGGAACTCCTGGCTGTACTGGTGACCGCCGCCGAAGGTGTTGGAGTTGATCAGCTGGGCCGCCGTGCCGTCATTGTCCCCACGCTCGTTGAAGTGATCGTGGCGCCAGGCGGTGGTGGAGGTCAGCTTGAAGCCGTTGCCGAGCTTCAGGCTGGCAATGTTTGTCACGCCGATCAGCTTGCGGTGCGTGAACAGGTGATTGGTGCCTGTCGGGGATGCGTCCGGATTCAGTGCCACGGGGGTGTAGGGGCTGAGATCGCCAGTCACAGCGCCCGTCGCCGGGTTCGTCGGATAGAAGTCCCCGCTCTTGAAATCCACGCCGCTGTTGTGATCCTGCTCGGCATTGAACAGCAGGTCATTGGTGAAGCTCTCGTTGGAATAGTTGATCGCCACCCGGTAGGCCGTGGCATTGTCGCTGTTCAGCTTGTTGTCGACACCCGGATCGAGCAGGTTGGTGATGTAGCCGTCCCGGGTCTTGAAGCGTCCGGCGAGGCGGATGGCCAGGTTTTCGCTGAGGGGGAGGTTCACCATCCCCTCCGCGTCCTTGTAGCCGTAGTTGCCGCCTTCGAGCTTGGCATTCCAGTCGAAGCCCTTCTCGTTGGCCTTGTTCTGGATGATGTTCACCGCGCCGGTGAGGGCTGCGCGACCGAACAGGGTGGACTGGGGGCCCTTGGCCACTTCGATCCGCTGGACGTCGAACAGCTCTGTGGAGGCCGTCGTGATCCGCGAGATCGACACGCCGTCCTGATAGACCGACACGCGCGCCTCGTCCGTGGGGCCGGCATTGTCGTCGGTGATGCCGCGCATCACCAGACCCGGGTTCTGGGATGACTGGTTCTGGACGTAGAAGCCGGGCGTGAGGGTGGAGACATCGGTCAGGTTTTGCAGGCCCGCCTTGCTCACATAGTCGCCGCTGAAGGCCTGCAGGGTGATGGGAACATCGATCTGGTTCTGCTCGCGCTTCTGGGCCGAGACGACCACCGGGGCCAGTTCGTCGACGCTGGCCGCAGGCGTTTCCGCCGCAGATGCCGTGCCGGCCGGGATCCCGACGGTCAGAACGCTGCCGGCCAGAAGCAGGGCGGCCTTGAAGGAATGAAGCTTGGTCACGTTGTACCCCCAATGATGAGGAGAACGGATTGCCAGCCGAACATGACGGTGGCGTCACTTAATTAAGACTGATGGATGACGGCCCACATCGTACCCGGATGAATGTATCTGCTGTGGGGTCCGGCAGGTGATCCTGCGGCATTCCGGCTGGGCGCGCCGGTGCGCTGCAGCCCGGTCAGGGTGTGGCAATCGCACGGTATAATGTCACAATTACAACGTTTTATTCGAGCCGGTCGCGGTGGGACAAAGGGCATGCTCAGCGGTCGGTCGTGTCACGTTTCCCAGATCAACAGGGCCGTTGCAGGGGCGCCACACGAATCGGATATTTTGATTGAAATATGTTTATCATCCACATTCCCGATGCTAATTTGGGATTTCTCCCGCAAATCGGACGACATCATGACCCACGCCCTGCCGATCCCCCTGACCTTCGCCAGCTTCGCCGATGTGGAAGCCCTGCTGCGGACCTTCGAGACCACCCCCTGTGACGAGCCGGGGCTGACGGAGCTCGATCATGGCCTGCAATGTGCTGAGGCGCTGCGGAAGATGGCACCGGACGATGTGGGCCTGCAGGTGGCCGGCCTGCTGCACGACGTCGCGCACGGAGCCTGTCACATCGACGCCCACCACGAGGTCGGCGCCGACGCGCTGGAGCCCCTGTTCGGGTCGCGGATCGCCCAGCTGGTCCGCCTGCACGTGGATGCCAAGCGCTATCTGGTCGCCACCCGCCCCGCCTATCGGGCACGCCTGTCGCCGATCAGCATGCAATCCCTCATGGCCCAGGGCGGGGCCATGTCCGACGACGAGGTTGCCGGCTTCGAGGCCCGGCCCTGGTGGCGGGAGGGGCTTCGCCTGCGGGTGGCCGACGAGGCTGCCAAGGT
>CAIQUG010000254.1 GCA_903874895.1 uncultured Caulobacterales bacterium | reverse complement strand
TCTTCATGCGGCGCGCCTCCCTCAGGCCACGAGGATGGAGCGGGTCGGCCCATCGGCGACGATCCGCCCGCGCTCCATCACGATCAGCCGGTCAAGCTGGCCCAGCAGCGCCACGCTGTGGGTGGCGACGATCAGGACGCCGTCCGGGGTCGCCCCGGCGATCCGGTTGGCCACCAGGGCCTCCAGCTCGTGATCGATCCCGGCGGTGGGCTCGTCCAGGATCAGCACCCGGGCGTCCACCATCAGGCTGCGGGCGAGCGCCACCGATTGCCGCTGGCCGCCGGACAGGTTCGCCCCCCCGGCGGCCACGGGCAGGTCCAGCGCCAGTTCCCCGCGGCCGATGGCCTCCGCGAGACCCGAAAGATGCAGGGCGCGGTGCAGTCTCTGGCCGTCCCATCCCGTCTCGTTCCCCAGGATGTTCTGCTCGAGCGTCCCCTCGAACAGCAGGGGGTCCTGCGGCTTGTAGCCCAGCCAGCCCGCCCGCCAGACCGGATCGAAGGCCCCGATATTGGCCCCGTCGATCATCACGGTCCCGGCCGTGGGTGCGAGCGCCCCCGCCAGACAGCGCAGAAGGGTGGACTTGCCCGAGCCGTTGCGGCCCACGACGCCCACGCGTTCCCCAGGCGAAAGGGTGAGATTGAGGCTCTCGATCACCGGCGGCCGGTCTCCGGGGAAACGAAAGCCCAGGTCATGCACGTGATAGGCTCCCCCGATCCGTCGCGGAGGCAGATAGGCGGCCGTTGCGGCGGGGGCGACCAGGGTCTCCTCGAAGCGCGCCCGGGCACGACGGTGGACGTCATAGCGCCCCAGCAGGATGACGAAGCTGGAGACCTGGCTGCCGATCCGGTTGGACAGGATGGAGCAGGCCGTCAGTCCGCCCACGGTCAGCAGATTGGCCTCCGTCATCAGCGCGCCGATGACGATCACCGCCACCCAGATCAGCATCGCCCCCTCGGCGAGCAGGGCATAGTTGAGGCTGGTCAGCAGGCGGCCGCGGCTGCGGGCCTCTGACGATGCGGAGGCGAGCCCCTGCCATTTGCGATCGAACAGGGCCCGCAGGCGGCTGGTCCGGATCAGGTCCAGATGGGTGAGGATCTCCGCCAGCAGACCCAGGCGCAGGCCCTCCATCACCTGGGCGTCCTGGTTCCGCCGGGCGATCGGCCCGCGCAGCACCAGCGACACGGCGATCAGCCCGCCGCCGAGGACCAGGGGGGCCAGCACCACCGGCCCGCCGATCACGGCCATGGCCAGCAGGAACAGCACCGCAAACGGCAGGTCCGTCGCCGCCACGAGGTAGCTCGACGACAACAGGTCGCGACTGGCGGCAAACTCCCGGTAACGGGCCAGCAGCGCCCCCGTCGAGATCACGGCGCCGCCGGACTGGGCCAGCAGGCGCTTCAGCACCGCATCGTCCGCCGCAGCGTCGGCCCGGTAGGCGGCCTTCTCGATGATCAGCAGGCGGATGAGCTTCATCAACAGGTCCAGCGCGAGGAACAGCACCATCCCCACCGTCAATCCCCACAGGGTCTCGGGAATGTTGTTCCCGATGACCTTGTCGAACACCAGCATGGAGAAGAACGGCGAAAACAGGCCAACGAGATTTATGATCAGTGTACAGATTAATAACTCCAGCGTCCGGCCGCCCAGCAGGTCGGACAGGATCTTGCGCGGGACGGAGGAGATCCCTTCGCCGGCTTCGCTGGTGATGGAGGC
>CAIQUG010000253.1 GCA_903874895.1 uncultured Caulobacterales bacterium | reverse complement strand
GGGCCAGGGACTGGCCGTGGGGAGGGCAACTGCCGCCCGGGTGTTTCGAGCCGGCGAAGGACGCCGGTGTACGTCTCGGAAAATGCCCCCGACAGACGAATTCGTCAAGAAAAATGGTGCAATGCACAATGAATTTTTTGTGCGACGCACCCTCGCCTCGGAGGCGCATTTGTCTGCCATTTGCCATAGAAAGGTGCATAATGAGGCTTGAGGCCCGGTCGTTGTTTACCTTAGCGAAAGGTCCGTTGAAGGATGGTAACTTTGATCCGACGGCGGGACGCCGCGGGCGCCGGCAATGTGACGGAAACAGTGCATGCTTGACCTTTCCCGCCTGAAGGCAGGACTCACCGGGGCCCTGGCGGCCGTTCTCGCCTTCGCAGGTGCGGTGAGTGGGCCCTCCGTCGCTTCCGCCCAAGCCGGTACGACCCTGTTCCAGCACGAGAAATACGCCGCGGTGGTGGTCGATGCGAACACGGGCGAAGTGCTCTATGCCCGCCGGGCGGACGAGCCGCGCTACCCCGCCTCCATCACCAAGATCATGACGCTGTATCTGACCTTCGAGGCCCTCGCCACCGGCCGGCTGTCGGTGAACGACCGGATTCCGGTGTCGGCCCATGCCGCCCACCAGAACCCCTCCAAGCTCGGCATCCGTCCGGGCGGGTCCCTGACCGTCGATCAGGCCATCAAGGCCATTGCCGTACTGTCGGCCAACGACATCGCGGTGGCCGTGGCGGAAAAGATCGGTGGAAACGAGCCCAAATTCGCCGAATTGATGACGTTGCGGGCCAAGGAACTGGGCATGGACCGCACTCACTTCGCAAATGCGAACGGGCTGCCCGACCCGCGGCAGATCAGCACGGCCCGGGACATCGCCATCCTGTCGCGGGCCATCATGCGCGACTATCCCCAGTACTACAGCTACTTCGGGGTGAGGAATTCCAGTTCGAAGGACGCGAGATCACCAACCACAACCACCTGCTTGGCAAGGTTGACGGGGTCGACGGGCTGAAGACCGGTTATACGTCGGCGGCGGGATTCAACCTGGCGGCCTCGGCCAAGCGGAACGGCAAGCGCCTGATCGCCGTGGTGCTGGGCGGATCTTCCACCGCCGCCCGGGACGAGAACGTCGAGGACCTGATCAATGGCGGGTTCGAGGTCTTCTCGCGGCGCGCCCAGGGCCAGAACATCACCCTCGCCTCCACCCTGCACGAGCCGGCGGATTCCGCGGCCGGGCCGGTCCAGCGCCCGCCGTCGGAAATGGGCTCGGGCGAGCAGTCCGGGCTGAAGATCGTGCTGGGCGATCATACGGGCCCGACACCCCTCACCCTGGCCACCCTGCCCCCGTCCCTGTCCCGTCCGGATGCCACCGCGCCCGCCGATGCACCTCCCGGTGCGGGAACGGCGGCCGCCCGGGGCGTGGCCCAGGCCGCCTGCTTCAAGGGCCGCGGCCATCACCGTCATCGGGTGACCTGCGCCGGCGTCGCCACGGCCAAGGCATCTCCCCCGTGCATCCGCAGCCGTCACGGCCATCACGCCAAGGCCTGCCCGGCGGTCCGCACCGACACCGCCCAGAACAAGTCGGACGCTGCGCAGCCCGCAGCCAGCAGCGGTGCCTACCAGATCCAGGTGGGCGTGTTCTCGACGCCAACCGAAGCCAAGGCGCACATGGCCAGCCTGCGGGGCCGCTTCCACAAGGTGCTGACCGCCGCGCCCCAGGTGGAAAAGGCCGGACACGGCAAGTACCGGGCGCGCTTCGCCGGCTTCGACCACGACGACGCGCGGCAGGCCTGCCACACGCTGGTATCCAAGGGTGTTCACTGCATGGTGGTGGCCGGGTCCTGATCCCGGTCGTCCCTGTCACCGCGAGGCCTTAGCCGTCTCGGCCTTCGCCGGTCAGTTTTCGCCCGTCAGCTTTCGCCGGTCAGCTTTCGCCGGTCTCGCCGCCTTCGTGTTCGCCACCCTCGTGGTCATCCAGGGCCCACTGGCGCACCGGCCCCACATCCACATGAACGAAGTCCGACGTCGGATAGTAGCCGACGCCGCCCCGACGCAGATCCAGTGCCGCCTGGTGCAGGTCCGAAAGCTCGACCCCCGGTGCCCGGATATCGATGGCCATGCCCTTCATGTGCAGACTGTGATGCGCGACGCCGCGGCCGTGCCGGGACAGGCGGGCATTGGTCTTGGGTGACCTGTAGGCGGATATCACCTGGAAGGGCTGCCCGGTCTCGAGCTTGGCGGACAGCTGGTGCAGGACATCGAGAAGTTGCGGGCTGATCGCGTGCACCTGGCCGGTGCGGAAATCCCGCAGAAAGCGGTTCACCGAATGGAGCGCGGTGTGAAGATAGCGCCCGTTCTCGAAATAGGTCAGGGAGAGATGCTCCCCCGTGTGCAGGTTGTGCAGATTGACGTGCCGCTCCGGCGGTCCGACGAAGGACTTGGCCCAGCCGGTGTTCGGCGACGCCAGGAGGGGCGTGGCCAGCGCACCTGCGCCGAGGGATAGCAGCTTCCGACGATCGATCATCCGTTCTCGACGGCGCAAGCGCCGACGCCCTGACTTCGTCCAAGAGGTGTAGAAGCCGAGACTCACGCCCCCTGTCAAGCGGCGGGACTCTCCGGCGACCGGTCAGGGAGCTTGGCCGGCTGCGGCTCGAGCAGCTGAAGCAGGTCGCGATCCCAGCCGTATATATCCTGGCGGAAGCTTACCTGGCCCTTACCCACATAGGCCGTCCAGTAGAGAATCACGACGTCGATGGGGGTCGCGAGGTGGATTCGCTTGGTATCGCCGGAGTCGATGGCCTCCTGCAGGGCCTCGGGCGTCCATTCCGGCATGTTGGCGGTCAGGAGCTGGGCCAGGGCCGCCGGGTTCTGCAGGCGGATGCAGCCATGGCTCTGGGCGCGGCTGTCCGTGGCGAAGGTCGAATGGGTCGGCGTGTCATGCAGATAGACGCCATAGGGGTTCGGGAAATCGAACTTCAACTTTCCGAGAGCGGACGGTCCAGCCATCTGCTGAAGCCGCACGCCACCATTGGTGCCGTCGGGGATGGCCCGGAAGCCATGGGCCTCCAGATAGCCCGGATGCTTCTTCTCCTTCGGCCAGTATTCCTTCTTGGCGATGGCGTAGGGCACGTTCCACGGCGGATTGACGACGATGGCGTCGATCCGGGACTGCAGCATCGGCGACTGGTCCGCCGGCCGACCGGCCACCGCCCGCATGGACAGGCCCGGATAGTTGTTGTTGTAGACCGTCATCCCCGCCGCAGCGATGTTCACCTCGATCCGGGTGGGGGGCATGTCGCGGTCGATCCAGCGCCAACGTTCGAGATTGGCGATGATCTGCATGATCCGCTGGCCGACGGGCTGGTTCAGCGCGGTCAGCGTGTAGGAATCCACGACGCCGGTGGGGTTGAGTCCCGACCGGAGCTGGTAGTGCTTGATCACCTCCACCAGGTCGGCGTCGAAGGTCTCCGGCGCGGCGGCGGCGGGCAGGGTGGGATCCTCCGCGGCCAGACGGGCCCGCAGCGCCAGGACCCGCGGTCCGGTGGCGTTCAAGGCCAGCGGTGAGGTGCCCGCAGGGATCTTCTCCCAACCGCCGTGCGCGGCGATGTCGCGATAGGTCTTCAACGCCGCCCGCAGGGAGATGTAGCCCTGGTACCGGGGGGGCAGATCATCGATCCACGCCGCGAGCCGATCCTCGGCCACGGCGGCGGCAAAGCCCTTGTCTGGATTGTAGGGGTCGGGGTGCACGCCCCAGTTCTTCTTGAAGCTGTCTGCGGCGATGCGCTGGCCATGCTGGGCCCGGGCATAGCGGATCAGACCCACCTTCAGCGCGCGCACGGCCCCGGCGCGGACGTCCGGATCGGACGAGGCCAGCGCCTCTGCCAGCCCCGCATCGCTGAACTCGTTGCGCCGGAAGCCGTGGCTCGGCGTATCCTCGAGGGTCTTCAGGATCAGCGCCTCATCGGACGGGCGCAGAACGATGGTCGACAGGTCGATGGTCGGTCGCGCACGCGTCTCGAAGGGCAAGGGCGGAGGCGGTGCCGGTTTGGGCGGTGTCGGAGTGGCCGCGGGGTCCGCAGGCGCAGTCTGGGCCATCAACATCATGGCCTGGGCGATGGGGACCGCCTTCTGCCGCTGGTCCGCAGGCCGGGGCAGGGGCTTGGCCGCAGGCACGGCACCAATGGCCGGGGTCACCGGGGTCGCCGGCGCGCCGGTTCCCACGGTCGGTACCGCCGCAACGCCGGACAGCACCGCGGTGACCGCCACAGTCCCCGCCCAACGGGCCTTTCGAACCCACTCAAAAGTCACTCGCCGCACCCTCGTCCAGCCCCCTGACGCGCCGTCATAGCCGCTGTATGCGGCAGTCACATGTCACGTGCAATCGCGTCGGTCGACCCTAGCTGCCCGAACCGCGCAAGCCAGCAGGAAACCCGGCGAGACGGCGATTGTGAGGCGGTTGTCGCCCGTACGACACGTCCGTCGGCGGAAGGATGCCGGAACTCGTCCCGGATCCGGTCCCAGAAGGGCGCTCCGTCAGGCCCGGGTCAGCTGAAGCTGGATGACATCGGTGCGTCCGGTGCGGAAGCCGGCTTCGCAGTAGCTGAGATAGAACCGCCAGAGCCGGTGGAACCGCTGGTCGAACTGGGGATTGCGAAGATCGTCCCAGGCCGCGTCGAACCGGTCACCCCACTGCTTGAGGGTGTCGGCATAGTGCTGACCGAACCGCAGCAGGTCCCCCTGTTTCAGCCCGGCAGCCCGGACCTCGTCCCGCAGGCGGGCCTCCGACGGCAGCATGCCGCCCGGGAACACGTAGCGCTTGATGAAGTCCGAGCGCTTCCGGTAGTCGGCGAACAGCTCGTCCCGGATCGTGATGATCTGCAGGCCCGCCCGCCCGCCGGGCGCCAGCACCCGCCGGACGCGATCGAAATAGGCACCCCAGTAGGCCTCGCCCACGGCCTCGAACATCTCGATGGAGGCCACGCGGTCGAACTGGCCCTGGACGTCGCGGTAGTCCACCAGCTCGATCTTCACCCGCTCGGCCAGACCCTGCTCGAACATCCGCTTGCGGGCGAATTCCGCCTGGGCGGGGGAGATGGTGATGCCGGTGACATTGGCCCCGACGGTCCCTGCGGCGAACTCCGCGAAACCGCCCCAGCCGCAGCCGATCTCCAGCACACTCTGTCCCGACTGCAGGTCCATGGACCGGGCGAGGGTCGCGTATTTGTGGGTCTGGGCCTCCTGCAGCGACTGGTCCGGCGTGGCGAACAGGGCCGAGGAGTAGGTCATGCTGGGGTCAAGCCAGGCGGAATAGAAGTCGTTGCCCAGATCGTAATGGGCATAGATGTTGCGGCGCGAGCCCTTGCGGCTGTTCCGGTTCAGGCTGTGCGCCATGACGTTGATGGCGCGGATCACCGGGTTACCGTCGAGGAGCCGGGCCAGACGGTCGAAGTTGGCGGAGCACGCCTCCAGCAGGGCCGACAGGTCCGGCGTATCCCATTCCCCCGCGATATAGCCCTCGGCAAAGCCGATGTCCGAGGCCGCGAGCACCCGGCCGACGAAGCGGAAGTCCTTCACCACCAGCCGGGCGTGACGGCCGTCATGCCCCCCGCCGATGTTCAGCTCCTGGCCGGAGGGCAGGACAACCGTCAGGCTGCCGCTCATCCAGTTCTCGGCGGCGATCTTCAGGGCGGTCCGGAAGGCCGCCGGCGCGCGACGCACTTCGGGCAGGGTCCAGATCGGCGCGCGGGCCTCGCCCTGGAGCGGGTTTGCAGTATCGGTCATGCTTACTCGAGCCTCACGCCTTGAAAGTCTTCGACGTCACGAATGTGGACACGGCGGAGGCGGTGGCCGTGGCGAAGGTGCCCCACGCCATATCCACCAGGGAGATCTTCAGTGTCCAGTTCTTCAGGGTCGCAAGATTGGTCAGATCATAGGTTCCATAGGCCACCAGGCCAAAGAAGGCGCCATTGACGACGGCCGCGCCGACGCCGCCGCTCTTCAGGGCCGGAGCCACGGCAAAACGGATCACGCCCACCAGATAGAGCAGGTAGAAGGCGAGCGACGCCCCCGGGGCCGGCGCCGGCAGGGTCAGCTGGCCGATCTCCGGATAATAGATCCGGCCATAGGACTGGGTCAGCCAGACCGCGTCACAGGCCCCGAACGCCACGGCTGCGATCAGGTAGGCGACGACAAGACGCATCATTCAACGAACTCCATCAGACATCTGCGGCCGCCGGGACGGCCACGGGAAGAAGGCGCTGACCCGCGCCTGATAGGTGACATAGGCCTCCCCGCGGGAGCGCAGCATCGCCGCCTCCAGAAGTGGCACACCGCTGACGTGGCGCAACAGATAATAGATGAAGGCCGGACCGGTGAGGGACAGCCAGCCGATCCCGTAGGCACCGCCCGGATCGAGGGCGATCACGGCGTAGGCCGTCCAGCCCAGCCACTCGAAGAAGTAGTTGGGGTGTCGCGACAGGGCCCACAGTCCCACATCGCAGACCTTGCCCCGGTTGCCGGGGTTGCGGCGAAAGACCGCCAGCTGCTGGTCGGCAATCCCGGCCCCTGCCACCGACACGATGAACAGGGCCGCTGCGGCCACATCGGCCACGCGCAGGTCCCGGGACGGGTTGTGGGCCGCCAGCGCTACGGTGAGGACCAGGAAGGCCCCGGCGGCGGCCTGGGTCTGCAGGAAGCTGAACATGCGCCGCTGGAACGCGGGACCCCATTCGGTGCGCAGGGCCGCGTAGCGGGCGTCCTCCGGCCCCTCCCCCGCCCGGGCGGCGATGTGGCGACCCAGGCGCAGGGACCACAGGCCGACCAGGGCGGCCACGAGACCCTGACGCAGGCTCGGCGCCGTCATCTGGCCCACCGGCGCCAGGGAGGCCGCCACGCCGACAATGCCGACGGAAAAGCTCCAGAAGGCGTCGGTCCAGCCACCATTGTTCCAGGCCCGCTGGCAGGCCCAGCCCACGACCATGGCCAGGGACATGGAGCCGAAGATCGCGATCAGCAGGACGACGGCAGGCATGGGGTGCGAATTCTCGATCTGGGCGGACTCAAGGGGCCGTTCCGTTGCCTGGGCAGCTTTCAGGCCAACTCCCCGGCAGCTACGGGACATCCTAAACAATATATGCACGTCGATGGGTGTTTTACGACGGCCCGCATCTGTGCGAAACGCCGAAGCGTAGCTGACGCGACCACCCCAGCCGTTCTGTCGATCCGGATCTGTTCATGTCTGAGAGCTCTTCGCACCTTCCCTCCATTGCTGTCGTGGGATCCGGAGTGTCCGGCCTGTCGGCGGCGTGGCTGATGTCCCGCAATGCCCGGGTCACGCTGTATGAGAAGGACGGCCGCCTGGGGGGCCATGCCCACACCGTCTCCCTCCCCGGCCTGCCGGCCGTGGACACGGGCTTCATCGTCTACAACGCCCTGAACTATCCCAATCTCGTCGCCCTGTTCGACCAGTTGCAGGTCCCCACCAAGGAGACCGACATGTCCTTTGCCGTGTCCCTGGATGCCGGACGGACGGAATATGGCGGGGTCGGCGCCGCCCCCATCATCGGACGGCTGACCAACCTGCTCCGTCCCCGCTTCTGGAGAATGCTGGCCGACCTGACCCGCTTCTATCGCGATGCGCCGGGCCATGCGGACGCCTGCGAGGAGCCGCTGGTGACGCTCGGCGAGTATCTGGAGCGCAACGGCTATTCCGAGGCCTTCCTGGAGGACCATCTTCTTCCCCAGGCCGCCGCCATCTGGTCGGCCCCCACGGCGGAGATCCGCGCCTTCCCGGCGGCGGCCTTCATACGTTTCTTCGAGAATCACGGCCTGCTGAAGCTGGCCGGTCGGCCCATGTGGCGGACGGTCATCGGCGGATCCCAGGCCTATGTGTCCCGCCTGCTTTCGGACTATCAGGGGGAGATCCGGTCCAACTGCGCCGTCACCCAGATCCGCCGCCTGGCTGACGGGGTCGAGATCACGGACGCCCACGGGGACACCCGCCACTACGACCGGGTGGTGATCGCCACCCACGGGGACCAGGCGCTGAAGCTCCTGGCCGATCCCTCGCCGGAGGAGCAGCGCCTGCTGTCGGCCTTCCGCTACAGCCGCAACCTCGCCGTGCTGCACTCCGACCGCGCCCTGATGCCCAAGCGCAAGATCACCTGGTCGTCGTGGAACTTCGTCGGCCGCCGGGGCAACGGGCCGGATCAGGACCTGTGCGTCACCTACTGGATGAACCTGCTGCAGGGCCTGCCGGGCCCGCGGGAGCTGTTCCTGACCCTCAACCCGATCACGCCCCCGGCGCAGGATCAGGTGATGCACACCCAGGTCTATGAGCATCCGATCTTCGACGCCCCGGCCATCCGGGCACAGCGGGAGGTGTGGAAGCTGCAGGGCACCCGCCACACCTATTTCTGCGGCGCACATTTCGGTTCAGGCTTCCACGAGGATGGCCTTCAGGCGGGCCTCGCCGCTGCGGAGCTGGCCGCCGATGTGCGCCGTCCCTGGTCGGTGGAGGGGGAAAGCAACCGCATCGTCCTCGCCCCCCGCATCGAAAAAGCCGCATGACACCGGCGGACCCCGGCCTCTACGACGGGGTGGTGACCCACGTGCGCCATGCGCCGCGCCAGCACCGGCTGCGCTACCGCATGTTCATGCTGCTGCTGGACATCGACCGGCTGGACGAGACCGTGGCCGGGCTGAAGCGGATGTCCCGCAATCGCTTCAACTGGTTCAGCTTCCACGATCGGGACCACCTGCCGAAGGACGCAGCCCCGGAGACGGACCTGCGGGGCTTCATCGAAGGGCACATGCAGGCCGCGGGCCTGTCCCCCGACGGCGGACCGGTGCAGCTGCTCTGCATGCCGCGGATGCTCGGTTATGTGTTCAACCCGTTGAGCGTCTGGTTCTGCTGGCGCCGGACCGGGGAGCTGGCGGCGGTCCTCTACGAGGTGCGCAACACCTTCGGCGAGGCGCACAGCTACCTGATCCCCGCCCCGGAGCCCGGCAACCGGCCGGTCGTGGAACAGGACTGCGACAAGGGGTTCTTCGTCTCCCCCTTCATGGACATGGACCTGCATTACCGCTTCCGGGTCCATCCGCCGGACGCCAACACGGTGCTGGACATCGCCGTGTCGAACCGGGACGACGGGACCAAGATGCTCAACGCCCGCTTCGCCGCCGAGCGCCGCCCCCTCACCGATGCCGTCCTGGCAAAGGCCTTTGCCGCGCACCCGCTGATGACCCTGCGGGTCATGGGGGGCATCCACTGGGAGGCGGTGAAGATCGTGCTGAAGGGCCTCGGCCTGCGCCCGCGGGCAGCTCTGCCCCCGACGCCGGTCACCTATGTGGCGGCGGGATAGAGACCCTTCATCCGCGCCGACAGACGGGCCAGCCCGTAGACCGCCGACAGGCTGGGCGTCGGCAGGCCGAGGCGCGTGCCCAGCTCCACCAGGGCACCCACGATCGGGTCCAGCTCCAGCGGCCGTCCCTGCTCCATGTCCTGCAGCATGGAGGTGCGGAAGTTGCCCAGCTTGCGGGCGATATCCATCCGCGCTTCCGGCGTGATCGGGAAGGGCAGGCCCAGCGCCTCGCCGAGCGTCGCCATTTCCCGCATCATCTGCAGGGCCAGCGCCCGCACCTGATCATCGGCCAGCATGTCGGCCGTCCCGGCCCCGGTGAGGGCCGAGATCGGGTTGGCGTACATGTTGCCCCAGAGCTTCACCCAGATGGGGGTCCGGATGTCCGTCGGGGTGTCGCTGCGGACCTCCGCCGCGCGGAAGGCGGCGGCCAGGGTCTCGACCCGGGTCGATGCGGTCCCGTCCGGCTCCCCGAAGATCAGCCGGTCGATGCCGGCCACCTGCGAAACGCCCGGCTCGGGCGAGAAGTTGGAATTGTGCAGCACGCAGCCGATCACCCGCTGCGGCGGCAGGGCGGCTGCAATCCGCCCGCCCGGGTCGACGCTGTCGAGGGACGTCCCCTCCAGCGCTCCGCCGAAGCGATGGAAGAACCACCAGGGAATACCGTTCATGGCACTGACCACCGCCGTCCCCTCATGCATCAGCGGACCCAGGGTCGGGGCCACCTCCGGCAGGGCCTGGGCCTTGAGGGAGACGAGCACATAATCCTGGGGTCCGAGCGCGCCGGGATCGTCGGCGGCGATCACCGGGGCCTGACGCGGGACGCCCCCCTCGATCACCCGCAGGCCATGGGTCTTCAGCGCTGCCAGGGTCGCCCCGCGGGCCAGGGCCGACACGGTCCAGCCCGCCGCGGCCAGCCGCTCCCCCATCCAGACGCCCACGGCTCCGGGTCCGACGATCACTGCGCGCATCTGGTCTCCCCCAAGTGTCGGGGGCGATTCTATCAGCGACCGGACGGAGTGGCGAGGCGTGGGTGGGACTGGTCCCCCCGATGCAGGACCCGATCGCCGGGCAGCACTGCGTCGATGGCCAGCACCGGGTGGTCCGCCAGCCGGGCATAGACCGGACCGAAGTCCTGCAAGGTCACACGGAGCAGGTCCGCCAGAGACGGGATGACGAAATAGACCTGCTGGAAGTCATCGATCCGGTATCTCGTGCGCATCACCCGCTCCAGGTCGAAACCGATCCGGTTGGGAGACGCGCTTTCCAGCGCGAAGACGCTTTCCGTGGCCGAGGATACGATCCCCGCCCCGCAGATGCGAAGGCCCTCGGGGGTCTGCAGCAGGCCGAACTCCACGGTATACCAGTAGAGCCGGGCGAGCTGCTCCAGCTGGCCCAGCCCCGCCGCGCGCTGCCCCCCCCGGCCGTATTCCACCATGTAGTCGGCGAACACCGGGTCGCAGAGCATCGGCACGTGGCCGAACACGTCGTGGAAGATGTCCGGTTCCTGCAGGTAATCCAGCTGGTCCGGACGGCGGATGAAGCGCCCGGCGGGGAACCGCCGCTCCGCCAGATGGTCGAAGAACACCTTCTCTGGCACCAGTCCCGGCACCGCCACCACCTGCCAGCCGGTCAGGGCGGACAGCGTCTTGTTCATCACCGAGAAGTCGGGAATGCCGCCCCCGTGCAGGTCCAGCGCGTCGAGCCCCGCCAGGAATTCCGGGCAGGCCCGGCCCTGCAGCACCGTCATCTGCCGCTCGTAAAGGGTCACCCAGGTGGCGTGCTCCACAGCCGTATAGTCATCCCACGCCTGGGGAATGGTCCAGTCGTCGGCACAGCCCGCCGGAGGGATCGCGAACATATGGCTTTCGGTCGTCACGCCGCCTCCCGCTCCCTTGCAAGTGGCAGAGACTACCCCCGATCAACCGGTTTCAAAAGAAACTTTCTCGCGATCCCCCCGGGTCAGGGGCTCAGTTCATCCCGAGACTGGCGAAGCCCAGGTGCAGGCCCGCATCCACCAGCAGGGTCTCCCCCGTCACGTGCCGGGAGTGGGGAGAGGCCAGGAACAGGGTCGCGTCCGCCACATCCTCGGGGGTGGAGGCGGCCTTCAGCGGTGTCGCAGCGGCGGAGGATTCCCGCAGCTTGTCCCGGTTGGAGGCGGCCGGGCTCTTGTCGAACCAGGGTGTGTCGATATAGCCGGGGCAGATGGCATTCACCCGGATCTTCGGGGCCAGCCCCCGGGCCAGGGACAGGGTCATGGTGGTCATGGCACCCTTCGACGCCGCATAGGGCACCGACGAGCCGATGCCCGTCACGCCGGCGATGGAGGCGGTGTTGACCACGGCCGCCACCCGCTCGCACTTTTCCAGAAGGGGGCGACAGGCGCGCACCATCTGGAAGGCCCCCACCACATTGATCCGGTAGAGGCGCAGGAAGTCGTCGGCATTCACGGCATCGAGGTCCCCGTGCCGCGGGGCGAAGACCGTGGTCCCCGCATTGTTGAACAGGGCGTCGATCCGGCCGAAGGGCTCGGCGGCCGCAGCGATCCGGCGGCAGTCGGCGTCCTCGCCCACGTCGCCCTGCACCACGACGGCCTGGGCGCCCGCGGCCCGGACCTGGGCAGCCGTCTCCTCCGCCTCGGCGGCGCTGGAGGCGTAGTTGACGATCACGGCCTCTGCTCCGCGGCGGGCTGCACCGACGGCCAGCGCCCGGCCGAGCCCGGTGGACGCCCCGGTCACCAGCACGATCATCCCCTTGAAGTCATCCATGGCCGTCTCCCTCCTGTCCCTGCGCCGTTACGCCGACGCATCTTCAACCTTTGCGCATTGCGCCAGGAACCCTCATATCGGGACCGACGCGCGCCGTCGATGCGCCATCAGCCAACCGGACCCGACGCCAGATGACCACGGACACCTCCGCCCTGACCCAGCTCGGGCGCATCACCGACGCCCCCGCCAGCCCGGAAGCCGCAGAGCTGGAACGGGTTCCCAATCCCCACGCCGGGACCCTGTACCTGGCCCGCTTCGTGGCACCGGAGTTCACCTCCCTTTGTCCCGTCACCGGCCAGCCGGACTTTGCCCATCTGGTCATCGACTATGCACCGGGGGACTGGCTGGTGGAGTCCAAGTCCCTGAAGCTCTATCTCGGGGCCTTCCGCAACCACGGGGCCTTCCACGAGGACTGCACCGTGGCCATCGGCAAGAAGATCGCCGCCCTGACCGACCCCAAGTGGCTTCGCATCGGCGGCTACTGGTACCCCCGGGGTGGCATCCCCATCGACGTCTTCTTCCAGACCGGCCCCGCGCCGGAAGGCCTTTGGGTCCCCGATCAGGGCGTGCCCTCCTATCGAGGCCGCGGGTAAGGTCCGGATCAGGAAAACTCACTGGTCATTGTCACAGGCTGTGTGACAGTATGATCCAAGCGGCGGTCCGTTGCGCTCGCGACCTGCGCCCTCCCCTTTTCTTTCCCTCGAACTGCAAGGTCCTTCCATGTCCGCCACGAACACCCGTTCGCTCGACAAGCTGTTCAGCCCCTACACCGTCAAGAACCTCACCCTGCCCAACCGGATCGTCATGGCCCCGATGACGCGGTCCCAGTCTCCCGGCGGCGTGGCGACCCAGGAGGTGGCCAGCTATTATGCCCGGCGCGCGGCGGCGGATGTGGGCCTGATCGTCACGGAAGGCACGGGCGTCGACCGGCCGGTGTCGGTGAACGATGCCAATGTCCCGCGGTTCCACGGGGACCAGTCCCTCGCCGCCTGGAAGCAGGTGGTGGACGCGGTCCACGCCGTCGGCGGCAAGATCGCGCCGCAGCTCTGGCATGTGGGCTCGGTACGCAACCCCTCCCCCGACTGGACCCCGCCGGGCCAGGTGGACAGCCCGTCGGGCCTCTCCCGCCCCGGCAAGACCTTCGGCGAACCCCTCACCGATTCCGAAGTGGGCGACGTCATCGCGGCCTTCGCCCGTGCCGCCGCCGAGACCAGGGCCCTGGGCTTTGACGCCCTCGAGCTGCACGGGGCCCATGGCTACCTCATCGATCAGTTCTTCTGGGAGGGCACCAACACCCGGACCGACCGCTGGGGCGGCACCACCCTGCCGGAACGCTCCCGCTTCGCCGTCGAGGTGGTCAAGGCCGTCCGCGCGGCGGTGGGCGAGGATTTCGTGGTGATCCTGCGCCTGTCCCAGTGGAAGCAGCAGGACTACGCCGTGCAGATGGCGAAGACGCCCGAGGAAATGGCCGGCTGGCTGAACCCGCTGGCCGAGGCCGGCGTGGACGTGTTCCACTGCTCCCAGCGCCGGTTCTGGGAGCCGGAGTACGAAGGCTCCGACCTGAACTTCGCCGGCTGGGCGCGGAAGGTCACCGGCAAGCCGGCCATCACCGTGGGCTCCGTCGGCCTGAATGCGGAGTTCACAGCCTCCTTCCGCGGTGCGGGTGCCGGGGCGGCCTCGCTCGACGACCTGCTGGCCCGCCTCGATGCGGACGAGTTCGACCTGGTGGGTGTCGGCCGAGCCATCCTGGCCGATCCCCTCTGGGCGAAGAAGGTGAAGGAAGGCCGCACCGACGAGCTGACGGACTTCGACGCCAGGACCCTCGCAGTTCTCACCTGATCCCCTCCCGGACGGCCCGGCCCGTCTAGGGCTGGGCCAGTTCCGTCAACAGGGACGTGCGATCGCGAGTCAGCTTGGTCTTCACCGCGTCTGCGGACACGGCGGGCCAGCGGAGAGCTGCAAAGCGGACAAAGGCGTCGCGGTAAGCGATCCACGCCCGCTCCGCCCCGCGGATGCCCTCGTGCCGGATGCCGGTCATCTCCGGATAGGTCTGAGCCATGGCGGCCCTGTAGGCCACGTTCAAGGCGGCATCCGCCCGGGCAAGGTCACCTGCCGTCGCCATCGGAAGCTTGCCTGCCGCCAGGGCCGAGACATCGGTCTCGAACGCCGTTCGCACGGAATCCTCCGCCTCGATCACGAAGGCGGCGCGCAGGCTCCCGGACAGGTCCGTCTCGTTCCCGCCATGGGCGGAGGCATAGGCCTCCATCGCCTTGGTCAGGGCGGCGAATGCGACGGTCTGGCTTGCGGCAAGGCTGGCCTGGAACCGGGCCATACGGGCCTTGCGTTCCACTGCGGCGAGGCGGGAATCCCGGTCGCTGCAGACTCCGCCCATCGCCCCGCTGGTGATGTCGTCACAGAAGTCGAAGGTGCAGGTCCCGCCCTTGCCGTCCGCCGCCGCAGGACCGTTACCGGAACAGCCGGCATTTGCCTTCAGGGACAGCAGATGGGTGACCCTCGCCTCCAGCTCGGCCTCGGCCCAGGAACTTCGGCAGCTGAGCGCGATGGCCTGGTCGTAGTTGCGCCGGACGCCCCGGCCATTGGCATAGATCATGGCCAGGACCGGAGCACCGGCCAGGGTGGGTCCACCTTCGCCTCGCCGCGACTCCAGATAGGCGCACTTGCGCGCCGCCACCGGATTCGCCGGTCGGCCGATGCCGTAATAGAGCGCCGCGGACTCACAGTCCTTCAGCGCCGCCGCCTCCCCGGGCGAGGGCAAATCGGCCTTCGGTTCGGGCAGGCTGGCCGTCCCGTCGCAGACCGCCCGCACGGGCGGGCTGATGAAGGTGCCATGCCAGGGCACATCGTCCGCTCCGGCGGGTGCGCCGGCTGTCAGCGCAAGACCGAGGACCAGCAGCGGCAGCTTGAGTCCGCGACGACTCACGGCAGGTCCTCCCCGCCCCCCTGGACGGGCAGCGCCACGGCATGGCCATCCGGCACCCGGACGGGTTTGAGACGCGCCTTGGCGAGCGCGGCGTTCAGCCGGGGCAGATCATCGTGCAGATGCGCGGCCCAGGTGTGGACGACGGCCTCGACGGTGGCACCGTGGCGCGTCACGGCCTCGGTCTGGGGCGCGGTCGGTCCCCGGTCCGCTCCCTCCAGGTCCGTTTCGACCCCGGCAAGGATGGCCGCCGCGCCGCGCAGGGCGTCGAGGTCGCCGGCCCATGCCGAGGCCGCCTTGAGGTCTGCGACGAGCGCGGGATCCGACGCCTTGACGGCCGCCAGCTGCGTCGACACGGCCTGGCCCTCGCCCATCACGCGACGGATGGTGGCGAGTTGCCCCCCGATGGCCTTCGACAGGGCCAGGGACCCTGCCAGTGCCGCCGGGTCCGTCTTCAGGCGCGGGTCCGACTTCAGCCGCAGGGTCTGGGTGCCCACCGCCCGGCCATCGACCTTGAGGGTCACTGTGTAGTCGCCCGGCAGGGCGTAGGCCCCCCCCGGGGTCATGGGCGTGTCCCGACCGACCGATGCGGCGATGGAGAACGCGTAGGACAGGGCGTCCGGCCGGGGCCAGCGCAGGTCCCACTGCACCCGATGCAGCCCGGCCTCCCGGGCCAGGGGCGGCACCGGATGCACATAAAGGTCGGAGAAATACTGTTCGGCCGGCAGCTTCGGACCCGGGGTGTCCGTCAGCACGCGGACCAGTTCGCCGGTCGCCGTGCGGATCTCGAGGCTCACGGCCTTCGCGGACCTTGGCAGCCAGTAGTCGACGGAGGCCCCGTCCGGCGGGTTCTCCCCCACCGGTTCCTCCGGCGCGAGGGGTGTGTCGCGGTTGTTGCTCGGGCGCAGGCGGAAGGCCTCTGCTGGCGTGAACAGGTGCGGTGCCGCCGCAACGGAAGGGGTCAGCTGGCGAAGCAGGGTGACATTGTCGAGGATCCAGATGGCCCGGCCCTGGGTCGCCGCCACCAGATCGTCTCCGTGTACGGAGAGGTCCCTCACCCAGGCGGTGGGCAGGTCCTTCTGCAGGGGCGACCAGTGGGCACCGTCATCGAAGGACACCGACACGCCGGTCTCGGTTCCGGCATAAAGAAGACCCGGCTTCACCGTGTCGGCCCGGATCACCGAGGCGAAGGCCCCCTTGGGCAGCCCGGCGCCGATCTCCTGCCAGCTGGCACCGGAGTCGTGGGTGACGAAGGCGCGGGGGCTGAAATCGTCCTGCCGCTGGTTGTCGACGGTGATGTAGACGGTCCCGTCCTCCACATCCGAGATATCCAACGAGGCGATCTTGGCCCAGGCCGGAATACCCTTCGGGGTGACATCGGCCCAGTGCGCGCCGTCGTCGCGGGTCATCTGCACGAGGCCCGAGTCGGTCCCCACCCAGAGCTCTCCCGCATGACGAGCCGACGTGGCCATGGACCAGATCCCGCCATAGCCGCACGGCCGGGCGGCGGCCGTGGACACGTCCCCGTCACAGGCCTTGGCTCCCGCGATCCTGCCGCCCAGGTCAGGGCTGATCACCTGCCAGGTCTGCCCGCGGTCGCGGGAGCGGAAGACGCTCTCCGCCCCGAGATAAAGGGTCACCGGCCCGGTGCGGGACACGGCCAGCGGTGTCACCCATACGAAGTGGTGGGCCACGGTGGTCTGGCGGCGACCATAGTTGGGCTCGAGATAGGGAGAGATATCGGCCACCTCGCCGGTGCGGGCATCGAACCGCTGCAGTTTTCCGCCGAGGCCCGTGCCGTAGACGATGTTCGGGTCGTCCGGATCCGGAATGTCGTAGTCGCGCTCCTCCGCCCCGACGGGACGCCAGTCACGGAGATTGGGCGGGCCGTAGTCGCTCCGGCTCGAGAGACCGACGGTGCCGCTGTCCTGCTGACCGGAATAGACCTTGTACGGAAACTGGTTGTCCGTCGCCAGATGATAGAACTGACCGGTGGGCTGGTTGTACCAGCTGGAGAAGGTCCGCCCCCCGTCCACGGTGATCGCCCCGCCCTGGTCCGAGGCCGTGGCCCAGTGGCTCGGATCCTTCGGATTGATCCAGATGAAGTGATAATCATCCCCGCCGGGAGACCCGCGGATGATCTCGCAATGGGCCCCGCCCTGGTCGCAGCGGCGGACGGACTGGCCCACAAGGTAGACCGTGTCCGGATCGTTCGGTGCGACGGCGATGTGGCTGGCATAATAGCCGGTGAACGCATCCTCGGCATTCACCCGCGCCCAGTGCCCGCCCCCGTCGTCGGAGCGGTAGAGCCCGCTGGCCTCCCCCGGCGTGACCATGGCGTAGAGCCGAAGCGCACCGCTGGCTGTACGGGTTGCGGCCACGCTCAGCCGGCCCAGCGGCCCCGTGGGCCATCCCTCGCCGCCCAGCTTGCGGAAGGTCTCGCCCCCGTCATCGGAGCGCCAGACGGCCGAGCCCGGCCCGGAAATGGGGGTGAAATAGCTCTGCCAGGGATACTGCCGCGCCTGCCAGCTGGTGGCGAACACGGTCATCGGATTGGCGGGGTCCACGGTCAGGTCCACCGCCCCGGTGTCGGCGTCGATCCTGAGGGTGTGGCGCCAGGTCTTGCCCCCGTCCGTGGTGCGGAACACCCCGCGCTCGGGGTTCGGTCCGAAGAAGTGGCCGACGGCCGCCACCAGCACCCGATCCGGATCCTTCGCATCGACCAGCATCCGTCCGATGGCATAGGTGTCATGCAGGCCAAGGTCGGACCAGGTCTTGCCCCCGTCCGTGGTCCGGAACACCCCGGCCCCCCGCGCCACGTCGTAGCGGGGCGTCGGCTGACCCGTGCCGGCATAGATCACGTCGGGGTTCGACGGCGCGATGGCCACCGCCCCCATGGCTGCCGTCGGTCCCTTGTCGAACAGGGCGGTCCAGGTCCGGCCGGCGTTCTCGGTCTTCCAGACCCCACCCCCGGCCGCACCCATGACGAACAGGTCCGGGCGCAGGGGGGAGCCGTCGATCATCTCCGCCCATCCGGCGCGCTGGGGTCCCAGCAGCCGCCAGTGCAGGGGCCAGCCCTGCGGCTGAAGGGGATCGGCGGCCGGCGTGGGGGTGGGTGCCGCGAGGGACGGGGCGGCCCCCGTTGCCAGCAGGGCGAGTGTGGCGGCGACGTTCAGGATCGAGCGGAGAGCGGTCATGTGGCTGAGAGAATCCATCGGCGAAGCGAGGGTCCCATAGCCTCACTTTCCGCTGTCCGTGGCAAGCCGCAACCGTTGCCTTGCCCCCGCGTCCCGGCCATGAATGTAGAGCAACCGACCCGTGGTGCGTGAGTGATTCTGGAGGGATTTCGGGGAGTGGCGTTACATCGGCGCGCAATTCTGGGCGGCCTCGCCGGGACGCTTCCAGCCCCGCTGGCGTTCGGGGCAGCGCGGACGGCGCCCTGGCCCGGGGGTGCCCGCGGCGCTGTGAGCCTGTCCTATGACGATGGTCTGACCAGCCAGTACCAGTATGCCCCGCCGGCACTGCGCGCCCGAGGGATCAAGGCGAGCTTCTTCCTGACCCTCGACAACATGCAGGACCGGGTCGCCGAGTGGCGGGCGGTGGCGGCGGAGGGGCACGAGCTGGGCAACCACACGGTGCATCATTACTGCGGCCTGCCGACCACCCGGCCGGAACGGTTCGTGCAGCGGGAGGTGGTGGACGCCCAGGTCCGGCTGAACACCCTGTTCGGGCGCCAACCCCGGATCCTCGCCTATCCCTGCGGCGTGACAGACCTCGGACCGGGCACCCCCAATGACCAGCTGCACCTCTATGCCGGCCTCTTGCGGGAGGCGGGCTTCGTCGCGGCTCGAATCTCCGACGGCCCGCCCATGAGCCGGCGCTATGCGAGGGACCATCGGTTCGCCCTGAATGCCATAGCCCCGACCTACGCGACGGAAGACCTTTCGGAAGCGCTGGCCTATCTTGACCTGACGGTGGCCCGCGGCCGCTGGGCCAATCTGGTGTTCCACGGCCTCGCCCCCACCCGTGCCGACAGCGGGGACACGGCCAATGCCGTGCACGAGGCGATCCTCGACGCGATCGCGAAGCGCCCGCTCTGGTGTGCCCCGATCGGCCAGGTGCTCGCCCACCTGGGTGT
Source organism: uncultured Caulobacterales bacterium (assembly GCA_903874895.1). Lineage (GTDB taxonomy): Bacteria > Pseudomonadota > Alphaproteobacteria > Caulobacterales > Caulobacteraceae > CAIMFV01. Next base: position 11,717 of record CAIQUG010000253.1, on the reverse strand, counting down.
GGGCGGCCCTATCGCCCCGAAGGCCGGTTGACCCTGACGCCACGGGGGGCCTGATAAGGACCGGGCGGCGGGACGGCCGCAGGACGGGACGGGGACAGTGGGCGGACATACGGTTAGTCAGGTAGCGGACATGTCCGGCGTCTCGGTGCGGACCTTGCACCACTATGACGCCATCGGCCTGCTGAAACCCGCCGAAGTCGGCACCAACGGCTATCGCTACTATGGCCGGGACGAACTCTTGCGGCTGCAGCAGATCCTGTTCTACCGGGAGCTGGGTTTCTCCCTCGACGAGATCCGCCGGGTGCTGGACGCTCCCGGCTTCGACAGGACCGCAGCCCTGAGAGACCACCGGCGCAAGCTGGAGACGGACATCCGCCGCCGACGGTGCCTGCTCCGCACGATTGACGAGACCCTGGCCGCGCTGGAGCGCGACGCCCCCATGGAGGAGACGGCGATGTACAAGGGATTTGATGCGGAACGGCAGGCGGCCTACGAGCGCGAGCTGGTCGATCGCCAAGGGCCGCAGATGCAGGACCACATCGATCAGGCGCGGGCGGGACGCGCCGGCTGGCGGCAGGCGGACCATGACGCCCTGCAGGCGGAGCAGGCGGCGATCGAGGCGGGGATGGCCCGGGCCCTGGTCGACGGCCTTCCCGCCGACGGCCCCGAGGCCACGGCCCTCATGCGTCGCCACCACCAGTGGGTGGCCCGCAACTGGAACCGAGAGGTCCCGGCCACAGCCTTTGCCGGCCTCGCCGCCATGTACGCCGCCGACGACCGCTTCCAGGCCCATTACGACGCCCGCCGGGCCGGGCTGGCGGAATACATGACCCTGGCCATGACCCGGTTCGCAGCGCGGGAGCTGGGCTGAGCCGGCCCCTCAGACCGCCCGCCCAGGGTTCCCCGGCCAGGGCCGTCCCTCTCACGGCTCGGCGGACACCCGTACCATCAGCTTGCCGTCATGGGCCCCGGTGAACAGCAGCTTCACCGCCTCGGCGGCATTCTCCAGCCCGTCGATCACATGGGCCTTCCACTTCAGCTGGCCCGACATCAGCATCGGCCCGAGATCGGCAAAGGCCTCTCCCGCCCGGGGCAGGTAGTCGATGATGATGAAGCCCTTGATGGTCAGGCGACGCATCAGGATCCTGGCAAAGTCGTCCAGCCCCGGCGCGGGGGTGTCGAGATTGTAGGTGGAGATCATGCCGCAGAGCGCCACCCGGCCGAAATTGTTCATGCGGCTGATGACGGCGTTCATGATCTTGCCGCCGACATTCTCGAAGTTGCAGTCGATCCCGTCCGGGCACAGCCGGTCGAGCTCCGCCCCGACGTCCTGGGACTTGTAGTCGATGGCGCCGTCAAAGCCGAGTTCCTCGGTCAGCCAGCGGCACTTGTCCGCCCCACCGGCAATGCCGATCACCCGGGCACCCCGGGCCTTGGCCAGCTGGCCGGCGATGGAGCCCACGGCCCCGGCGGCGGCGGAGACCACCACCGTCTCCCCCGCCTGGGGCTTGCAGATGTCGATCATGCCGAACCACGCCGTCAGGCCGGTGGCCCCGAGCGCCGACATGTAGGCGGTGAGCGGCACGCCGGGGATCAGGGGAACCGGCGTCAGCGCCGCTTCGTGGGCCACCACGTGGGTCTGCCAGCCGCCCAGGCCGGTATTGACCACGGTGCCGGCGGGGAAGCGGTCCGACCGGCTCTCCTCCACCACGCCGATGCCGCCCCCGCGCATCACGTCCCCCACCTCGACGGGCGGCAGGTACTGGTCCTGGTCGCTCATCCAGATGCGGTTGGTGGGGTCGAGGGACAGATAGACCGTGCGCACCAGCACTTCGCCTTCGCCCAGCGGTGCGGTCTCGCGGGCGACGTATTCGAGGTCCCCGGGGCCGATGTCCCCCACCGGACGGCGGCGCAGGATCCACTGGTGATTGGTGGGCATGGTGAGGTCTCCCGATGTTTTCCCCACTCTCGCGCGGGCGCTGCCGGGTGTCGAGGGCGCCGTGGGGGAAGCGGGCGAAGCCTGTGGAGCGGGTGCAGCGCGCCTACCGGACCGCCCGCCGGGCCCAGTCCACGGCCTCGTCGGGATCGTCCAGCGCCGATTCCGGCAGACGCCAGTAGTTGATCGACCCGGTCCGGCCGTCCTTCATGGGATAGCTGAACATCTCCGAGCCCGCCGCCTCGAACGCCGGCACGGTATCCGGAAAGCCCTTGAGATACAGGATGTCCCGCACCACCAGGGCGAACATGCGGTCGTGCAGATAGACCCCGTGGCCGCCGAACATGGCACGGAAGCGCAGCTCGCCCAGCGCCCCCAGCAGCTCCTGCAGGAACGCACGAAAGCCGGGCGAGGCGCTCACCGCCTCAGTCCTCCAGGGATGCGGGCACGATGGTGACGCTCTCGCCGCAGCCGCAGGCGTCGGTCTCGTTCGGGTTGCGGAACACGAACTTGGAGGCGAGCTTGGTCACCTCGTAGTCGATCTCGGTGCCGATCAGGAACAGCACGGCCTTGGGCTCCACCAGGATCCGCACGCCCCGGTCCTCCACCACCTCGTCCAGGGGACCGGCGGCCTCGGCATATTCCATGACGTATTCCTGGCCCGCGCAGCCGCCGTTCTTCACCCCGACGCGCAGGCCAGCATAGGGCTTGTCGGCCCGGTCCATGATCTCCTTCACCCGGACGGCGGCGGCGTCGGACAGGGTCACGACCTTCGGGCGCGGGCGGCGGGGACGGGGGGTGAGTTCGGCTTCCATGGGATGGCCTCCGGTCAGAACATGTTCAGTTGCAGGCGGGCCTCGTCGGACATCCGGGTCTGGTCCCAGGCCGGTTCGAAGACGAGGTTCACATGGCAGGAGCGGACGCCCGGCACCACCTCGACCGCGTTCTGCACCCAGCCCGGCATCTCGCCGGCCACCGGACAGCCCGGCGCGGTGAGGGTCATCTCCACCACCACGTCCCGGTCGTCGGAGACGTCCACCTTGTAGATGAGGCCGAGCTCGTAGATGTCCACCGGGATCTCCGGATCGAACACCGTCTTGAAGGCCGCCACGAGGGCGTCGGTCAGGCGGTCGAGTTCCTCCTGCGGCAGGGCGGAGGCCCCCTCCTGAACCAGGGCGTCGGTGGCTTCGTCAGCCTGGGTCTGCGGGGCGTTTTCTGGGGTCATGTCCATCGGGTCACGCAAAGAAGCTGGAGGCGCGGTGAAGGGCGTCGACAAAGGCGTCGGCCTCCTCCGGGGTGTTGTAAAGGGCAAACGACGCACGGGCGGAGGAGCTGATGCCGAAACGCCGCATGAGCGGCTCGGCACAGTGGGTCCCGGCCCGCACGGCGACGCCGTACCGGTCGAGGATCTGGGCCACGTCGTGGGCGTGGGCCCCCTCGAGGGTGAAGGAGAGGATCGCCCCCTTGTCCGGGGTGGTTCCGAGAATCCGCAGGCCGTTCAGGTCCCGCAGTCCCTCGACCGCCCGCCGATAGAGGGCATGCTCGTGCGCGGCGGCGGCGGTGCGGTCCACGGTTTCCAGCCAGCGCACGGCGGCACCGAAGCCGATGGCCTCGAGGATCGGCGGGGTGCCCGCCTCGAACCGGTGAGGCGGGTCGGCATAGGTGATCCGGTCCATGGAGACGATCCCGATCATCTCCCCGCCGCCCTGGTAGGGCGCCATCTCCGCCAGCCGCTCGGCCTTGCCGTAGAGGATGCCGAAGCCCGTGGGGCCGTAGAGCTTGTGGCTGGAGAAGACGAAGAAGTCGCAGTCCAGCGCCGCCACGTCCACGCCCTCGTGGGCGATGGACTGGCAACCGTCCAGCAACACCATGGCCCCCACGCTGCGGGCCCCGGCGACGATGCGCGGCACGTCGGACACCGCGCCGGTGACATTGGACATGTGGGTCAGGGCCACGACCCTGGTCCGGGATCCGAGCAGGGCCTCGTAGGCGTCCAGGTCCAGGCCCCCCTCGTCGGTGACGGGCACGAATCGCAGGACCACGCCCTTGCGCTCCCGCAGGAAGTGCCAGGGGATCAGGTTGGCATGATGCTCCAGCTCCGAGACGATGATCTCGTCCCCGGCGGACAGGGTCAGGCCGACACTGGCGGCCACCAGATTGATCGCCTCGGTGGCCCCCTTGGTGAAGACGATCTCGTTGACCGAGGGCGCACTGATCAGCCGCCGCGCCGCTTCCCGGGCCGCCTCGTAGGCGTCGGTGGTCTCGTTGGCCAGGGTGTGCAGCCCCCGATGCACATTGGCATAGGAATGCTCCATGGCGTGGACCATGGCGTCGATCACCGGCCTCGGCTTCTGGGCGGAGGCGGCGCTGTCCAGATAGACCAGCGGCTTGCCGTTGACCTGCCGGGTCAGGATCGGGAACTGGGCGCGGATGTCTGCATAGTTGAAGCTCATCGGCGCAGGGCCTCCAGCCCGTCGGCGAGGAAGGCCCGGGCCGCATCCTGAAGGGCCGGTGCACCGATCCGCTCCACGATCTCGCCGATGAAGGCCTCCACCAGCATCAACCGGGCCTCCGCCTCCGGAATGCCCCGGCTCATGGCGTAGAACAGCGCTTCGGCGTCCAGCGCCCCCACGGTGTTGCCATGGGCGCAGGCCACGTCGTCGGCATAGATCTCGAGCTCCGGCTTGGCGTCGATCTCCGCCCGTCCGGAGAGGAGAAGCGCATTGTGCTTCAGCCGGGCGTCGGTGCCGTCCGCCCCCTCGGCCACGGTGATGCGGCCCTGGAAGACGCCGCGGCCCTGATCGGCGGCCACGCCGCGGATCAGCTGCTCGCTGCTGCCGCCGGGGCCCCGATGATCGAGGATGGTGGTCTGGTCGGAGTGCCGCGCGCCGGACAGCAGATAGGCCCCGTCCAGCCGGGCGTGGGCACCGCCACCGGGATGGGCGACCGTGGTGGCGATCCGCTGCCGCTTGGCCCCCGTGGCCAGAACGGTCTGGTGCAGCGTCGCACCCGCGGCCAGAGCCACCGTCGTCAGGCTCATGGACACCGCTTCGGCGCTGTCCGCCGCCAGCACCAGCCGGTGCAGGGTCGCGCCTTCCCCAAGGGTGATGTGGAGGGCGAGGTCCCGGGCATAGGGGCCCTCCCCGGCTTCGACGCGATCGAGAAGCACGAGGGTCTCCCCCGCCGCCACGGACAGGGACGCCTCGGCGGTTCCCGCCGTGGCGGGGGCCGCGAACCGGCGGACCTGCACGCCCTGCGGGGCGTCGAAGGGGGCCAGGGGTTGCACCGCCTCGGACAGGACCGGCATCGGCCGCAGCGTCCCGCGCAGGTCGGTCCAGCGCCAGTCCTCGTCCCGCCGTCCGGGCAGCCGGGTCTCGTCCCGGGTGAGAAGGGCGTCGCGCAGGCCGGTCATGCGGCGCTCGCATACTTGTCGTAGCCGTCCCGCTCCAGCTCCAGGGCCAGTTCGGGCCCGCCGGAGGCCACGATCCGGCCCGCGGCCAGGACGTGCACCCGGTCGGGTCGGATATAGTCCAGCAGGCGCTGGTAGTGGGTGATGACCAGCATGGACCGGCCTTCGCTGCGGAGCGCATTGACGCCTTCCGACACAATGCGAAGGGCATCGATGTCCAGGCCGGAATCGGTCTCGTCGAGGATCAGCAGGCGCGGCTCGAGCATGGCCATCTGGAAGATCTCCATGCGTTTCTTCTCGCCGCCGCTGAAGCCGACGTTCAGGCCCCGGCGCAGCATCTCGAAGTCCATCTTCAGGGCCGCCGCCGTGGCGCGGGCGCGCTTCAGGAATTCCGGCGCGCCGATCTCGGCCTCGCCGCGGGCCTTGCGCTGGGCGTTCAGGGCCGTGCGGACGAAGGTGAGCGCCGGGACGCCGGGGATTTCGAGCGGGTACTGGAAGGACAGGAACACGCCCTTCGCCGCCCGAGCCGCGGGGTCGAGAGCCAGGAGGTCATCGCCGTCAAGGGTGGCCGTGCCGCCGGTGACCTCGTAGCCGCCGCGCCCGGCCAGCGTGTAGCTGAGCGTCGACTTGCCCGCGCCGTTGGGGCCCATGATGGCGTGCACCTGCCCGGCCGGAAGATCGAGGGTCAGGCCCTTGATGATCGGCTTGTCGGCGACGGAGACGTGCAGGTTGTCGATATGCAGCATGGTCACTTTTCTGAGGTCGGATGAGAAAGATCGAGGGCGGCGGCGCAGGTCATCCCACGCTGCCCTCGAGACTGACGGCGACGAGCTTCTGGGCTTCCACGGCGAACTCCATGGGCAGCTCCTGCAGCACCTCGCGAACGAAGCCGTTGACCAGCAGCTGCACCGCTTCCTCCTGGCTGAGGCCGCGCTGCATCACGTAGAACAGCTGCTCCTCGGACAGGCGGGTGGTGGTGGCCTCGTGTTCCAGCTGGGCGTTGGCGTTGCGCGCCTCCACATAGGGCACGGTGTGGGCGGCGCAGGTCTTGCCGATCAGCAGGCTGTCGCACTGGGTGAAGTTGCGGGCGCCCGTCGCCTTGGGATGTACCGAGACAAGTCCCCGGTAGGTGGAGCTGGAATGCCCCGCCGAAATCCCCTTGGCGATGATCCGCGAGCGGGTATTGGCCCCCAGGTGGATCATCTTGGTGCCGGTGTCCGCCTGCTGGCGGCCATTGGTGATGGCGATGGAGTAGAACTCCCCGGAAGAGCCGTCGCCGCGCAGGATGCAGGACGGGTACTTCCAGGTGATGGCGGAGCCGGTCTCCACCTGGGTCCAGCTGACCTTGGAGCGGGCCCCGCGGCAGTCGGCGCGCTTGGTGACGAAGTTGTAGATGCCGCCCTTGCCCTCGGCGTCACCGGGGTACCAGTTCTGGACCGTGGAGTACTTGATCTCCGCATCGTCCAGGGCGACCAGCTCGACCACCGCGGCGTGCAGCTGGTTCTCGTCCCGCATGGGGGCGGTGCAGCCTTCGAGGTATGAGACGTACGATCCGGCATCGGCGATGATCAGGGTCCGCTCGAACTGCCCGGTGTTCAGGGCGTTGATGCGGAAATAGGTCGACAGCTCCATGGGGCAGCGCACCCCCGGCGGCACGTAGACGAACGAGCCTTCGGAAAACACGGCGGAGTTCAGGCAGGCGAAGTAGTTGTCGCTGACCGGCACCACCGAGCCCAGGTACTTGCGGACCAGCTCCGGATGCTCCCGCACCGCCTCGGACAGGGGGCAGAAGATCACGCCGGCCTTGGCCAGCTCGGCCTTGAAGGTGGTGACCACCGACACGCTGTCGAACACGGCGTCCACGGCATAGCGGGGCGAGCCCTGCACGCCGGCCAGGAAGGCCTGCTCCTTCAGCGGGATGCCCAGCTTGGCATAGGTGGCCAGAAGCTCCGGATCCACCTCGTCCAGGCTCTGGGGACCCGCCTTCTGCTTCGGGGCGGCATAGTAGTAGAGGTCCTGGTAGTCGATCTTCGGATAATGCACCCGGGCCCAGTCCGGCTCGTCCAGGGCCAGCCAGCGCTCATAGGCCTCCAGCCGCCAGTCCAGCAGCCACTGGGGCTCGTCCTTCTTGGCGGAGATGAAGCGGATGACGTCGGTGTTCAGTCCGCGCTCGGCGAACTCCTGCTCGATGTCCGTCACGAAGCCGTGGGCGTACTTCTCCCCCGCCAGTGCCGCGACTGTATCGACCGTGTCCTGATCCGCGGCCATCAGGCCACCTCCGTCCGTTGTCGGGCCGAGACCCGGGCATATCCGTCAAGCCAGAGATCGGCAAAGGCCGACCACTGCGAAGCATCCGTGGCATAACCGCCCGAGGCCCGGAGCGCGGAGGGCGCCAAAGCCCCCTCGCCCATGGCCTCCAGCACCGGTGAGGGCCGAACCTTTCCCGATGAGCAGGCGGCTCCGGCCGAGACCTGAACACCGCCGAGGTCCAGCCACATGACCTGGCGCTCCGAAGGCCAGCCCGGGACAGCCAGGCAAAGGGTGTTGGGCAGCCGCGGCACGGCCTCGCCGATGATACGCGCCCCGGCGGCCTTCAGACGCGCCGCCGCGGCATCGCGCCAGGCGGCCTGGACCGCAGCATTGGCCAGCTCGGCCTGTGCCGCCTGAGCCGCTGCGCCGAAACCGGCTATGGCGGCAACATTCTCCGTCCCGGGGCGAAGGCCCTGCTCCTGCCCGCCGCCGCGCCACAGGGGCGTCGGCCGGATGCCCGAAGCGAAGGCCAGCGCGCCCGCTCCCTGCGGTCCGCCCAGCTTGTGTGCGGACAGGGCAAGGGTGTCAGCCCCCAGGGCCGTCAGGTTCACGGGGATCTTCCCCGCCGCCTGGACGGCATCCACGTGCAGCCGGCCCCCCACCGCGTGCAGCAGGGCCGCGGCCTCCGCCACGGGCTGGATCACCCCGGTCTCGTTGTTGGCCAGCATCAGGGCCGCCGCCACCCGGTCGCCCCGGCCAAGTCGCGCCGCCAGCCAGGCGAGGTCGGCGACGCCGTCTGCGGTCACCGGCCAGACCTCCACCGGCACCGTCCCGGCGCGGGCGGTCTGCATCACCGCATCATGCTCGATGGCGCTGACCAGCAGGGCGTCGATGCCGACGGACAGGGCCGCAAGGCCCAGCGCATTGGCCTCTGTTCCGCCGCCGGTGAAGACCAGCCGCTCCGTCGCCGCGCCGATGAGGGCTGCCACCTCGGCGCGGGCCCGCTCAATGCCGTCCCGTGCCTTGCGCCCGGCCCCGTGCACGGACGAGGGATTGCCCGGCGCATCCAGCACCGCCAGCATGGCGGCGCGGGCCTGCGGCCGCAGGGGTGCCGTGGCGTTCCAGTCCAGATAGTGGGCGGGGCGCAGGGGGGTCACGGGGTCAGGCCGCCGCCGTGCGGTCAAAGCCAGGGTTCTGCGCGGAGGGGCCCGGCGTCAGACGTCCGTCCAGCACGTCGGCCAGGCTGATATGGCTGAGATAGTCCTCGATCTGCAGGCTCAGGGCGTCCCACAGGTCGTGGGTCAGGCAGCGCTCCCCCTTGGCCATGCAGCCGCGGCCGCCATTATGCTGGGCACAGCGGGTCGCCCGCAGGGGCTCGTCCACCGCCTGGACGATGGCGGAGATCACCGTGGCGGTGGCGGGGGCCGCCAGCCGGTAGCCGCCGCCGGGCCCGCGGACGCTGCGCACCAGCACGCCCTTGCGCAGGCGGGCGAACAACTGCTCGAGGTAGGACAGGGAAATCTCCTGCCGGGTGGCGATCTCGGCCAGGGACACGGCCCGGGTCTCCCCGTGACGCGCGAGGTCCGTCATGGCCATCACGGCATAGCGCCCCTTCGTGCTCAGTCGCATGGCGTGCTCGATCGCATGGCGAAAATCCCGATCCCGGCGGTGCGGCGGCCGGAAATAGGGGGCCACCCGTCAAAAATTCCGCGACAGTGCGCGACCTGTGCTAAAAGCCGCGACCTCACGCCTCCGGGACTTAGGAAGTCCTACCGGGGCGGTCAAGTATTTCGCGACGGCGCAGGCGTCATTGCCCGTGCCGCGCCCCCAGCGAAAGGCCTACGACCTCGATGCCCGAAGTGATTTTGACCGGCGCCAGCGGACGTCTCGAAGGCAGCTTTTCCCCGGGCAAGACCCCGAACGCGCCGATCGCCCTGATCCTGCACCCGCACCCCAAGGCGGGGGGGCAGATGAACAACGCCGTGACCATCCAGCTCTACCGGGTGTTCATGAAGCGGGGCTTCGCCACCCTGCGGTTCAACTTCCGCGGCGTGGGCAAGAGCCAGGGGGAGTTCGACTCCGGCATCGGCGAGCTGGCGGATGCGGCCACCGCCCTGGACTGGCTGCAGGCCAACAACCCGACCGCCTCCCAGTGCTGGGTGGCGGGCTACCAGTTCGGGGCCTGGATCGGCATGCAGCTCCTGATGCGTCGCCCGGAGACGGACGGCTTCATCTCCGTGTCGCCGCCGACCAATGTCTATGACTTCAGCTTCCTGGCCCCCTGCCCGGCGTCGGGCCTGATCCTGCACGGCAGCAACGACGCCGTCGCCTCCCCCACCGAGGTGGAACGGGTGGTGGCCAAGCTGCGCACCCAGAAGGGCATCACCATCGCCTATGATCTGGTGGAAGGGGCCAACCACTACTGGAGCGACCACCTGGACGAGGTGGAAATCCGCACCGGGGCGTATCTCGATCGCCGCATGGCCGGCGGCAAGAGCTAGACGGGTCGGGGCGCGCCTCTAGGCTGCCCCGGGCTCGACCACCTGCCCGCCGCTCATGGGCACGCCCACCCCCGTGGTGCCGGGGTAGGAGATGGGCAGGCCCTTCAGGGTCCGCGCGGCCAGATAGGCGAAGGCCTCCGCCTCGATGGCGTCGCCGCGCCACCCGGCCCGCTCGGCGGTGATCACCGGCTTGCCCCCGCGCAGGGACAGCTGCTGCAGGAGGGCCGGATTGCGCCGACCGCCGCCGCAGACAATCACGCCCGCCGCCGCGCAGGGCCGAACGGCGCGCGCCACCGCCTCCGCCGTGAAGGCGGTCAGGGTCGCCGCCCCGTCCTCCGCCGACAGGCCCTGAACGGTGTCCAGGTTGAAGTCATAGCGGTCCAGCGACTTGGGCCCCTGGGCGCCGAAATGGGCGTGGGCCATCATCTCGATCAGCCGGTCCTCGTGCACCTGTCCCGCCGCCGCCAGCCGCCCGTCGGCATCGAACCGGCCAAGACCGCAGGCCTCCACCCAGCTGTCGATCAGGCCGTTGCCGGGGCCGGTGTCATAGGCGGTGATCTCTCCGGAACGATTGATCAGGGTGATGTTGGCCACGCCGCCGATGTTCAGGATGGCCAGCGGCGGCTGCAGGCCGGAGGCCTCCGCCCGGGCCACGTGGTAGATGGGGGCGAGCGGAGCCCCGTGGCCGCCCGACATCACGTCAGCGGTGCGGAAGTCGAAGGCCACCGGCCGGCCCGTCAGCCGGGCCAGCAACGCGCCGTCCCCCAGCTGCCGCGTACGGCCCGGCGTGCCGCGGACGGGGGCCTCGTGCACCACGGTCTGGCCGTGGAAGCCGATCAGGTCGATGTCGGCGAAGCTCAACCCGTGCGCGGCGAGAAAGGTCTCGGCGGCGGCATGGTGGGCGCGGGCCACGGCCTCCCCCACGGCGGAGAAAAGATTCGGCTCGGGCGCGCCCCGCTCCCAGCGGCGCCCGGCAGCGATGGCGTCGCGGATCTGGTCCCGAAGGCCGTCGTCCAGGGGCGCTTCTCCCGCCGCACCGAAGGCCTGGATGCGCTCACCGTCGGTCTCGAGAATGGCCATGTCGATGCCATCGAGGGAGGTACCGCTCATGAAGCCGAGGACGCGCATGGGTAGGGGCTCGTTTGCCGACGGGTGGTTTCCCGGACCGAAGCCTCCGTGCTACACGCGCCCTCGCCGAGACGAAAGCCCCCGACCATGACCCCGCCGAAATCCGACTTCATCCGTGTCCTTCAGGAACGCGGCTTCATCCACCAGGCCACGGACATCGAGGCGCTGGACGCCGCATGCGCGGCGGGACCGATCACGGCCTATATCGGGTTCGACGCCACGGCCTCCAGCCTGCATGTGGGCTCGCTGGTCCAGATCATGATGCTGCGCTGGCTGCAGAAGACCGGGCACCGTCCCATCGTCCTGATGGGTGGCGGGACAACAAAGGTTGGCGATCCGTCCGGAAAGGACACCCAGCGGTCCATGCTGACCGTCGAACAGATCGACGCCAACATCGCCGGCATCAAGCAGGCCTTCGAGCCCTTCCTGTCCTTCGGGGACGATGGTGCGATGATGGTCAACAACGCGGACTGGCTCGACCGGCTGGGCTATG
>CAIQUG010000252.1 GCA_903874895.1 uncultured Caulobacterales bacterium | reverse complement strand
GTCGCCGGGCCCGCCGAAGGCGCCGCTGGCCTTCTCGGTCGCGCCGATCACCCGCGCGGGAACGGAGCCCAGCAGGATCACCTTGCCGATCGCGGCGGTCTTGTCGCCGCCGAACAGGGTGTTCACGCTGTTCTCGTCCAGAACCACGCTCTGGTCGATGCGGTCCACCGCCCCCTGGTCGAAGGCCCGCCCGGTGGCGATGCCGAGCCCGTTGACCCGGAAGTACTGCGCCCCGACCCCGCTCACCTGGGCGGTGACGGCGATCTGGCGATAGCGGACGGTGACGCTGGTCTGAACCACCGGAGTCACGCTGTCCACGTAGGGCTGGCGGGAGAGCACGGTCGCGTCGGCCACGTTCAGCGTGCGGACGGCGGCGGAGCGCTGGTCGCCGAACCCGCTGCCGGTGCGGATGTTGAGGGTGTTGGTGCCGATGGCGCTGATGCTCTTGATCACCTTCTGGCGCGAGCCCTCGCCCAGGGCCACCACGCAGACGACCGACGCGATGCCGATGATGATTCCCAGCATGGTCAGGAAGGTGCGGAGCTTGTGCGCCAGCATGGACACCACCGCCATGCCGAAGGCCTCCACCAGCCGGTCCATCGCCGCCGCCGCGCCGGAGCGGGACGCCGCGGCCGGAGCGCCGGCCGGCTCCGGCGTCGCGTCTCCCATGCCCTTTCCCGGCCGGTCGTCGACGATCCGTCCGTCCTTGATCTCGAACACCCGGTCGCAGTGCTCGGCCACCCCGGCGTCGTGGGTGACCACGAGGACCGTGTGGCCCTGGGCATGGAGCCCCTTGAGAATCCGCATCACCTCCTCGCCGGAGGTGCTGTCCAGGGCGCCGGTGGGCTCGTCCGCCAGCACGATCTCGCCGCCGTTCATCAGGGCCCGGGCGATGGAGACCCGCTGCTGCTGACCGCCGGACAGCTGGCCCGGCCGGTAGGTCAGGCGCTCGCTCATCCCGAGGCTGCCGAGGAGCTGTGCGGAGCGGGTCCGGCGCTGGGCGGGGCTCTGGCCGGCATAGATGGCCGGGACCTCCACATTGCCCTGGGCCGAGAGATCCGGCAGCAGGTGATAACGCTGGAAGATGAAGCCGAAGTGCTCCCGGCGCAGTTCGGCCAGTTCGTCCGGCGCGAGGCCGGATGTCGCCCGTCCGCCGATCGTGTAGTCCCCGCTGGACGGTCGGTCGAGACAGCCGAGAATGTTCATCAGGGTCGACTTGCCGGAGCCGGAGGCCCCGATGATGGCCACCATCTCGCCGGGCTCGATGACGAGGTCGATCGAGTTCAGTACCCGCACGGTCTGATCTCCGGCCGGGAAGTCGCGGCACAGGTGGGTCAAGACCAGGCGCGGGGGCTTGCGGGGGGCACCGGGCACCACGGCCGCCGCCACCATGGCCATCACAGGCCTCCGACGGTGCGCGGCATGCCCCGCGGCCGCGCCGCCGGTGTGGCTTCGGCCGGCTTGGTCGGGGCGGCGCTGGCTTCTCCCACCACCACCCGCTCCCCGCTGGCCAGACCCGACCTGATCTCCACGCGGGTTCCGTCATTGAGGCCGGTGCGGACCCGGCGGACGCTCAATCGCCCTCTCGGATCCACGACCCGTACCCGCTGTCCACCGTCCGCCGAGGGTGGGGCGAGCGCAGTCGAGGAGATCGTCAGAACCTTCCGTGCCGCCTTCAGGATGATGCTGACATTGGCGGTCATGGTGGTCCGCAGGCGTCGTCCCGGATTGTCCACGTCGAAGACGCCGTTGTAGTAGACCGCCGCTGCTGTGGAGGAGGCCGCCGCCGCGATGGCCCCCGCCGCCGAGACATAGGCGGTCGGTGCCGGCGCGATGGAGCGGAGGTGTCCGGAGACGGGATGATCCGGGTCGCCGAGGATGGTGAAATAGACGGCCATCCCCGGCCTTACGTTGATGACGTCCGCCTCGGCGATTTCGGCGTCGATGGTCATCCGGTCGAGCTGGCCGAGGGTGACGATGGTCGGCGCGCTCTGGGCCGCATTGACGGTCTGCCCCTGGCGGGTGGTGACCGCGAGCACGGTCCCGGCAAAGGGGGCGACGATCCGGGTGTACGCGAGATTGATCTGCGCCGTCCTCACGGCAATCCGGGCCTGGTCGATCTGCGCGGCGACCGAGGTCAGGACGGCGCGGGCGGTCTTGAGGGCGCGGAGACTGGCTTCCACGTCGACCACAGGGCCGGCCTCGGCGGCGGCGAGCCCCGCGGCGCGGTCATAGGCCAGTTGCGCGGCATCAAGGGCGGCGCGATCCCCCCGCTGCTGGGCCGTCACGTCCGTCAGGGCCGCCCGGGTCGTTGCAAGATTGTTCGTCTGGGTGCTGGAGTCGATCTCGGCAATCACGTCACCGGCCTTGACCTCGTCGCCGGCGTCCACCTTCAGCGCCACCACGGCACCGGAGGCGCGAGACCCCACGTCGATCTGCAGGAAGGGTTGCAGCGTCCCGGTGGCGAGGACGGAAATCTCCACATCCCCGATCCGGGCGGCTTCGGTCTGCAGGACGGGAGCCGGCGGCCGGCTGAAGAAGATCAGCCACACCGCCAGTGAGATGACCGCCAGTGCCGCAGCGCCGACGGCCACCCGCCCGCGCAGAGGCATGTCCCGCCAGAGGGTGGACAGGCGGGGTCCGATCCCCTTCGACCCCGAAGCCGTCGGCGCAGGGTGTGCTGGGCCGACGGGCTCGGAGGTCTCAGTCATGTCGGCCGCGGATCAGCGGGGCTTCGGCGGCGGCGGTGCTGCGGCCTCGGGTCCCTTGTGTGACAAGCTGGCGACCACCAGGCCCGTCAGGGCCGCGGCAGCCAGAGCCACGCCGGCTGCGGCGGCGATGGGATGGGCATGCACGTCGCGGTCCACTTCGGTCTTCACGGCATCGGTCTGCCTGCGGACCTGGACCGCAAGGGCCGCGGCGGCCTCGCTCAGGGCCTTGGCCGCGTGGGAGACGAGATCGTCCGCATCCTTCTGGATATGTCCGGCGGCGGACTGGAGTTCGTGAAGCGCCTGGTCGATGGCGGCGTCGATTGCGGTGGGCGTCGTATGAGAGTTCGACATGTCGGGGTCCAGTTCCGGTTCGGGGAGAGCCCTGGACTTCATCCGGTTCGCCGCGCCTTCGGCAGGGTCGGAATCTACCTGCAGACCCGCAGGGCCCCGGAACAGGCGGGCGTCACCGGCGGGCTGGGTAGAATCCGACACTGAACGTCTCGGGGCAATCATGAGGTGATGCGGGGGGATGGGATCTCCCCATGGCCACCGGCGGACCGAGGAAAGGAACAGCCACTATGCGGCGTCAGTTCAACACCAATGACGATGACATCTCCAACGCGATCTCCTGCAACCTGATCGCCGCGGCGCTGCATGACGAGGTGGCCCGCTGCCACCGGGAAGCGGCCGAGCTGCATCGGCGCCACAGCAACGGCAAGGCCTTGAGGCAGGCCTCGCAGGCCCACACCAAGTGCAACGAGGCCTTCGACGCCACCATCACGGCGCACTGGATCTCCGCCGACGCCACGCCGCTGCAGGAACTGCCCTAGCCGCCGCTGCTATCCGGGCGCCGGGAAGGTGATGGTCCAGGTCGCGCCCGGCGGATCGGACAGGAGGGCGCTGCCGCCGATCTGCTCCGCGAGGCGCCGCACCAGGCCGATGCCGTGCCGCTTCGACTGGGGCGCGGCCACGAAGCCTGGACCGGTGTCCCGGATGGTCAGGGTGCAGTCGGCGCCCGCGGCGCCCTCCAACCGCACGTCGATCGCGCCGGCCCCGTCGGGGAAGGCGTGCTCGTAGCAGTTGGTGATGACCTCGGTGGTCATGATCCCGAGGACCGTGACCGTGTCGAGGTCGAGAAACAGCGGCGCCGTCCCGCAGGTCAGGCGGATCCCGTCCCGGGCCTGGACCGCGGCCACCGCGCGGCACAGGGAGGTGAGAAAGCCCCCCGCGTCGGCCGTTTCGGCCATGTCCGTGCCGAGCAGGTGGTCATAGACCTGGGCGAGCGTCGACACCCTCCGGGCGATGGCCCGCAAACCCTTCTGGGCCGACTCCGATGACAGACCGGTCATCTGGTTGGTGAGCATGCCGTAGATCAGCTGGAGATTGTTGCGCACCCGGTGCTGCAGCTCCTGGGCCAGCATCCGGGTCTTGTCGAGGAGCAGGTCCTTGTCGAGCACCAGATTGCGCATCTCGGCCAGCGCCGCCTGCAGCACCGCGGTCCGCTCCGCCGTGGACACGGCTTCGGCCAGGACATTGGCGAAGCCGGTCAGGAAGTCGATGTCGTGCTGGTCATAGTCGTGCTGCGTGTCGCTATCGACCTCCAGCACGCCATAGGGCCGGTCCCCGCCCTTGATGGGCACGTCGATGGTCGAGACGATGCCGTGCGCCCGGTAGAAGTCC
>CAIQUG010000251.1 GCA_903874895.1 uncultured Caulobacterales bacterium | reverse complement strand
GGACATGAGGGACGACGGCGCGACCCCGAGCCCGGCGCCCCCCCTGAGAGCGCCCGCCAGTGGGTGGGGCAGGGCCGGGTCCGGGCCCGGTCGACGGCGGAGGGACTGCAGGTCGCCATCGACGGCGTCACCACCCAGGCCAAATACTACAAGCCGCTGTTCTACGAGTTCTTCCGGAAGGAATGGCGCGGCGCGCGCCCCAGCTGGGGGGATCATGCCGTCGAGATCACCATGCACCATGTGGGCGAGCCGCCGCTCCTCGATCTCGACAACCTGGCCAAGGCCCTGCTGGACGCCATCAAGGGCTATGCGTTTCACGACGACAGCCAGGTCGCCCGGCTCGTCGTGGAGCGGTGCGAGGGGCCGCGGGAACGGGTGACGATCCGCGTCACGCCGCACCGCCCCAAGGCCGGATGAGCCGCCCCGTCGAGGCTATTTCTTGCGGAACTGGTCCAGGGAGACGATCTTCGGTCCCTCCTCGGCGTCCGATGCATCGGACGGGGTCGCTGCCGGGACGGGGGCCTCGCCCTCCGGACGGACGGCGGCCACGGGGACCGGGATGATCTCCGCATCCACCCCGTCCGGTGCAGGCCATTGCAGCAGGAACTGCACGCTGGGGTCATAGAAGCGGGTGATGGCCGCATAAGGGACCGACAGGCGCTTGGGCTGGCCGCCGAAGCGAAGGGTGATGGCGAAGAATGTCTCCCCCGGTGCCAGGTCCCAGAACTGGTGCTGCAGGACGATGGTCATCTCGTCCGGGTACTTCTCCAGAAGGTCCTGCGGCGTCGAGACCCCGGCGGCGCGGGTCTTGAAGGTGATGTAGAGATAATGCTGACCGGGAAGGCCGTTGCCCACGGCCGCCTGCTTCAGTGCCGCCTTGACGACGCCGCGAAGGGCTTCCTGGGCCAGCAGCTCGTAATTCATCAGGTCGTGGGCGGGCCGATCTTCAGACATCACGTCCTCAAGCACTATTGAAGCGCGAGTTTACACCATTCCCCGCCGCGCTGTCCCGCCCCGCGATGCGTCTGCTGCGGCAATTTCGCGTTATTGCCGGGTCACTGGCGCGGGACCGCTGGACGAGGTCGGGCCAGGGGCGGTGCGGTGAGGGGAAAGTGGGGGGGTTCTGTTGCCAGGCCCCCCCCGGGCCCCGCCTGACAGCGCTCAAGCCGTCAGGACTTTTAGAGGTCGAGATGACCGCACCGCATTACGCAGCGAGGGCATACTCTTGAGCGAAGTTATCGTTCGCAGTTAGAAAACGGGCCGATCACGGGGACCCATTCCGAGAGAAAGCAACACCTTTACACGTCTGTCGATGCTGATCGGCCCCGTATCCAACCGGTGATAACCCCGGAAAAGGTATGGTGGAGCCGCCGGGAATCGCACCCGGGTCCAGTCCGCTTATTTCGTGCGCGTTTATCTCCATAGTCAGGCCGAAACCTGACGGGACGAATATAGACCCTGCCGCCAGCCAGCGGAAGGGCTGTCGGCTTGACGCCGCGTCAGGCTTGCCGCGATCCGGGTCCCCGCTAGATTGGCGACAAGACGAGTGGCGGCAAACGAGACCGCACAGCAGGAGAGACCCCATGATCGGCATCATCGCGACCCTGACCATCCAGTCCGGCAAGGAGTCGGAATTCGAGGCGGTGTTCACGGACCTGGCGGCGAAGGTCCGGGCCAACGAGCCCGGCAACGTTCTGTACCAGCTGACCCGCTCGCGGGAGCAGGCCAATGTTTACAAGGTGCTCGAGCTCTACACCGATCAGGACGCCCTGACGGCGCACGGCAAGACCGACCACTACCGCGCGGCGGGCCCGAAGCTGGGCGGCGTGCTCGGCGGAGCCCCGCATATCGAGTATCTCGACAGCGTCGGCTGAACCGTTACAGGCCGGTCCAACGCGGACGACGGGTGCGCCGCCCGGGTGGTGTCGCCCGTCGTGCTGCACTGTGACGCAACGTCAGTGTCGCAGCGGAGCCCGGATCGGCGGCGCGCGGCCGGTCCCGAACCTGGCCGAAATGCATTAACTTGCTGCAATGTGGAGCCCGGGGACTTGCGTCCGCGGCGCAAGCGGTCCACCTCCACGAGTTGACGGGGACAAGAGGGCATACTCTTCATGCAGCGGCGTATGCGACAGCGGGTTGCCGGCATCGGCCTCGCGCTCGCTCTGGCAGGGTGTGCGCCGGGGGGCAAGGTGCATGCGCCGGATGTCCAGCTCCCGGCCACCTACGAGCGACCTGCATCTCCGGCGGCTGACGCGGCTCCGGTGCCGCAGGCCTGGTGGACCCTGTTTTCCGATCCGCAACTGGACGCACTGGAGACCGAGGCGCTGGCCCGGGCACCGGACGCACGCACGGCCCTCGCCCGCCTGAAGGAGGCCTATGCCGTCCGGTCCAGCGCCCTTGATGCCTACGACCCGCACGGGGCCCTGACGGCCCAGGCCTCCGACGCTCACAACCGCACGCGCTATTCCGGGATCAACGTGTCCGGTCTGTCGAGCGGTGGCGGTGGCAGTTCCGGCCTCGCCGGCCTGTCCAACCTGTTCCTTCCAGCCAACGAGACCAAGACCTACCAGGGGGCCTTCAACGTCTCGTGGGAGCTGGACCTGTTTGGTCGGCGCAAGGCCGCGCGTCGCACGGCCAATGCCGACATCCTTGCCGCGCGCTTCGACTTCGAGGCCAGCCGCCTCAGTCTTGAGGCCAATGTGGCCACCAGCCTGTTCCAGGCGCGGGCCCTGGCTGTGCAACTGGAAGACGCCCGCGAGACGGCGCGGATTGCAGCAAGCCTGGCCGAGATCGGCCGCAAGAAGGCCGAGCATGGCCTCTCGCCGGCCGCGGACGCGGCCCGCCTCGACGCCGATGCCGATACGGCCCGTTCGGAGTCTCTGCGGATCGAGGCGCTTTCCAATGCCGCCCGACGGACCCTGCTGGTCCTGATCGGTCGTGGAACCGCGCCCGCGGGCTCCATCACCATCGAGGCCCGGCTGGCACCGCCGCCCGTGTTGCCGACGACGGCGCCCAGCGAGCTCCTGCGTCGTCGTCCTGACGTGCGGGAGGCCGAACAGAAGCTTCGATCCGCCATCGGGACCCTGACCCTGGACCGTCTCGCCCTGCTGCCGACCCTGACCCTCAATCCCAGTGCGGCCATCCAGCGGACGGAAGCCAACTACATCTCCCGGACCTCGATCTGGACCCTCGCCGCTGGTGCGTCGGAGCCGATCCTGGATCGCCCCCGCCTGATCTCCGTGGCGCGCCTGCAGAAGGCCCGGGCCGAGGAGTCTGCCACCCTGTTCGAGCAGGCGATCCTCAATGCCTACCGGGACGCGGAGAACGGTCTGAACCTGGTCGATGCCGACCGGTCGCGACTGACCCTGCTGACCGAAGCCGAGGCACGCAGCCGCTTTGCCTACAAGGCCAGCGAGCGGGCCTATCGGGACGGATTGATCGACCTGACGACCCTGCTGGACGCCGAACGGAGCTGGCGGGCGAGCCGCAGCAGCCTGACGGCGCTGCAGGCGGGGGCCTTGAATGATGCTGTCGCCACCGTCAAGGCCCTGGGCGGCGGATGGTCGGGCGCGCCGACAAAACTGAGGGAATGAGCGATATGCGATCCTATGGGCCCGGATCCCCGGTTCAGATCACCCTGGCGATGGTGCTGCTGGCGACAGCCGTCGTGGCTTGCGGTCCCGCCAAGTCCAAGTCGTCGAGCAATGACCAGCCGCTGACCGCGACCTTCGCGCCGGTGGAGATGCGGACCATGGACAGCGGCCTGTCCGCCTCCGGTCTTCTGGTCCCGAGGGAAGAGGCGGCCGTGAGCACCCAGCTCGACGGATACCGTGTCGCCGAGGTGCTGGTGGACCAGGGCGCGGAGGTGACCGCCGGTCAACCTCTGGTGCGCCTCGATGACACGCTCCTGAAGGCGCAGCTGGAGCAGGCGGAGGCTGCCGTCGCCACCCAGGAGGCCAACTTCGAGCGCGCCGGTGCCGAAGCCCGCCGCGTGGACGGCCTCGACGGCCAGGGGGTCATCTCCCAGGAACAGATTGACGAACGGCGCCTCGCGGCCCGGACGGCCAAGGCGCAACTGGCCTCGGCCCGCGCCCAGCTGAGTGACCTGAAGGTCCGGCAGGGGCTCATGACCGTGCGCGCCCCCGTGGCCGGCCGTGTCCTCGACCGGTCCGTGCGGCCGGGGGACGTGGCCAGCCACTCCGCAATCATGTTCCGGATGGCCCGGGACGGGGTGGTGGAGCTCAACGCCGAAGTGCCGGAAGTGTCGCTGACCCAGATCCATGCGGGGGAAAAGGCCGAGGTCATCCTGGCCGGTGGCGCAGCCGTGACCGGCGTCGTCCGTCTGGTCAGCCCGCAGGTGGATGCCCAGTCGCGCCTCGGACATGTGCGGCTCACCCTGCCGGTCCGTCCGGATGTAAGGCCTGGCGGATTCGCCCGGGCGCAGTTCAATACCCGCGGGGCACCGACCCTCGCCCTGCCCGAGCGGGCGGTGAACTTTGATGCGGACGGGGCCTCGATCATGGTCCTCGGCGCCGACCAGCGGGTGCATCGCCAGAAGATCCGCACAGGTGCGCGGTCAGAGGGCTTCGTACAGCTTCTGCAGGGACCGCCCGCGGGATCTCAGGTCGTTCTGGGCGGGGCCGCGTTCCTGCTCGACGGTGACAAGGTCCGCGTGGCCGGGACCGGCGCGAAATGAGGATCCGC
>CAIQUG010000250.1 GCA_903874895.1 uncultured Caulobacterales bacterium | reverse complement strand
TCCTGCAGCTCCCGGATCAGACAGACTTCCGGAGTTTCGCCGGGCTCGACCTTGCCGCCGGGAAACTCCCACAGGCCCGCCAGCTGTTTTCCCTCCGGACGCTGACAGATCAGCACGCGACCGTCCGTGTCGATCAGGGCCGCCGCGGCGACGAGGAGCAGACGCGAGGGCATGGGGGTCTCCGGCGCAGGCGGGGTGGGACGGCGCAGCGACCGGCGGATCAGCTGCGGTAGTCGCCGTTGATCTCCACATAGCGCTTGGTCAGGTCACAGGTCCACATCACCGCGCGGCCGATACCGACGCCCACATCGATGGAGATCTCCAGGTCCGAGCCCTTCATGTAGGCGCTCATCGCCGCTTCGTCGTAGCCGGGGGCAACCATGCCGTCGACGGCGGCCAGCAGCGGGCCGAAGCGGATGGCGATCTTTTCCCGCACGATGGGTTCGTCCGCCCGGCCGACAGCCATGACCAGCCGGCCCCAGTTGGCGTCCTCGCCGGCAATGGCGGTCTTCACCAGCGGACTTTCACACACGGTCCGGCAGATCCGCCGGGCGGAGGCGTCGCTGGCGGCCCCGGTGATGGTGACGGACACGAACTTCGTCGCCCCCTCCCCGTCCCGGACCAATTGCTGGGCGAGGCTGAGCAGGACGTCCCGCAGGGCGACCTTGAAGTCGGCGAGGCGGGGGTCGGCCGCCTCTGCGACGGGGCCGTGGTCCGCCTTGCCCGTGGCGATGAGCAGGCAGGTATCGTTGGTGGAGCGGTCGCCATCCACGGTGACGGCATTGAAGGTCTCCGCCACGGCCACGCCCAGCATGCCCTGCAGCGCCGCGGCGGGAAGCGCCGCATCGGTGGCAACGAAGGCCAGCATGGTGGCCATGTTCGGGGCGATCATGCCCGAGCCCTTGGCGATGCCGACGATCCGCACGGGGGTGCGGTCGATATGTGTCTGTGCCACCGCCCCCTTGGGGAAGGTGTCGGTGGTCATGATCGCGGATGCGGCAGCGGACCATGCATCGGCCGCCAGCTTGGCCGTCAGCTCCGGCACCACGGGCTCGATCCGGCCGGCATCCAGCACCACGCCGATCACCCCGGTGGAGGCCAGCATCACCTGATCCGCCGGAACCCCCAGCGCTGCGCCGGCGGCCTCCGCCGTGCGGCGGGCGGCGTCCGCGCCCGGCTGTCCGGTGAAGCTGTTGGCGCAACCGGCATTGCAGACAAGCGCGCGGACGTACCCACCGTCCGTCTCCAGGGCCGACCGGCACCAGTCCACCGGAGCCGAGCCCACCCCGTGCCTGGTGAACACACCCGCCGCCGTCGCGCCCGGATCAAAGGCCATCAGCAACAGGTCCGGACGCTCATGCTTGTAGAAACCGGCACGACCGATGGCCAGGCGCACCCCGTCGACCACGCCCATGTCCGGCAGGGCCACGGCCAGGGGCGAGATGGCGAGACCGGGCTTTCCGGGAGCGGCTGCGGCGTCGGTCATGGCGGGTCTCCGATGGGCTCAGTGGGGCGCGGTCAGCGGCGGACGGACCGTGGCGGGCTTGGCCGGGGGCGTCGGTGCGGCCTGCGAGTTCAGGCGAAGTTGTGCCCCTGCCGCCGGCGGCGCACCGGGCTTGGAGACTCCCCCCGCGGGTGGTGTCGTCGGGACGGCCGGCGGACCGGAGCTCGGTGCCGCGCTGGCCGGTTCCGTCGCACCGCCGGGCACCTTGACGGGCGGCGGAAGGGTCACCTCCACCCGCGTTGCGGCGCGGAGCTTGGCCAGCAGGGTGCGGATCTCGTCATAGGTGAGGAAGCGCACGATCTGGGGTCGCGCCTCGTCGAGGCTGATGGGTTGCTCCGGACGCCGGTCCTCGACCTTGGCCAGGACGAAGCCCGCCGCCGTCTCGAAGGGCCCGACGAGTTCCCCGGCCTTGGCTGTCTTCAGGGCGATGCCATAGGGCTCCGGCATGGCGTCGAGGGTGAAGTAGCCCAGGTCGCCGCCGTTGAAGCGGGTGTTCTGGTCCGTGGAGCGCTGCATGGCCACGGCCTCGAAGGACGCCCCCGTGGTCAGCAGCTTCTTCACTCCGTCGGCATCGGCCTGGGTGGGCACCACGATCTGGCGAGCCCGGATCTCCTCGCCGGTCTTGGCCAGGCGCTGCTGCTCGGCGTAGAGGGCGCGGATCGCGGTCTCGTTGACGGCCTTGTCGACACGGCCTTCGACCAGAACGTCACCCAGCACCTTCTCCCGCGCGGCCTGGACCCGCCGCGCGGCGCGGGGATCCTTGTCCAGCTTCATGCGCAGGGCTTCACGGGCCAGCAACTTCTGGTCGATCACCTCGTCCAGGGTGGAGCGGAACCGGGTCGAGGCCGGATCGAGGGGCTCGCCCTCGCTGATCACCCCCTGGGCCACGGCCTCGCGCTTGACGTCGGAGGTCCAGATCACCTCGTCTCCGACCTTCGCCACCACCCTGTCGCCGGGTTCCGGCTTGCCGTTGGGGCCACCCCGATCCGAGCAGCCGGAGAGGGCGACAAGGGTCATCATGGCGGCGGCCAGGGTCGCGAGAGCGCGTTGGGCGATAGGGGTCATGGTCTTCGTCCCGGCACTGACTACGCTGACAGACAAGCGCTTTGTCCCGGAGGCGCGCATGGTCCGGCCACCGGCTTCGCGTTGACACACCCCCGGCCGGTGCTTAAGTCTCGCGCGCGTGCAAGTCGAGCGGTTTTTGGCCGTTCGACGGGCGATGCGGTCGTGCCTGCAACGGGGGATTCCTCCCAGGGGAATCCGGTTCACCTGACGCCGTGCATGGCCGGGCAGCCCGACCCTTTGCGCAGACTGCACGACCACGCCTCGGCCGACAGCGGATCCTTGCCGGCCATTCTCGGACTTTCGGAACCTCCATGCTCTCTCTGGCGAAAAAGCTCTTCGGCAATCCCAACGAACGCAAGCTCAAGGCGATGCGCGGCCGCGTGGCCTCGATCAACGCGCTTGAGCCGTCGATGGCGAAGCTGTCGGATGCCGAACTCACCGCCAAGACCGTGGAATTCCGCCAGCGCCTCGCCAGCGGGGCGACCCTCGACAGCCTGCTGGAGGAAGCCTTCGCCGTGGTGCGCGAGGCGTCCAAGCGAGTCCTCGGCATGCGCCACTTCGACGTGCAGCTGGTGGGCGGCATGGTGCTGCATGCGGGCGGCATCTCCGAGATGCGGACCGGCGAGGGCAAGACCCTGGTCGCCACCCTGCCCTGCTACCTCAACGCCCTGACCGGCGAGGGCGTGCACCTGATCACGGTGAACGACTACCTCGCCCGACGGGACGCGGAGTGGATGGGCAAGATCTACGAATTCCTCGGCATGACCACCGGGGTGATCATCAATGGCCTCAGCCAGGGGGAGCGCAAGCGCGCCTACGCCTCCGACATCACCTACGGCACAAACAACGAGTTCGGCTTCGACTACCTCCGGGACAACCTCGTCTATGACGTGGACGAGATGGTGCAGCGTCCGCACAACTTCGCCATCGTCGACGAGGTGGACTCCATCCTGATCGACGAGGCCCGCACGCCTCTGATCATCTCCGGCCCGACCGAGGACCGCTCCGACTTCTACCGGACCATCGACACGGTGGTGCGGGAGCTGATCCAGGATCCGGAGACCTTCGACCACGACGAGAAGCAGCGCCAGGTCATCCTCACCGAGTATGGCAACGACAAGGTCGAGGAACTGCTGATGGCGGGCGGTCATTTGGGCGAGGACACCACCGGCCTCTATGACGGTGCCAATGTCAGCGTTGTTCACCACGTGAACCAGGCGCTGCGGGCCAACGTGCTCTACCAGCGGGACCGGGACTACATCGTCAAGGCCGGCGAGGTCGTGCTGATCGACGAGTTCACCGGGCGGATGATGACCGGACGACGCCTGTCCGAGGGCCTGCACCAGGCCATCGAGGCCAAGGAGGGCGCGACGGTCCAGCCGGAGAACCAGACCCTGGCCTCCGTCACCATCCAGAACTACTTCCGCCTCTACAAGAAGCTCAGCGGCATGACCGGCACCGCCGCGACCGAGGCGCAGGAGTTCGGCGACATCTACAAGATGGACGTCTCCGAGATCCCCACCAACCGCCCCGTGGCCCGGATCGACGAGGACGACGAGGTCTATCGCACCGCCGCGGAGAAGAACCACGCGGTGATGCTGCAGATCCTCGACTGCTATACCCGGGGCCAGCCCGTGCTGGTGGGAACCGTCTCCATCGAGAAGTCCGAGCAGCTGTCCGAGCTCCTGAAGGCCCACGAGTTCGAGCTGGACGGCCAGAAGCGCAAGGGCATCCCGCACCAGGTGCTGAACGCCCGCTTCCACGAGCAGGAAGCCTACATCGTCGCCGACGCAGGCGTACCCGGCGCTGTGACCATCGCCACCAACATGGCGGGCCGCGGCACCGACATCCAGCTGGGCGGCAATGTGGAGATGCGCATCGGCCGCTGGCGCCAGGAGCAGCGCACCGCCGGCATCATCGTCACGGACGAGATGGCCGCTGCAGAACTGGAGCGCATCGAGGCGGACGTGGCCGTGCAGAAGGCCAAGGCCCTGGCGGCCGGGGGGCTCTATGTTCTGGGCACCGAACGCCATGAAAGCCGCCGGATCGACAACCAGCTCCGCGGCCGGACAGGCCGTCAGGGGGACCCCGGTCGCTCCAAGTTCCTGCTCTCCACCGAGGATGACCTGCTGCGAATCTTCGCCGGCGAGCGCCTGGACGGCATCATGCGCACCTTCGGCGTGGCCGAGGGCGAGGCCATCACCCACCGCTGGCTGAACGGTGCCATCGCCACCGCCCAGCGCAAGGTGGAGCAGCGCAACTACGAGATCCGCAAGAACCTGCTCAAGTACGACGACGTGGTGAACGACCAGCGCAAGGCCGTGTTCGAGCAGCGCCAGGAATTCATGGTGGCCAAGGACCTCTCCGAGGTTGTCGCGGAAATGCGCCGGGACTCCATCGAGGACTTCGTCTCCCGCTTCCTGCCCCCCAAGGCCTATGCCGAACAGTGGGACCTCGAAGGCCTGGAGGAGCGCCTGCTCTATGTTCTGGGCCTGACCCTGCCGCTCGCGGACTGGGCGCAGGAGAACGGTGTCGACCAGGCGGAAATGCTCAAGCGCATCACCGAGGCCGCCGATCAGCGCGCGGCGGAACGGGAAACCCTGGTGGGTGCCGACGGCATGCGGGAGCTGGAAAAGAGCTTCATGCTGCAGATGATCGACATGCAGTGGCGGGAACATCTGATGCACCTCGACCACTTGCGTCAGGTCATTGGCCTGCGGGGCTATGGCCAGCGGGATCCCCTGAACGAGTACAAGACCGAGGCCTTCTCCCTGTTCGAGAAGCTGCTGGTGGACCTGCGGCACAACGTTACCCGGTGGGTGATGACCGTGGAGATCACCTTCGAGCAGCCGGAAGCCTTCCAGCCGGAAACGCCGCAATTCCAGGAGATTCACCTCGATCCCCTCACCGGCCAGAACGAGCGGGGGGCGTCGAGTTTCGGCCTCGGCAGCATGACCGGCCTGTCCCCGGAACAGCGGGAGGGCCTGCCCGCCTCGGCCCTCCCCGCCGGATGGGAGCAGACCAGCCGCAACGCCGCCTGCCCCTGCGGCTCGGGCAAGAAGTTCAAGCACTGCCACGGCCGGCTGGTCTGAGGATCCTGTAACCTCGGTCCTGTCGACGTCCTTTGTCTGACGCCGCTCGCGGGTCGTCAGCCCGCTTGCAAATTCCGGCGAAACAGACTTCCGTCAATGGAACGTCAGGGTTGCGTTTTGCGGCCTTCACCGGGGAAATCCCATGTTGAAGAAGTGTTCGGGCCTGTTGCTGGCGCTTGTGGTGACGGCAACTGCCGCCAGTGCAGAGGAGCGCAAGTGCAAGGTCATCCAGTTCGCTGAACTCAAGGTCACCATGCTCGGCAACAGCCCGACGGTCGATCTGAAGATCAACGGTGTTCCCGTGAAGTTCACGGTGGATTCCGGAGCCTTCTACTCCACCCTCAACACGGCCACTGCCCGACAACTGAAGCTGCCCCTCGACGCCACCAACCTTCAGGTCAAGGGCGTGGCCGGGGTCGCGGACACCTATGTCACGAAGGCGGAAACGGTGGAGCTGGCGGGCGCGAAGATCGAGCGGGTGCCCTTCGTCGTGGCCTCATTCGGCGGAGGCACGGACGGCCTGCTCGGGCAGAATGTCCTGGGCATCGCGGATGTGGAATATGACCTGCCCCACGGGGAAATCCGGTTGTTCAAGCCACAAGACTGCGGACGGATGTCCATGGCCTACTGGGCGAACGGGCGCGCCGTTGCCGAAATTCCGGTGGAGCCGCGGGACGACTATCAGCACCACACCATCGGACACGGGATCCTGAACGGCAAGGACGTGAAGGTCATGTTCGATACCGGTGCCTCCACCTCGTTCATCGCGCTCGGGGCGGCGGCGCGAGCGGGCGTGCGGCCGGGTGATCCCGGCGTGACGGATGGCGGGCAGACCGGCGGCATCGGCGGGCGGCTGGTCACGACCTATGTGGGTCGGTTCGACAACTTCAGCCTCGACACCGAGGAACTGCGCAATGTGCGCATCCGCTTCGGTGACATGGACCTGACCGCCGACATGCTGCTCGGCGAGGACTTCTTCATCTCTCACAGGGTCTATGTCTCCAACGCCCAGCGGCGGCTGTTCATCACCTACGAGGGCGGACCGGTCTTTTCCACTGCGGCCCGGGCCCTGGACCGTGATCCGCTCACCAGGACGGAGAAGGCCGCCGCCGCCCCGTCCGATTCCGGCAAGGAACCGACAGATGCCGATGGCTTCGCCCGCCGGGGCGCGGCGCGACTGTCCGCCAACGAGACCGCCAATGCCCTTGCAGACCTCGACAGGGCGGTCCAGGGGGCACCGGAGTCCGACGACTACCGCCTGCTGCGCGCCCGGGCCCGGCTGGTGAACCACCAACCGGTCCTGGCCCTGACCGATCTCGACACCCTTCTGGAGCGCCATCCTTCACAGGCGGAGGCCCTGCTGCTCCGCGCGGAGATTCGCATTGCGGACTCGCGGCCGGATCTGGCCCGACCGGATCTGGCGGCCGCCGATGCCGCCCTGGCGCCGGAAGCGGATTCACGACTGGTCCTCGGGCGGCTCTATGCCGAGCTCGACGCGTTTTCGCCGGCCAATGCCGCCTTCAGTCAATGGTTGAAGGCTCATCCGGACCACTCGCACCGGGTGGTGGCCCTGGCCGGGCAATGCCGATCTCTGGCTTTCCTGGGCCTCGAGATGGACCGCGCCGCCGCAGACTGCAGCCGCGCCCTGGACATCTCCACCCGCAACGATCTTGCCCTGGAGGGACGGGGGTTGATCCGCCTGAAGCAGGGAAATGCGGCAATGGCCTTGAAGGATCTGCAGGCCGCGCTTCAGGTCCGACCCAAATGGTCAGAGGCCCTGTACCTCCTCGGCCTTGCGAAGCAGGCACTGGGCCAGACGGCGGAGGGCCGTGCGGATCAGGTCACGGCCTTGTCGAACGGCCCAGTCCTGGGGGCTCGGATGAAGGCGCTGGGTCTCGAGACACCGCCACCCCGCAAGGTCACCCCATAGGTCCCGGGACCGGACCTCAGAACGAATAGCCCAGACCGATGGTCGCCAGGGGATAGGTCTTGAAATGGCTGGCCTCGCGGCTGACCTTGGCAGCCTCGGCGTTGAGGTCGATCAGGCTGACCCCGGCTCCGGAGGCGGTGAGGGTCGTCTTCGGCTGTGAGCCGAAGGCCGCACCGAAGTCTGCCTTCAGGAACAGATGCTCCGTCAGGTGCTTGCGCAGGCTCAGCCCCAGATAGGGCGTCACCTTGGTCAGCTGGACCTGGCCGGTCAGGACACCGACCTGGGCCGGGGTATAGGTCACGCCGTTGATGACGAAACTCGTGGCCGGGGTGCCCAGGAGGCCCAGTCGCCGCAGACTGCTCTGGAACCCCGCCACCACCGCGATGCCCACGGCCCGCGAGGGCTGGTAGTCCAGATAGAGCCCGGCATCCTGCAGCTTCAGATCACCGGAATAGCGGATGTTGTCGTAGGTCGCGTGATCCGAGTAGGTCAGCCCTTCCGCCGCGGCACGGACAGCCACATCCCCGCCGCCGATCAGCCTGTGCAGGGCGACCTCGATCCCGGCCCCGCCGGTTCCCGCCGTCACGGCCACACTGACAGGGTCCGCCCTCGCGGCCCCGGCCCCTGCCACGATGAGCGCTCCGAACAAAGCTGTACGAAGAGCTACATTTCTGCACATATTCAACATGTTCTGCCCCACCACCGAGCGCATCCGGTGGCGAGCACATGCCGATATCGAGATGAAAAGCCGCTTAAGATGTCGACAGTGAAGGCCGAATTCCGGGGCGGTCGGTCGCCCGCGGGACGCCCCTCAGTGAGCTATGGCCCCGCGCTGGTACCAGCCGCCCTTCACGCAGGTGGGCGGTCCCGTCTCGGGGACCACGACGGTGGCCGCGCCCTCTCCGGTGAGGAAATAGGAGGACCCGCCGGGGCCGGTCAGGGCCACCTTCCGGGGGTGCGCGAACTGGCAGACCGGTGAGGTGCTGAGCCAGACATTGTCCTTCAGCATCACGTCTTCGCAGTAGGCGTCACCGGAATTGCGCATGAACAGCAGATCGCCGTAGACCAGCTTGAGATTGGTGGCGTAAGGGCTGATGGCGAAGGGATCCGGGGTGTTGGAGAACACCTCCCGGCTGACGGTCTGGCAGGCTACGCCCGAAATCCGCCACCGGGCGGATTCCTTGCTCAGGGTCGCGTAGTGCTGGCGCCAGTCCGCCGCCATGACGCCCAGGCTGATCAGCACCCCGAGGCCGACCACGATCAGGGCGGCGGTCCGTCCCGGATTTCCTGTTTTCGACCTGGCGGCCATGTCCTCAACTCCACACACTGAACCCTTGGCAGATAAGCACAGGCAACCCGGACCTGTCAGTCCCCTGCCCCCCTTGAAACGCCGGGGGACCGATCCGACATAACTGGCACAGTATTTGTGCCAGTTCGGCCAATCCCGATCCAGGAGTCTCAGCATGATCCTCCACAAGCCCTTCGACCGCCTCGGCGGCGCGGACCATGGCTGGCTGAAGGCCCGCCACCACTTCTCCTTTGCCAGCTACTACGACCCGGAGAACATGAACTGGGGGGGGCTGCGGGTGTGGAATGACGACGAGATCGCATCCCGCAGCGGGTTCCCGCCGCATCCCCATGCGGACATGGAAATCATCACCTACGTCCGGGAAGGGGCCATCACCCACCAGGACAGCCTGGGCAACCAGGGGCGCACCGTGGCGGGGGATGTTCAGGTCATGTCGGCGGGGACCGGCGTTCGCCACGCGGAATACAATCTGGAGGCCGAGACCACCCGCATCTTCCAGATCTGGATCGAGCCGACGGAACGGGGCGGTGCGCCGTCCTGGGGGGCCCGGCCGTTTCCGAAGGGTGATCGGGCCGGACGCTTTGTACCCCTGGCCTCCGGGTTGCCGGGGGATGGGGACGCCCTGCCGATCCGCACCAATGCGCGGGTGCTGGGAGCGACCCTGAAGGCCGGGGACCAGATCACCTACGATCTCGATCCGGCGCGTCACGCCTACCTGGTGCCGGCCGTCGGATCGGTGGAGGTCAACGGCGTCTCCCTGGCAACGCGGGACGGGGCGGCGATCACCGGCGAGACCGCCATCAGCATCCGCGCCCTCGAAGATGCGGAGCTGGTGATGGTCGACGCGGCCTGATTCTCCCCGGGTCTCTCGTCCTGCGTCCGACGGGGAGGTGACGCCACGGCACCGTGGCATCCCTCCCCGCGATCCCGTAAGCTCCGGGTCAGAAGACTTTCGCCGGGCTGAACCCTGCCCGGAACAACACATCCGACCTGAAGGAGACAGCCATGACGGAAGCCTGGATCATCGACGCCGTTCGCACCCCCCGGGGCGTGGGCAAGGTGGGCAAGGGGGCGCTGGCCCACCTGCACCCGCAGCATCTGGCCTCGACCGTGCTCAAGGCCCTGGCCGAGCGCAACAAGATCAACACCGCCGAAGTCGATGACGTGATCTGGGGCACCTCTACCCAGGTGGGGGCCCAGGGCGCGGACATGGGCCGCATGGCCGCCCTCGATGCCGGCTATGACATCAAGGCCAGCGGCATGACCCTGGACCGCTTCTGCGGCTCAGGCATCACCACGGTCAACCTCGCCGCGGCGACGATCATGTCGGGCATGCAGGACTGCGTGATCGCCGGCGGCTGCGAGATGATGAGCTACACCGCCCAGCTGCCGCCGTCGGGCGCGCCGCTGATGGACCGGGGCAACCTGCACCTGCGGGAAATCCATCCGCAATCGCACCAGGGCGTCTGCGCCGACGCCATCGCCTCCATGGAGGGCATCAGCCGCGAAGCCGTGGACGCGCTGGCGCTTGAAAGCCAGCGCCGCGCCGCCGTGGCCATCGCCGAGGGGCGCTTCGACAAGTCCCTGGTGCCTGTCTACAACCTCGACGGCACCGTGGCCCTGGACAAGGAGGAATTCCCCCGTCCGCAGACCACCGCGGAGGGCCTGGCGTCCCTGAAGCCGTCCTTCACCCAGATCGCGGACATGCCCCTGGACGAGCAGGGCACGACCTTCCGCAAGCTGATCAACCAGCGCTATCCGGACGTGAAGATCGAGCACATCCACCATGCGGGCAACTCGTCCGGCGTGGTGGACGGGGCCGGTGCGCTGCTGATGTGCTCCCCCGACTATGCCCGGAAGCAGGGCTGGAAGCCTCGCGCCCGGATCCTGGCCTCGATCAACATGGGCGACTGCCCGACCCTGATGCTGAACGCCCCGGTTCCCGCGGCGAAGAAGGCGCTGGAGCGCGCGGGCCTGACCGTGGACGACATCGACCTGTGGGAGATCAACGAGGCCTTTGCCGTGGTGGCGGAGAAGTTCATCCGCGACCTGAAGCTCGACCGGGAGAAGGTCAATGTGAACGGCGGGGCCATGGCCCTCGGCCATCCCATCGGCGCCACCGGCTCCCTGCTGATCGGCACGATCCTCGACGAGCTCGAGCGTCGCGACCTGAAGCGCGGCCTCGTCACCATGTGCGCCGCGGGCGGCATGGCCCCGGCGGTGATCATCGAACGGATCTGATCCGGTCCGGAGACATGGCCTGAACGAGAGACGACGGACCGGCGGGGACCTGCTCCCCGCCGGTCTTTTCTTGCCAATGATGGCAGATGAGGCGCGCGCGTCCTATGGCGGCTCCTGACGCCCATGCTATAGCAGCATGAACCCATCGGCTTGGTCGAAGGCAGAGGCGTGAACGAACAGGGCGAAATCTCCTCCGAGGCCCAGGCAGTGGCCGCCCCCCCGTCGGCATCTCGCGATCCGGGCCCGCTCCCGCAGATTCGGGACAGATAGCCTGTGGGACTTGCCGAGCTCGCCGTCGCCCTTGCATTGATCTCCGCCCCGGTGCCCGCCGCCGGAACGGTGGACGCTTTGCCGCAGGCCACGGCATCGGCCAAGATCGCAGCCCCGTCAGCGACGGACCCGCCGAGTGTCCCCGCTGCAACGGAACCTGCCCGCGCGGACGCCCCGCCGACGGCACCCACGACCCCCGAGGTTGCGGCATCCTCCGCCCCGAACGCCCCCCCGGAAGCTGGCCCGATGCCCGGAGAGCGGGCGATCACCCCGGCCTCGAGCCCGGAGGATCCCCTGGAGGGTGCCAACCGGCATCTTTACGGCCTCAATCTGATCCTTGACCGGTTCCTGTTCCGGCCGGTTGCGGTCACCTATCGCCGGCTGCTGTCCAAGCC
>CAIQUG010000249.1 GCA_903874895.1 uncultured Caulobacterales bacterium | reverse complement strand
GACGTCCCTGCAGCAGGTCCTGAGCCCTGTCGGCGTGTTCCTGCTGACCTTTTCGGCCCTGTCGCCGGTGGTCTCGTTCTACATCGGCGGAGATGCCGTGCTGCATCTGGCCGGGTCGGGCGCAGCCGTCGCCTTCCTGCTCGGCGGCATCGCGTCCGCGATCCTGTCGCTTCTCTATGCCGAGATCGGTGCTGCCTTTCCCCGCGCCGGCGGGACCTATCCGAGCCTCGCAGCGTTGCTGGGCCAGATGACCAGCTTTCCCTATGTGGTCCTGGCCTGCGCGGTCTCCTTCGCCAGCCTCGCTTTCACGGCGCTGGGTCTCGGCGACTATGTCCGCGTCCTGGTGCCCGGGCTTCCCCTGTTTCCGGTGGCGGCAGGGGCCCTTCTGCTGGCGGCGGGGATCGCGGTCCTGAACATCCGGTTCGGCGCCCTGGTCACCGGTGTGTTCCTCGCTGTCGAGATCACGACCCTGGTGGTCCTGATCGCACTGGCGGCCCTGCATCCCGCGCGGTCCCTGGGCGAGGTCCTGCTGCATCCCGTCATGCTGAGCCACGGGGTCCTCGTGCCGACGCCGTTCAGCGTGCTCGCCCTCGCCGGGGTGTCGGGTCTCTGGGCGACGGCCGGTGCGAACTGGGCACTCTACTTTGCCGAGGAGATGCACGAAGCCCGGAGCCGGATCGGTCGCGTGATCGCGTGGACCGGTGCTCTGGCCGCGGTGTCCATCGCAGCTCCCATGATCCTGATGGTGATGGGTGCAGACGATTTGCGCGGCATCCTGGCGGCGGAGACGCCGATTGCGACCTTCCTTCGCCGATCCGGTGGACCCGTGCTGTCCGGTGCCATCAGCTTCGGCGTGGTGGCCGCCATCTTCAATGCCCTGATCGCCAACATCATGGCCTATGGGCGGCTGTTCTACTCCACCGGCCGCGACGGGATGTGGCTGGAGCCGATCAACCGCTTCCTGGGGGGGCTGCATCCCCGCTTCAGCTCACCTGTGGCGGCGACGGTGCTGGTGGCGACGGTGGCGATCGCCGCCATGCTGCTCGGAGAGAAGACCCTGCTGATCCTGATCTCCGGCAACGTGGCCGACTATGTGCTGGTGTCGCTGGCGATCTTCGTCGGTCGCCGACAACACAGCACGGGCCGCTTCTACAAGGCCCCCCTGCACCCGATCGTGCCCCTGTTCGGGCTGGGGGTGACCGCGGCGGCCATGGCGGCGGACTGGATGGATCCGGACGCCGGTCGGCCGAGCGTCATCCTGCTCACCTGGCTGTTTCTCGCCGCCATGGCCTATTTTCACTTCAGGCTGAGGGAGACCTCCGCCCGCTGGCTGGTGGCCGACGTGGCCCCGCCGTCATAGACGAAGGCGGGGTCGTCTAGACTGATGGCGGGCAGTTCGTCCTTTTCCCGCCAGTAGTCCTGGCTGTGCCGCCATTCCGGCTTGTCTCCGGCCTTGGGCAGGAGGTGCATGCCGCGCATCAGGTAGCCGGGATTGAAGTTTTCCGGATCGATCCAGGGGCCGAGCTTCATGCCGGCATCCTCCGGTCGCAGGGCCACCTCCACCCGCCTGGCACCGAGATCATCCATGTGATGGATCAGGCGGCAGACGAAATCCGCCACCAGATCCGCCCGCAGGGTCCAGCTGGCCCGGAAGTAGCCGAACACCCAGACCATGTTCGGAATGCCGGTGAACATCATGCCGCGATAGGTGACCGTGTCCGCGAAGTTCAGCGGCTTGCCATCCAGCTCGAAGGCGATGTCGCCCAGCACGCTCAGGTCGAAGCCGGTGGCGGCCACCACCACGTCGGCCTCGAGCATCTTGCCGGACTTCAGCAGAATCCCTTTTTCCGTGAAGCGGGCGATCTCGTCCGTGACGACCGAGGCCTTGCCGGCCACCACCCCCTGGAACAGGTCCCCGTCCGGGACGAAGGCGATGCGCTGGCGCCAGGGCCGATAGGTGGGCGTGAAGTGCGGGTCGATCACCGCATCGGCCATGTCCCCGAGGCAGGCCCGCACGCCGGCCAGCAGCTCTTCCTTCACCACGTCCGGCTCCTCCATGGAGCGGCGGGTGAATTCGGCCTGATCGTGCAGGACCTTGCGGCGCACGATCTCGTGGATCCAGGTCTCGTCGACCTTCAGCTCGCGAAGCACATTGGCGAGTTCATTCTCGTTGCGGCCCGGGATGAAATAGGTGGGGGAGCGCTGCAGCACCGTCACGTGGTCCGCCGATCCGGCGATGGCCGGCACGACGGTCGCAGCCGTGGCCCCGGAGCCGATGACCACCACCTTCTTGCCGGTGAGGTCGAGGTCCTGCGGCCAGGTCTGCGGGTGGACCAGCCGGCCCTTGTAGTCGTCCATCCCCGGCCAGTCGGGCATGTAGCCCTTGTCGTGCCGGTAGTAGCCCTGACACATCCAGAGGATACCGGTGGTGAACCGCCGGGTGTCGCCGGTCGCCTTGTCCACGGCCTCGATCGTCCAGAGATTGTCCGCGGTCGACCAGCGGGCCGACGTGATCTTGTGATTGTAGCGGATGTGGCGGCCGAGATCGTTCTCCGCAATCACCTCGCCCATGTAGCTGAGGATTTCCGCCGCCGTGGCGATGGGCGGCCCGACCCAGGGCTTGAACCGGTAGCCGAAGGTGTAGAGGTCGCTGTCCGAGCGGATGCCCGGATACTTGTGCGTCAACCAGGTACCACCGAAGCTCTCGAGGGTTTCCAGCACCACGAAGCTCTTGCCCGGGCATTGCTGCTGCAGGTGATAGGCCCCGCCGACGCCGGATATGCCGGCCCCTACGATGAGCACGTCGAAGTGCTCGCCCCCGGTTTTCGGCGTCCGTGCGGTATCCCGTGATCCGTCCATGGTGGCGTCCTCCATTTTCTTCAGTTTTGCCGTATTCTGCCGACGGTCCTTGAGAGAGATCAACGTTCACTTGAGACACGTTACCGTGTTCTCCGGTGAGCGACGGGAAGGGGGGGCGGCGGTTGGCGGCCCTGGCCGCTTGCCATCTCGATGCGCCTGACTTAGCAGTCCGGCGGCTCACATGCGGATGTGGCGGAACTGGTAGACGCACTGGATTTAGGTTCCAGCGCCGCGAGGCGTGGAGGTTCGAGCCCTCTCATCCGCACCATATTACCTGTCGCGGGCGGTGCCATCCGCGCGTTTTGCCTTTGACCTTCGGGCCCGTCGTGACATAAGGACCGCTTCGCCGCCTGGGCCGGGCTGACACTGGTCTGGCGGCGTCATTGTTTTTGACGCCAAGGCAGGGCGTCCAGCGCGTCCGCGCGGGGCCCGAGCCGAAGCTCCAGTCGACCGGTGCGGAAAGCAAGCCATGTCCATCCAGATCATCGAAAAGTCGGGCGAAGGCCTGAGCCGCGTATTCGGCATCACAGTGTCCGCCGATCACCTCGCGGAAAAGCTGAACGCCAAGATCGACGAGATCCGCCCGAAGATGCAGCTCAAGGGCTTCCGCCCGGGCAAGGTGCCGGCGGCGCACGTGCGCAAGATGTACGGCAAGGGTCTGATGCAGGAAGTGGTCGAACAGGCCCTTCAGGAAACCCAGGCCAAGGCCATCGAGGACGCCAACCTGCGTCCGGCTGCCTCTCCGGACGTGTCCTTCTCCGGTGATATCGAGAAGGTGCTGGCCGGTGGTGCCGACCTCGCCTTCGACCTGTCCGTCGAGCTGATGCCGGACTTCGAGCCGGTGGATCCGGCGACCCTGTCCCTGACCCGCCCGACCTACGAGCCCACCGAGGACGAGGTCGAGGAGCAGCTGAAGGGCATTGCCGACCAGAACAAGACCTACGAATCCAAGGGCGGCAAGGCCCCCAAGGCCGCCGACGGCGACCAGGTGGTGATCGACTTCCTCGGCAAGGTGGACGGCGTGGCGTTCGAGGGCGGCACGGCCGAGGACGTGGATCTGGTGATCGGCTCCGGCCGGTTCATCCCGGGCTTCGAAGAGCAGCTCAAGGGTGCCAAGAAGGG
>CAIQUG010000248.1 GCA_903874895.1 uncultured Caulobacterales bacterium | reverse complement strand
GCCCCGTCGGCGTCATAGAGAAAAGGCACGAGGGTGAACCTTTGACCCACTGTCACGGGGGTCACCTCATGCAACAGGCCGCAGGCGAAGACAGCCGCACCGCCCGTGGGGGGACGAAAGGTCTGGCGACTGAACTCGGGGAAGCGGATATCGCCGCCCTCATAGCCCTCTGCGTTCAGATTGATGGACACGGCGAACTTCCGATGGGCGGTGCCTGCGGTGACATTGTCCCGGTGCGCGCTGAAGAACCCCTGATTGCCCGCGGCATACCGGCAGATGAGGAACCGTTCGATATCCGTCGGTCGCCAGGCGAAGGACCGCTGGATCAGGGGCAAGAGCCGCCCTTCCAGCCGCTGCATCACCCCGTCCAGCAGAGTCGCGTCCGTGATGCCGACGTCCTCGCGGCGCTTGAGGTGGGCGGCCACGTGGGTCTCGGTGCGACCATCCACGTCAATGGCAAAGCCCGACTCCTCCGCCGTCTGGCTGGCGAAATAGTCCAGCAGCGTCCGGCAGAACTCCGGTTCGAAGATCCGTGGCGCGATCAGGATCGGGGGGAAGGCCACGGCGGCGGTCGCGTCTTCCGCCTGTCGGGCCGCCGCCAGCTGGTCCAGCACCGCGTCAACGGCCTCGATCGGCGCCGTGGCCGCGATGCGGAACTGGCGATCGATCAGGAATACGGTCGGATGCAGATAGGCCGTATCGATCACGCCCAGTGTCTGGGACACCGTGCGATCCAGATCCCAGAAGAAGCGGATGCCCGGCTCGCTGTTGCAGAGGCCCCGATCCAGGCGGTCAGCGGGATCTATGGTCACGCCGAAGAACAGGGCGTCCACGTCATCGAACAGCGCGCGGCGTTGCATCACGCGTTCCAGCGCTTCGGCACAGGCGGGGGTGCCGAGGGATCCGAAGACCATCAGCACCATCCAGCGGCCGGCAGCCACCTGGATGGAATAGTTGGAGACACCGTCCGTGACGGCCGTGAAGAACGGTGCCGGTTCACCCCAGCCTGGAGGACCGTCAGCCATGATTGTCCCCGCAGTCCGCAAGGCCACCCGTCGGCCCCTATCCTAACAGCGGTGAGTCTGAGCCCGTGGCAATCCGGTCCGTCGCAAGACGGGACCGGTCCTAGTGCGCGTTGCCCAGGGCATCTTCCTCGTCCCGGATCGGCAGGTCGTCCTCGGCGGTCTTGGCCGTGATCATCGGACGGAAGAACGGGGTGAAGAAGTTCTCGAACATGTCGATGAACTCATAGACCACCGGCACGAGAACCAGCGACAGAGCCGTGGAGCTGATCAGTCCACCGATCACGGCAATGGCCATGGGCTGGCGGAATTCCGACCCCTGCCCCAGCCCCATGGCCGTCGGCAGCATCCCCGCTGCCATGGCCACGGTGGTCATGATGATCGGTCGCGCCCGCTCGCGGCAGGCGTTCATCAGCGCCTCCACCCGCGGGGTTCCGGCCCGCTCGTCCTCGATGGCGAATTCCACCAGCAGGATGGAATTCTTGGCCGTGATCCCGAAGAGCATCAGGATGCCGATGAACACCGGCATGGTGATGGCCTGGTGCGTCACGATCAGCGCGAGGATCGCCCCGATCATCGACAGGGGCAGAGCCGCCATGATGGTAATGGGCTTGAAGAAGCTGCCGAACAGCAGGACCAGCACCGCATAGATCAGCGCGATCCCCGCGAAGATTGCCCCCAGGAACGCCGGGATCAGTTCGGCGAGGGCCTCGGCCTGACCGAACTGGGTCGGCTTCACCCCCGGCACCTTGCCGGCCAGGATCTTCTTCATGATCGGCAGGCGATAGACCTCCGCCGTGGTCGTACCGAGGAGCGAGTTGTTGAGATCGGCCTGCACCGAGGCCCGACGCTCCCGCCCGTAGCGGGAAATGGTCGCCGGACCGGATTCGAAGGACAGGTCCGCGACGCTTTCCAGCGTGGTGGCGCCGCCGTCTGCGGTGGGCACCCGCAACTGGGCCAGCTTGGCCAGGTCCCGACGCTGGGACTCGGGCAGGCGGACGCGAATCGGCAGACGCCGCTTGCCCTCGGAGAACTTGGCCACGGCCGGGTCGATGTCACCGATGGTGGCGACCCGCATCACGGCCCCCAGAACGTCGGCGCTGACACCCATCCGCGCCGCCTCATCCGCCTTGGGACGGATCACCAGTTCCGGCCCCGGCGGCGGCGGCGACGGCCGCACGTCGGAGACGCTGGAAAGCGTCCGCATCTCCCTCTGCAGCTCGAGCTGGGCTTGGTCGAGCTTGGGACCGTCCTCGCTGGACAGCACGATATCGATGTCCGCCGAGCCCCAGCCGCCGAGCGTGGTCAGGCGGACATCCGGCACGTGGCGGATTTCGGGACGGATCAGCGACTTGAACTGCTCGGTCGTGTGAGTGCGGTCTTCCTTCAGGACCACCGTGATGGTCCCGGTGTTGGCTTCGGCCGGCCCGCCACCGTTGAAGCCGTCCCCGCCCCCGCCGGAGCCCACCTGGGCAAACACCAGGCCGACGTCCGGCTGCCGGCGCAGGACCGCGGTGGCGTTCTGCACCACCCGCTCCATGTCCGCATGGGTCGCCCCGGGCGGGCCCTGGATGTTCAGATAGAAGTAGCCGGGATCGCCCACGGGCTGGAACCCGACCGGCAGGGCACCGGCGACGACCAGGCCGAGTGTGCTCACCACCAGCACGGCCGCGATGCCGGCGCTCGCCCACATATGGGACAAGGCCCAGCGCAGCATGCGACGGTAGAAGGACGGCATCTCCGGCGCGGGCTTGGGATGGGCCGTGGGCTTCAGGAAATAGGCGGCCAGAAGGGGCGTCAGGAACCGCGCCACCAGCAGCGAGAACATCACCGCGACGGCGACCGTCAGGCCGAACTCCTTGAAGAACTGGCCCGAGATCCCCGGCATGAACGAGACCGGCGTGAACACCACCACGATCGACATGGTACAGGCGACCACGGCCAGGCCGATGGCATCTGCTCCGATCAGGGCCGCACGATAGGGCGTGGCCCCGCGCTCGATGCGCTTCTCGATGTTCTCGATCTCGACGATGGCGTCATCCACGAGGATGCCGATGACGAGGGTCAGCCCGAGGAGCGTGATCACGTTCAGGCTGAAACCCAGCAGCATCATCACCCCGAAGGTGGGGGCGAGCGACAGGGGCATGGCGATGGCCGCGACCATCGTGGCCCGCCAGTTGCGCAGGAACAGCCACACCACCAGCGCCGCAAGCGCCATGCCCTCGAGCAGGACGTGGACCGTGGCCTCGTAGCTGTGACGGGTCTCGTCCACCGTCGACACCACCGGGCGGATGGCCAGCTTCGGATTCTTGGCGGCGATCTCCTTGACCTTCTCGGTCACCAGCCGCTCCACGAAGACGTCGCTGGACTCCTTCGTCTTGCTCACCTGGAAGGCGACCACGGGCCGACCGTTGAGACGGGCGAAGCGCCGCTCCTCCGCCGGGCCGTCCCCCACCTCGGCGATGTCGGCCAGCCGGACAAAGTGGCCGTTCACCGGGATGGTCATGGCCCGGAGGTCATCCACCGTCTGGGCGGAACCCAGAACCCGGATCGACTGCTCCTGCCCGCCCACATTGGCCCGCCCGCCCGTGTTGTCCACGCTGAAGCGCGCCAGGGCACTGCTCACCTGCGGTGCCGTGACGCCGGAGGACACCATGCGGTCCGGGTCCAGCAGCACCTGGATCTCCCGGTCGGCCCCGCCCACGCGGGAAACCTGGGCCACGCCCTTGATGGCCTGCAGCTGGGTGGAGAGCGTGTCGTCCACGAACCAGGCCAGCTCGGTGGGTGACAGGGTGTCGGACGCGACCGTGTAGGTCAGGATGGGCGCCCCATCCACATCCACGCGGGAAACCTGTGGTGCGTCGATGGTGGATGGCAGGTTGGGCCGCACCCGGTCGACGGCGGTGCGCACGTCATCCGTGGCCTTCTGCATGTCCGTGCCGAGGTCGAACTCGAGACCGATGCTGGTCGAGCCCAGCGACACCGAAGAGGTAACGTGCTTCACGTGCTGGATGCTCGCCAGCGCGTTCTCGATCGGCCGGGTGATCTGGTTTTCCATCTCCGGCGCCGCTGCCCCGCTCTGGGTCACGCTGACGACGACCACGGGGAAGTTGACGTTCGGATAGTGCTTGATGGGCAGGGCGTTGTAGGCCAGCACGCCCCAGATCGACAGGGCGACGAACAGGATCGCGACCGGTGTCGGATTGCGGATCGCCCAGGCGGATATGCGGATCCTCATTTCGCGCCGGTCCCGGCCACGCGGACCTTGTCACCGTCGAGCAGGAACGCGGCCCCGCCCAGAACGACCTGCGATCCCGCAGGCGGTCCCACCAGAAGCTGCACGAAGCCCTCGGACCGCGCACCTGTGCGGATCTTCTGGCGATGCACCCGCTGGTCGGTGCCAAGAACCATGATCGAGGCCCCGTCCGCATCGAAGTTCACCGCCCGCTCGGGCAAGGCGAGGGTCGGTGCCCCCCCGGTGTTGAACAGCGCATGGGCAAATCCG
This sequence comes from uncultured Caulobacterales bacterium, assembly GCA_903874895.1. GTDB lineage: Bacteria > Pseudomonadota > Alphaproteobacteria > Caulobacterales > Caulobacteraceae > CAIMFV01. The sequence continues at coordinate 128 of CAIQUG010000248.1, read as the reverse complement.
CCAGGCCGCACATCCGGACGGACCGGCAGGGTGAGCCGCACATGTCCGAGGCGCGACTGGGCATCCACCTGCGGGCTGACCAGACGGACGACGCCGGTCACGGCTGCGCCACCGGCCAGGATGACCTC
>CAIQUG010000247.1 GCA_903874895.1 uncultured Caulobacterales bacterium | reverse complement strand
TCCACCACACCCTCGGCCGAGGCGAGGGCGGCGGCCACCTCGCCGGTGTAGACATTCTCTCCCTTCCATCGGAAGGTGTCGCCGATCCGGTCGACAAAGTAGAAATAGCCCTCGGAATCCTGACGCATCAGGTCGCCGGTGCGGAACCAGGCGTCATCCCGGGCGAAGACGCTGCGCAGCACCTTCTTCTCGGTCGCCTGCTTGTCCGCATAGCCGGAAAAGTTGGAGCGGGCATCGGACCCGATGGCGCCGATGGCCTCCCCCACCTGGCCGGACCGGGTCTCCACGCAGAAGCCCTGGGCATTGCGCACAGGCGTCTCGGTCTCGATGTCGAACTGGACCAGCTTCACGTTGAACTGGCGGCGCAGATAGGACGGAATCCGGCCGATGGCACCGGGTTTTCCGTCATAGTTGAACATGGACACGTTGCCCTCGGTGGCGCCGTAGAACTCCAGGATGTTCGGGATGTTGAAGCGGGTGAGCATCCGCTCCCACACCTCCTGGCGCAGGCCGTTGCCGAAGGCGAGGCGCAGGCTGTGGGTCTTCTCCTCCATCCGCGCCGGCTGGTTCACCAGATAGCGGCACAGCTCGCCGATATAGACGAACATGGTGGCGCGGCTGGTGCTGATGTCCTCCCAGAACTGGGTGGCTGAGAACTTGCGCTTCAGGATCACCGCGCCGCCGTTCAGCAGGGCCGCGCCCAGGGCGCAGAGCCCGCCGGTGGCGTGGTAGAGGGGCAGGGGCACATAGATGCGGTCGGTGGGCCTGGCCCCCGTGGCCCCGGCAAAGCCGCGCATGTAGAGCTGGGCCCGCATGTGGGTGATCTTGGCGGCCTTGGGCAGGCCCGTGGTGCCCGAGGTGAAGATGTAGAGGGCCGTGTCCTTGGCGGTGAGGCCGAACCGCGCCGTCGCCCGGGTGGGGCGCAGGGTGGAGCAGCCCTTCAGGGCCCGGTCGAAGTCCCGGTCTCCCCGGCTGGCGGCCGCCCCCACCCCCGGCGCGCCGCCGAGGACCCATTCGGTCATGTTGCGGGTCAGGTCCCCGCGGACGGCTTCGAAGGCCGAGGCGGTCTCCATGTCGCAGATCAGGTGCGCGGCCCCGGAGATGTTGAGGCAGTGGGCCAGCGCTGCGCCGGCGATCTGGTTGTTGATCAGGGCGCCGGCGACGCCGACCTTGGACAGGCCGAACCAGACGGCCAGATATTCGATGCGGTTGGGCATGAACAGGGCCACGGTGTCGCCCCGCTTGATCCCCCGGCTGGTGGCCCAGTGGGCAAAGCGGTTGGCCATGGCGTCCAGCTGCCCATAGGTCACCGACTTGCCCTCGAACTCGAAGGCGGTGTTCTGGGCATAGCGGTCGACGGCCGCTTCCAGGTCGTCGCAGATCAGCTGGTCGGACTCGGCGGAGACCGAGCGGACCCGGCTGAGGGTGCGGACGAGGCCGGAAAGGAACCGCAGCTCACGGGAAAGTTTGACCATGATGCTCGCTGACATGTCCTGACGTCTCGGATGCGCCCGTCGCGCCGGAATCCGAGCGCAGAGCCTAGCGCCTTTTGGGCGGGGCGTCGTCCGGGGTCAAGCGGTAGGGGGCAAAGGCCGTGTACAAAAGAAGAAGCCCCGGACCAGGGCGGTCCGGGGCTTCGTTAGATAGACTGACGACAGGGCGTCAGGCGGGACCTAGAAGTCCATGTCGCCCATGCCGCCCATGCCGCCCGGCATGCCGCCGCCGCCGGCCGGAGCCGCCTTCTTCGGCGCCTCGACAATGGCCGCTTCGGTGGTGATCAGCAGGCTGGCGACCGAGGCCGCGTCCTGCAGCGCCGTGCGCACGACCTTGGCCGGGTCGATGACGCCGTCCTTGACCATGTCCACATAGAGTTCGGTCTGCGCGTTGAAGCCGAAGGTGGCGTCCTTGTGGTCCAGCACCTTGCCGACCACGATGGAACCTTCCACGCCCGCGTTCTCGGCGATCTGCCGGATCGGGGCCTGCAGGGCACGACGAACGATGGCGATGCCGGCGTTCTGGTCGTCATTGTCGCCCTTCAGGTTGGCCAGGGCCAGGGAGGCCTTCAGGAGGGCCACGCCGCCGCCGGGGACGATGCCTTCTTCCACGGCCGCGCGGGTCGCGTTCAGGGCGTCGTCGACGCGGTCCTTCTTTTCCTTCACTTCCACTTCGGTGGAGCCGCCGACGCGGATGACCGCAACGCCGCCGGCCAGCTTGGCCAGACGTTCCTGCAGCTTTTCCTTGTCGTAGTCCGAGGTGGTTTCCTCGATCTGGCGCTTGATCTGGGCGATGCGGGCCTCGATCGTCTCACGCTCGCCAATGCCGTCCACGATGGTGGTGTCGTCCTTGGTGATGGAGACCTTCTTGGCCTTGCCGAGCATGTCGAGGGTGACGTTCTCGAGCTTGATGCCCAGGTCTTCGGAGATGACCTGACCGCCGGTCAGGATGGCGATGTCTTCCAGCATGGCCTTGCGGCGATCGCCGAAGCCGGGCGCCTTCACCGCCGCGACGCGAAGGCCGCCACGGAGCTTGTTGACCACCAGGGTGGCGAGCGCTTCGCCTTCCACGTCCTCGGCGATGATCACCAGGGGACGGCCGTTCTGCACGACGGCTTCCAGCACCGGCAGCAGGGGCTGCAGGGAGGAGACCTTCTTTTCGAAGAGCAGGATCAGGGGCTCTTCCAGCACGACTTCCATCTTGTCGGCGTTGGTGATGAAGTACGGCGACAGGTAGCCGCGGTCGAACTGCATCCCTTCGACGACGTCGAGTTCGGTCTCGAGGCTCTTGGCCTCTTCCACCGTGATCACGCCTTCATTGCCGACCTTGGCCATGGCCTTGGCGATCATCGCGCCGATCTCGGCATCGCCATTGGCGGAGATGGTGCCGACCTGGGCGATCTCGGAGTTGTCCGAGACCTTCTTGGAGGTCGCCTTGATGTGCTCGACGGCCACGACGACAGCCTTGTCGATGCCGCGCTTCAGGTCCATCGGGTTGCGGCCGGAGGCCACCGACTTCAGACCCTCGACGACGATGGACTGGGCCAGCACGGTCGCCGTGGTGGTGCCGTCACCGGCCTTGTCGTTGGTCTTGGAGGCGACTTCGCGGATCAGCTGGGCACCCAGGTTCTCGAAGCGGTCGGACAGCTCGATTTCCTTGGCGACGGAGACGCCGTCCTTGGTGGTGCGCGGGGCACCGAACGACTTCTCGATGACCACGTTGCGGCCCTTGGGGCCCAGGGTCACCTTCACCGCATTGGCGAGGATGTTGACGCCGCGCAGCATCTTGTCGCGCGCGTCGGTACCGAAATAAACGTCTTTGGCAGCCATGGTCTCAGGTTCCTAGAGATCAGGAGGATGGGGAAGGTGAAGGAGGGACGGCCCAGGCGGGCCGCCTGTCAGCGGGACGAACCTCAGACGATGCCGAGGATGTCGCTTTCCTTCATGATGATGAGGTCTGCGCCGTCGATCTTCACTTCGGTGCCGGACCACTTGCCGAACAGGATGCGGTCGCCGACCTTCACGTCGGGCTCGATCCGCTTGCCGGCGTCGTCGCGGGCACCGGGGCCCACGGCCAGGACTTCGCCTTCCTGCGGCTTTTCCTTGGCAGTGTCGGGGATGATGATCCCGCCCTTGGTCTTGGATTCTTCTTCGACGCGCTTCACAAGGACGCGGTCGCCGAGAGGCCGAAACGCCATATTCTTCATCTCCTGCAGGTTTGGGGCCGATGCGGCCCGCATGTCTCTGTCTCGCCCCCGACCGCGCTGCGGTCTGCAATTAGCAGCCGGAGCGAGTGAGTGCTAACGGGCTGTGAGATAGGGCGGGCACCCCGGGGAGTCAAGACGGGCGGGCGTGGTTCGAGACGTCCCTTCAGGGTACCCCGCCCCGGCACGCATTCCACAGGCTTCGTCATCCTCACGACGGCGAAGCCTGTCTCGAAGGACTCACCCCGTTGCATCCCCGGAACGGAGCGTGTATAGACCCGCGCTCACTTGCGCCCTGCGTTCCTCGCGGGGCCAGACCGCTTTTGCCCTCGCCGCGCAGACTCATGCGCGGCGGATTTGTTTCGGAAGACCGTCATGGCCGAGATCGTCCTCAACGTTGAAGTTCGCGAGCGCACCGGCACCGGCGGCAGCCGCGAAGCCCGCCGCGCCGGCAAGGTCCCGGGCGTGCTGTACGGCGGCCCCCGGGGTCCCGTGCCGGTGGCGGTGAATGCCAATGAGTTCCGCAAGGCGCTCTACACCGGCAAGCTGCTGGGCCATCTGGTCACCCTGAAGCACGGGGAAGAGACCCAGGGCGTCATCGCCAAGGACATCCAGTTCCACCCGGTCACGGACCAGCCGGTGCATTTCGACCTCTATCGCGTGGACGAGCACCAGCTGGTGAAGATCGCCATCCCCGTGCACTTCAAGAACCAGGAGCTGAGCCCCGGCATGAAGCGCGGCGCGGCCCTGAACATCTCGCGGCACGAAGTGGAAGTCTGGGCCCCGGCGGATCACATCCCCGAGGACCTGGTGGCCGACCTGACCGGCCTGGAAATCGGCGACAGCGTCCGCTGGTCCAACCTCAATGCCCCTGCGGGCGTCGAGCCGGTGATCAAGGGCCGCGACTTCACCATCGCCACCATTGCCGGTTCCGCGGCCTCGGCCTCGGCGGAAGCGGCGGCCAACGCCGCCGGCTGATCCGCAGGCCGCCGGGACGTCCCTTGGGACGCCCGGGACCGGGCGCGTCTCCTCAGGCGGGAGCCTTGCCATGCTGATCCTGGTGGGCCTGGGCAATCCCGGCCCGAAATACGCTTATAACCGCCACAACATCGGCTTCCTGGCCGTGGACGCCTTGGCGCGCCGCTGGCGGTTCGGGGCGGAGCGGACCAAGTTCCAGAGCCTGGTCTCCGAAGGGTCGATCGAGACCCCGAGCGGTCCCGTGCGCGCGCTGCTGATGAAGCCCCAGACCTTCATGAACGAGAGCGGCCGGGCCGTGGGCGCCGCCGTGAACTTCCTGAAGGCCGATCCCGCCGATGTGGTGGTCTTCTATGACGAGCTGGACCTGGCCCCCGGGCGCTTCCGCATCAAGCATGGCGGCGGGGCGGCGGGGCACAACGGCATTCGCTCGATCATCAGCCAGATCGGCCCCCACTTCCGCCGGGCGCGGATGGGCATCGGCCATCCGGGGCACAAGGACCGGGTGATGGGCCATGTCCTGTCCGACTTCCACAAGGTGGAGGGACCGTGGGTCGAGGCCCTGTGCAACGCCTGCGCCGACGCCCTGCCGATCCTGGCGGCGGGGGAGGACGAGAAGTACCAGACCGAGGTCATGCGCCTGGCACCCGCGGAAAAACTCGATCCGCGCAAGGCTGCCCAAGACGGCCGGGGTGAGGTATAGGCGTCCCATGCTGTCCATCCTCGCCTTCCTGCTCAGCCCGGGCTTCCTCCTGTCCATCGGACTGTCCATCGCCCTGTGCTTCCACATCGTGCGGACACGGCAGGACACCTTCTGGCTCTGGATCGTGCTGATGTTCCAGGGCATCGGCAGCCTGGCCTATATTGCCGTGATCCTGATCCCGTCCCTGCTCAGCGGAAACACGGCCCGCAAGCTGGGCCAGACGGCCCGCTCGACCCTCGACCCCGGTCGGGAATACCGCGAGGCCAAGGCCGCGGCGGAGGATGCCCCCACGGTACACAACCGCATGCGCCATGCCGCAGCCGCCATGGGACACGGCAAGTATGCCGAGGCCGAGCAGCTGTACCGGGAGGCCGCCACGGGCGTGCATGCCGACGATCCGGCCCTGAAGCTCGGCCGGGCCCGGGCGCTGCTGGAACTGGCCCGCCCCGCCGACGCGCTGGAGGTGCTGCAGAGCCTCGCCGCCCAGGGAGACGAGGGCAATACCCCCCAGTCCATCCTGGCCACGGCCCGGGCCTGTCACGCGCTGGGCCGCATCGCCGAGGCGGACCAGTCCTATCGCTGGGCGTCGGAGCGCATGCCCGGCTTCGAGGCGGTGGCCCGCTTCACCGCCTTCCTCGCCGAGACCGGCAAGATGCCCGAGGCCCGGGACAACCTCGCCGAGATCGACCGGCGGATCGCCCGCCTGTCAGGACCGTTCCGCAAGGAAGCCCAGGGCTGGCGGGATCTGGCGGCGGAAAAGGTGCGCTGAGCCGGACTGCCGCCCCGTCCACAGGCAATTCGAACCCCGCCGACCCCCGGCCTTCAGAGTCCGCTTCCCACATCGCGTAAGTTCTGCTTTTGTTCTCATCATCTGATGTGCAGCAGGAGCGCGGAACATGCGGGGTCACATCCTCGAACTGGGGCACCGGGACGGCCGGTTCATCCGGGCCGGCGGGGTCTATGTCTTCACGCGACGGGGGCCGGACGGCGGGGCCGAGGCCCTCTATGTGGGGGAGGCTCCGGTGATCGCCGGAGTGGCTGGTCCGGGCCATCCGGTCTGGCGGCGGGCACAGCAGATGGGCCTGAGCGGCCTTCTGGTGGTGCTGGAAGCCGATCCGGACCGCCGCCGCCGCTTCGCCCGGGAGATGGCGGCAACCCTCGCCCCGGTCCTGAACGGAGATGGCTGCGGGCGGGATACGGGGGCCGCGTGCCTCGCCCGGGCCCCGGCCGTGGACGCCCCCCCTCTTCCCCCCGGGCTCCGCCTCGGCTAGCCATGGGCGCGCCACAACAAGGGGACACGCCCACATGACCGCCAGCCGCATCACCGACAAACTCTTCTCCCTCGAGGGCCGCACCGCCCTGGTCACCGGCGGCAGCCGCGGCATCGGCCGGATGATCGCCCAGGGCTTCGTCGAGATGGGGGCCAAGGTCTACATCTCGTCCCGCAAGGCCGAGGCCTGCTTCAAGACGGCGGAGGAGCTGTCGGCCTTCGGAACCTGCATCCCGCTGCCCGGCGACGTGTCCGGCATGGCCGGCGTCACGGCCCTGGCGGACGCCTACAAGGCCCATGAGCCCACCCTCGACATCCTGGTGAACAATGCCGGCGCTGCCTGGCGGGCGGACTTCGACACCTTCCCGGAAAAGGGCTGGGACAAGGTGATGGATGTGAACGTGAAGGGTGTCTTCTTCCTGACCCAGGCCCTTGCCAACCATCTGCGCGCCGCGGCCAAGGCGGCGGGCCGTCCGGCGAAGGTGATCAATGTCGCCTCCGTCGACGGCCTGACGGTCAACGGGGACGAGACCTATTCCTACGGGGCCTCCAAGGCCGCGGTGATCATGCTGACAAAGCGCATGGCCCTGAGGCTGGCCAGGGACCAGGTGATGGTCTCCGCCATCTGTCCGGGGGCCTTCCCGTCGGAGATGAACCTGGCCGCCCGGGACCACGGGGACGCCCTGGCCGGGGTGATCCCGTCCGGTCGCGTGGGCGTGGACGGGGACATGGCGGGGACCGCCCTGTATCTCGCCTCCCGCGCCGGGGACTATGTGACCGGAACGACGGTGGCGGTGGACGGCGGGGTGACCCTCGTCACCGTCTCTGCCTCCATGGACGACTGAGCGGCGTGATCGGCGGCCTCATCCTGGCGGGCGGGCGCTCCACCCGTTTCGGTACGGAGAAGGCGGTGGTGCCCTTCCTCGGGCGGCCGCTGATCGCCCATGGGCAACGCGCCCTGGCCCCTTGCGCCGCCATGGCGGTCAGCGCCCGGGAGGACAGCGGGGCCGCGGCCTGGGCGGCGGTCCGGGGGCTGGAGGTCCTGCCCGACCCGCCGGGGGCGCCCGATGGCCCCCTGAGTGGCCTTCGGGAGGGGCTTCGCTGGGCGCGGCGCCGGGGCATGCCCCTGCTGGCCACGGTCCCCTGTGACATGCCGCGCCTGCCGGATGATGTGGTCCCAAGGCTGGAGGCGGCCCTGCTCGCCCAGCCCGGCGGCGGCGCGGCGGCGGAGACGGAGGGCGGCCTGCAGCCCCTGGTGGCCCTGTGGCGCGTCACCTCCGCCCTCGCGGCGCTGGAGCGGCTGATGCAGGACGGGGCCCACCCCCCGGTGCGGGACCTGCTGGCGGCGGTGGAGGGGACCCGCGTCCGCTTCGAGCCGGCCTTTCTGTTCGCCAACGTGAACGCGCCGGAGGACCTGGGATAGGTCACCGTCCCGCCCTTGATAGGCCGATGACATTTTGATCCGCCGCACCGAATTCAAAATGCGGCGGATTTGCATTAGGGTCGCCTTGGCACCCCTTGCCGAACGAGCCTCGAGGACCCTTCCGTGAGCGAACACGAACTCTACGACATCGCCATCATCGGCGGCGGCGTGAATGGCTGCGGGGTCGCCCGCGATGCCGCAGGGCGGGGCGCGTCGGTGGTGCTGTTCGAGAAGGGTGACCTGGCAGGCGCCACCTCCTCGGCCTCCACCAAGCTGATCCACGGGGGGCTGCGGTATCTGGAGCACTACGAGTTCCGGCTGGTGCGCGAGGCCCTGATGGAGCGGGAGGTGCTGTGGGCCATGGCCCCGCACATCATCTGGCCCCTGCGCTTCGTGCTGCCCCACCACAGGGGCCTGCGTCCGGCCTGGCTGCTGCGGCTGGGCCTGTTCCTCTATGACCATCTGGGCGGCCGCAAGCTGCTCCCCGCCACCCGCACCCTCGACCTGCGCAAGGACCGGGCGGGGCAGGGGCTGGCCCCGGGCTACACGATGGGCTTCGAATATTCCGACTGCTGGGTGGAGGACAGCCGCCTGGTGGTGCTGACCGCCAAGGACGCGGCGGAGCGGGGCGCCAGCATCCGCCCCCGCACCCCCGTCACCTCCCTGCAGCGGCACGGGGACCGCTGGCTGATCACCACCCGGACGGGCGGCGAGACGCAGGTGACCCAGGCCCGGGTGCTGATCAACACGGCCGGTCCGTGGGTGGGCGAGGTGCTGGCCATGACCGGTTCCAACTCCCCCTCCCGGGCCCGTCTGGTCAAGGGCAGCCACATCGTCGTGCGGCGCCTGTTCGACCACGACCGGGCCTACATCTTCCAGAACGGGGACGGGCGGATCGTCTTCGCCATTCCCTATGAGCGGGACTACACCCTCATCGGCACCACGGATTCCGATTATCAGGGGGACCCCGCGGCCGTCGCCGCCTCGGCCGACGAGGTGAGCTATCTGTGCAAGGCGGTCAGCGAATATCTGGCCAGGCCCGTGACCCCCGACGACGTGGTCTGGACCTATGCCGGGGTGCGGCCCCTGCTGGATGACGGCTCCGGCAAGCCGGAGGAGGCGACCCGGGACTATGTGCTGGAACTGGATACCGCCGGCGGCGCGCCGGTGGTGTCGGTGTTCGGCGGCAAGATCACCACGGCCAGGCGACTGGCGGAATCGGTGCTGGACAAGCTGAAGGGCCTCTCCCCCGTGGCCGATGTCCCATCCTGGAGCGGGACCGAGCCCCTGCCCGGCGGCGACTTCCCCGCCACCGGCTTTCCGGCGCTGCTGGCGACGCTGCACGCAGATTATCCGTGGGCGGACGAAGGGCTCGTTCTGCGCCTCGCCCGCGCCTATGGCGGCCGGGCCCGGCGAATCCTGACGGGGGGCAAGAGCATGGCCGACCTCGGCCAGGTGTTCGGTGCCGACCTGACGGCGCGGGAGGTGGATTACCTGCGCAAGGAGGAATGGGCGGCGTCCGCGGACGATATCCTGTGGCGTCGCTCCAAGCTCGGCCTGCGGTTCTCGCCGGAGCAGGTGGTCGCCCTGGACGCCTACCTGCTGCAGGGCGTGGCCTGAGGCCCGCACACCATCAAGAAACCCCCGGACATGCACCGCCCATGAAACGCTTCATCCTCGCCCTCGACCAGGGCACCACCTCGTCCCGGGCCCTGGTGTTCGATGCCGAGACCCGGGTCTGCGGCGTCGGCCAGTACGAGTTTCCGCAGCACTTCCCCGCGTCCGGCTGGGTGGAGCACGAGGCCGAGGACCTTTGGACCACCACCATGCGGGCCTGCCGGGACGCTCTGCAGGGGGCCGGGATCGACGGACGCCAGATCGCCGCCATCGGCATCACCAACCAGCGGGAGACGGTGGTGGTCTGGGACCGGGCCACGGGGCTGGCGGTGCACCGGGCCATCGTCTGGCAGGACCGCCGCACCGCCGATGTCTGCCAGGCCCTGCGTGCGGCCGGACATGAGGCGGACGTGGCGGCGCGGACGGGCCTGCTCCTCGACCCCTATTTCTCCGCCAGCAAGATCGCCTGGATCCTCGACCACGTCCCCGGGGCCCGGGCCCGGGCGGAGCGCGGCGAGCTGGCCTTCGGTACGGTGGACACCTGGCTCCTGTGGAAGCTGACGGGGGGCGGGGTGCATGCCACCGACGCCACCAATGCCTCCCGAACCCAGCTGTACAACATCGCGACCGGGGACTGGGACGACACGCTCCTGGCCCTGTTCCGGGTGCCCCGGGCGCTGTTGCCCCAGGTGCGGGACTGTTCCGGCGACTTTGGCGAGACCCTGCCCGGCCTGTTCGGCGGGGCCATCCCCGTCCGCGGCATCGCCGGCGACCAGCAGAGCGCCATGATCGGCCAGGCCTGCTTCCAGCCCGGTGCCATGAAGTCCACCTACGGCACCGGCTGCTTTGCCCTGTTGAACACCGGGGACCAGCCGGTGATGTCCAGGAACCGCCTCCTGACCACGGTGGCCTACCAGCTCGATGGCAAGCGCACCTATGCCCTGGAGGGCTCGATCTTCGTGGCCGGGGCGGCGGTTCAGTGGCTGCGGGACGGGCTGAAGGTGCTGCCGGCGGCCAACCAGTCCGGACCCCTCGCCGCCCTGGCCGATCCGGAGCAGGAGGTGATCCTGGTTCCCGCCTTCGTCGGCCTCGGCGCCCCCCACTGGGCCCCCAATGCCCGCGGTGCCCTGTTCGGCCTCACCCGGGCCACGGGGCCGAACGAGCTGGCAAAGGCCGCCCTGGAAAGCGTGTGCTTCCAGACCGCGGACCTGCTGGACGCCATGCAGGCGGACTGGAGCGGGGCGGCGGAGACGGTGCTGCGGGTGGACGGCGGCATGGCCGCGTCGGACTGGACGATGCAGCGCCTGTCCGATCTGGTCAGCGCGCCCGTGGACCGGCCGGAGGTGACGGAGACCACGGCGCTCGGTGCCGCCTATCTCGCCGGCCTGGCGGTGGGCCTCTATCCCGAGCCCGCCCAGTTCGCCGATCGCTGGCGCCTGGACCGGCGGTTCACCCCGATGATGCCGGCGGCGGAACGGACGGCCAAGCTGACCCGCTGGCGCAAGGCCGTGCAGGCGACCATCGCGGCGGCGGACTGAGGCTGCCGGGGCGCACCTTTCCAGTTGCCCTCCGCCGCCGACGCCGCTAGGACATCCCCTTAACCCAAATGTTGATCGCCCCCGGACGCACGCGCCTTTTCGTGCGCCCGGCGATCGCGCGCGCCATGACCTTTTGAGAGACCTCGAGCATGCCCAAGCGTACCGACCTGAAGTCGATCCTGATCATCGGGGCGGGCCCCATCGTCATCGGCCAGGCGTGCGAATTCGACTATTCCGGCGTGCAGGCCTGCAAGGCCCTGCGGGCGGAGGGCTACCGGATCATCCTGGTCAACTCCAACCCCGCCACCATCATGACCGACCCGGAGGTGGCTGACGCCACCTATGTGGAGCCGATCACGCCGGAGATGGTGACCCGGATCATCGAGAAGGAGCGCCCCGATGCCCTCCTGCCGACCATGGGCGGCCAGACGGCGCTGAACTGTGCCCTCGCCCTCGAGGCATCCGGCGTGCTGAAGCAGTACGGCGTGGAGATGATCGGCGCCCGGGCCGATGTCATCGAGAAGGCCGAGGACCGGCAGAAGTTCCGCGATGCCATGGACAAGATCGGCCTGGAGAGCCCCCGCTCCCTGGTGGTCAACACCATGGCCGAGGGGGTGGCCGCGGTGGACGTGGTGGGCCTGCCCGCCATCATCCGCCCATCCTTCACCCTGGCCGGCACCGGCGGCGGCATCGCCTACAACATGGAGGAGTTCCGCGAGATCGTGGAGCGCGGCCTCGACGCCTCCCCGGTCACCGAGGTGCTGGTCGAGGAGAGCGTCCTGGGCTGGAAGGAATACGAGATGGAAGTGGTCCGCGACACCGCGGACAACTGCATCATCATCTGCTCCATCGAGAACATCGACCCGATGGGGGTCCACACGGGGGATTCCATCACCGTCGCCCCGGCGCTCACCCTGACGGACAAGGAATACCAGTGGATGCGCTCGGCCTCCATCGCCGTGCTGCGGGAGATCGGGGTGGAGACCGGCGGTTCCAACGTGCAGTTCGCCGTCAATCCCAGGGACGGCCGCATGGTGGTGATCGAGATGAACCCCCGGGTGTCGCGCTCGTCCGCGCTGGCCTCCAAGGCCACCGGGTTCCCCATCGCCAAGGTCGCCGCGCGGCTGGCCGTGGGCTACACCCTCGACGAGCTGATGAACGATATCACCGGGGCCACCCCGGCCAGCTTCGAGCCGTCCATCGATTATGTGGTCACCAAGATCCCCCGCTTCGCCTTCGAGAAGTATCCGGGGGCAGAGCCCTACCTGACCACCTCGATGAAGTCCGTGGGCGAGGTGATGGCCATCGGCCGGACCTTCAAGGAAAGCTGCCAGAAGGCCCTGCGCGGGCTGGAGACGGGGCTGTCCGGCTTTGACGAGATCGTCATTCCCGGCGCCGACGCCGCCGACCCGGCCGCGGTGAAGGCCGCCGTGCAGGCGGTGCTGAGCCAGCCCACCCCCGACCGCCTGCGGGTGATCGCCCAGGCCTTCCGCCACGGCCTGTCGGTGGAGGAGGTGCGCGTCGCCTGTTCCTACGAGCCCTGGTTCCTGCGGCAGATCGCCGAGATCATCGCCGACGAGGCCCAGATCCTGGCCCGGGGCCTGCCCACCGATGCCGCCGGCGTGCGCCGGCTGAAGGCGGCGGGCTTCTCCGATGCCCGTCTGGCCAGACTGACCGGCGGGACCGAGGACGGCGTCCGTGCCGCCCGCCGCGCCCTGGGCGTGCGCCCGGTCTACAAGCGCATCGACACCTGTGCGGCGGAGTTCGCGGCCAGGACCCCCTACATGTACTCCACCTACGAGACCGGCGTGCTGGGCGGGGTGCCGGAGTGCGAGAGCCAGCCCTCCTCGGCGAAGAAGGCGGTGATCCTGGGGGGCGGTCCCAACCGCATCGGCCAGGGGATCGAGTTCGACTATTGCTGCTGCCACGCGGCCTTTGCCCTGGCCGAGATCGGCATCGAGTCGATCATGGTCAACTGCAACCCGGAGACCGTCTCCACCGACTACGACACCTCCGACCGCCTGTATTTCGAGCCCCTCACCGCCGAGGACGTGCTGGAGCTGATCACCACGGAAATGTCCAACGGGACGCTGGCCGGCGTGATCGTGCAGTTCGGCGGCCAGACGCCCCTGAAGCTGGCCCAGGCGCTGGAGGATGCGGGCATCCCCATCCTCGGCACCTCGCCGGACGCCATCGACCTGGCCGAGGACCGGGAGCGGTTCCAGCAGCTGCTGCACCGGATCGGCATCGCCCAGCCGGTGAACGCCATCGCCCGCAGCGCCGAGGAGGCCTTCGAAGCCGCGCACAAGGTGGGCTATCCGGTGGTGATCCGACCGTCCTACGTGCTGGGCGGCCGGGCCATGGAGATCCTGCGGGACGACGAGCAGCTGGCCCGTTATGTCCGCGACGCGGTGCAGGTGTCGGGCAAGTCCCCGGTGCTGATCGACCAGTACCTGTCCCGGGCCACCGAAGTGGACGTGGACGCCATCTGCGACGGCGACCAGGTCTATGTGGCCGGGATCATGGAGCATATCGAGGAGGCCGGGGTGCACTCCGGGGACTCGGCCTGTTCCCTGCCACCCTTCTCCCTGCGGCCCGAGACCATTGCCGAGCTGACCCGCCAGACGGAGCTGATGGCCCGGGCCCTGAACGTCCGTGGACTGATGAATGTCCAGTTCGCCATCGAGGAGCCCCACGCGCCGGAGCCCCGCATCTTCGTGCTGGAGGTCAATCCCCGGGCGTCCCGCACCGTGCCCTTCGTGGCCAAGGCCATCGGTGCCCCCGTGGCCGCCATTGCCGCCAAGGTCATGGCCGGCGAGAAGCTTGCCCAGTTCCGCCTGCCCGGTCCCTCCTCGGACCATATCGCGGTGAAGGAGGCGGTGTTCCCCTTCGCCCGCTTCCCCGGCGTGGACACGGTGCTGGGGCCGGAGATGCGCTCCACCGGCGAGGTCATGGGCCTCGACTGGCGCCGGGAGGGGGAGCCCCTGTCCGCCGCCTTTGCCCGGGCCTTTGCCAAGAGCCAGATCGCCGGGGGGGCCACGGTGCCCAAGTCCGGCGCGGTGTTCGTGTCGGTGAAGGATGCGGACAAGCCGTTCATCCTCGAACCGGTGCGCATCCTGGTCGCCCAGGGCTTCAAGGTCATCGCCACGGCGGGCACCTCGGCCTTCCTGACGGCTGAGGGTGTGGCCCACGAGACGGTGAAGAAGGTCCTCGAGGGCCGACCCAACATCGTCGACAAGATGAAGGACGGGGACGTGCAGCTGGTGTTCAACACCACCGAGGGCCGCCAGTCCCTGCAGGACAGCTTCTCCATCCGGCGCACGGCCCTGATGATGAAGATCCCCTACTACACCACAGCTGCCGGGGCCCTGGCCGCGGCGCAGGGGGTGGCCGCGGTGAATGCCGGTGCGCTGGATGTGCGACCGCTGCAGAGCTACGGCTGAGGAGCCGGCTCAGGCCTGCAGGCGAAGGGTCGTGAAGGCTTCCGGCTCCGGCCCGTGGCGGACGGGCGGGCCCGGTGACACGGCCTTCCAGGCGAACTCCGCCTCCGTCACGCCGAGCCCGGTGAGGTCCGCACTCAGCGCCCACAGGTCCGCCTGCAGGTTCCGGTCGTAGGAGACCTCCGACGACCGGATTGCCGCCCGGCCGGAGACATAGACGCCGGTCCATCCGTGGACGGATGGATCAACGGCCAGCCGGGCCAGATTGTCCCCCGACACGGCCGCACTGTTGACATTGGGGCCGAGCATCGCCCGCAGCAGGGGGAGGATGTTGGGGAGCACCAGGGACCACAGGGCCCGCAGGAGGGGCGGGTAGGTCCTTGCCAGTCCCGTTCCCGGCATCAGTCCGGGATCGAAGGCCAGCACACTGGGGCCCGGGCGGCCGCAGAGCTGGATGCGCCGGTCGAGCTCATAGGCGCAGAGCACGTTGCACAGCTTCGAGGTGGAGTAGGCCCGCCGCGCCGCCACCCCCGGCGGGTCCCGCCGTCCCAGCGTTGCCGGAAACGCCGCATGCCGTGCCTCGCGCATCAGGGGGGCCGGGATTCCGGTCTTCTGGGCCGGATCGTGGGTGCCGCTGGACACGAACAGGATCCGCCCGTCGGTCACCACGTCCCCGGCCAGCAGGTTGGCCAGCAGGAAGTGGCCCAGGTGATTGTTGGCAAAGGTCAGGTCCACCCCGCCCTCGCCGGTCAGGCCGTCCTGCGTGAACTGCAGGCCGGCGGACAGGACAAGGGCGTCGATTCCGTCCGGCGCCGCGGCCCGCACCGCCGCCGCGCACTGACGGACGGAGGTCGCGGACTGCAGGTCGACGGCCACGGGGACCAGCCGCGCCCGGGGCCTCCCCCGTCCCAGCCGCCGGGTCAGCCTGGCCAGGGCGTCCATGTCCCGGCCTGCCAGGATCAAGGTCGCATCCGGTTCCCGCCGCAGGAGGGCCCGGGCGGTGGCCAGCCCGAGACCCCGGGTCGGTCCGGTGAGAACGAGGGTGCGGCCCATGGAAAACTCCCGCCAATTCAGCGGGATCAGTCTAGCGGTGATCTAAACACTGTCAACATTTCACAACCACCAAGGGAGCGTATCGGGGGAGCGCATGGGGGCAGCGCGCCCTCTCCCGGAGGCGTGGCGCCATCCTTGCATGGTGAATCGCGCCTTAACCCTCCGGCGAGATCCCGATGCGCGCGACCTTCTTCCTCCGACTGATCGACATCGCCCTGGCCACCCTGGTGTTCTCCGCCCTGACCTGAGGCGGAGGCGGGTCAGCGGACCACGTCGATCTCCCGTCGGGCCGAGGCGATGGAGACAATGAACCCGGCCAGCACGTCCAGCAGGACCATGGCCGTGATCAGGAAGAAGGTGGAAGTGGCGAAGTTCCGCTGCAGCAGGAACGCCACCAGGCAGCCGATGAACAACAGCATGGACAGGCTGTGATTGATGATCGCTACCCGCCCGGACTGGGTGGCCTTCAGAAGTTCCACGAACAGGATCACCACCGAGGCGAAGACGAACAGGTCGCCCACGTGCACGGGCCAGCTGACCTTGGACGCCATGGCCACGCTGAACAGGACCTGGCCCATGTGTGCCTCCGGCAGGTCGGTCGCGCCGCCTGGAAAGGTCAGGGCGTAGAGGACATAGACCAGCACCGGCAGGCCCAGCAGCGGCAGAGCGGCGAACATGGTCTGACCCTCCCTGACAACGGGCGCACCTGACACCGGCGCGCGGACGCTCGTTTGCCGAGACCCCGGCATCGTCCCTACATCCGTTTGCCGTTTCCGCCAATGCAGGGGCCGGCCCCCCGCGGGGCCGTGAGTGTTTTCCGACAATGGCGCGAATTCCTGCCGCCTTCATACTTCTTTGACGGGCGCCACATTCCGCGCCTCTGAGGACAGTCAGATGAACAAAGATGAAATCGAAGGCGCGGCTCAAAAGGGCGTCGGGGCGGTCAAGGACGCCGTCGGCAAGCTGACCGGCAACGACAAGCTCCGCGTCGAGGGCCTGGGCGACAAGATCGCCGGGGCGGCCAAGGAGTCCGTGGGCAAGGTCAAGGATGCCGTGGACCATGCCAAGGACACGCTCGAACATCCCAAGAAGGACTAGCCCCCCGCGGGGTGCCTTGTCCCGCGTCCTTCGAGATGGCCCGTCCCGGGGCTCCACCCTGACGAAACCTGTTGGGCCTCCACCCTTTCGTCAAGCTGAGGAGGGCCGGGACGGGCCGTCCCGAAGGTCGCAAGATCTGCTTTGTCCCCTCACACCTCATCTCCGGAGATCGCCTTGGGCACGGAATCCCTGCTTGTCTTCCTGATCATCGGTGGTCTTGCCGGCTGGTTTGCCGGTCTGATCGTCAAGGGCTACGGCTTCGGACTGATCGGCAATATCGTGGTCGGCATTGTCGGCTCCTTCGTGGGAGGCTGGCTGTTCGACCGCCTCGGCCTGTTCGAGGGGACCCTGCTGCGGGCCTTGATCGGAGCGACCGTCGGCGCCGTGATGCTGCTGTTGTTGATCCGCCTGGTCCGACGGGTCGCCTGATCCCCGATGCGATCAGCCCGTGGCCTCGGGACTGGAGGCGGCGCGGCTGAAGCCGATGGTCACCCGGGTCCCCTGGCCTGGGGTGGAGTCCACGCTGAACTCGGCCCGGGCGTTCTGTCGCAGGGAGCGGACGATCAGCTCCCCCAGGGAGCCCCGGCGCGGCCAGACCACGCCCTCGGGGAGGCCAAGCCCGTCATCGGCGATCACCACCCGGCAGCCCCTCCGGGAGGGGCGACCACGGCCGGAGCCGGTGCCAGGGCACGGGTCACGGCCGCGATCAGCTCCGGGCCGGTGACCGGCTTCTGCAGGAAGTCGAGGGCCCCGGCCTTCATGGCGGCCACG
>CAIQUG010000246.1 GCA_903874895.1 uncultured Caulobacterales bacterium | reverse complement strand
GGGTGCGCACCGGACAGGGCGAGATAGATCCCCACGGTCAGGAGGCCGCACAGGGCCGCCAGCTTGTGCCCGGGCAGGCGCAGCGCCAGGGCCGGCACGGCCGCCACCGACAGACGGACGGCGGCATAGACAAAGCCGCTGACGGCCGCCATGTGCAGCCCGGCAATCGCCAGCATGTGCGCCAGGCCCGAGCCCCGCAGGTCGTCCTCCGCCTCCTTCGGCAACCAGGCTTCGTGACTGGTGGCCAGCGCCGCCACCAGTCCGGTCGAGGGCCGCCCGGCCCCGCGCAGCCCGTCCAGGTCCTCTGCCAGACGGGTGGCGAGACCCCATCGCCATTGGTTCAGGCGCGCCTCCACCGCATCCAGCCCCCGAAGGTCCCGACCGGGTGACACCTCGACGGCAGAGAGGGCGGCCCCGACACCGCCGATGCCCTCGAAGAAGGCGTCCCGGGCAAAGTCATAGGCCCCGGGACTTGCGGGTCCTGCCGGCGGATTGAGGATGGCCCGAAGGCGCACGTGATCGCCGGGGCGGGTCTCGTCTCCCGGAGGGGTGACGAGGCGGATGCGACCCGGCAGGGCTGCGGTGCCGAGGTCGCCGATGCGGGAGGGAACGATCAGCAACCGCCACCGCTCCGCCGATGGGCTTCGGATGTCGATCACCTCTCCCTCCACCTCCACCGCGCCCAGATTGATCGGCACGACGGGACGATCGACCAGGCCCGTCCGCAGCGCCGCGCCCGCGAAGCCGGCCGCGGCGAAGGCCACCAGGATCAGGGCACCGGCAATTCCCGCCGGTGCGGCCCATCGCCGCAGACCGGCGAAAAGCGCAGCGGCCAGCGCGATACACCCGATGATGACCCAGACCGGCGGCTCTTCGGACCGTCCGAAATAGACCGCAGCCCCGGCTCCGAACGCCACCGGTCGCCAGAGCGCCAGGCGCGGCACCTGCGCCGCCAGTTCCGCCCGGAGCCAGACCGCAGCGCGTTTTCCGAGGCCGGGCCTAGGCTCCGCCGAGGCGCTCATGCTAGACACCGCGCTTCGCTGCTCCGGCCTGCAAGGCGCTCCATGTCCCCTCGTCCCGTCGTCACCCGCTTCGCCCCCTCGCCCACCGGCTTCCTGCACATTGGGGGCGCGCGGACCGCGTTGTTCAACCAGCTGTATGCACGTCATACGGGTGGACGCTTCCTCCTGCGGGTCGAGGACACGGATCGGGAGCGGTCGACGGAGGCGGCCGTGGCCGCGATCTTCGAGGGCCTGAGCTGGCTGGGCGTGACCCCGGATGCCGAACCCGTGTTCCAGCACGCCCGCGCCGACCGCCACCGGGAGGCGGTGATGGAACTGCTGGCCGCCGGGCGGGCCTATCGCTGCTACCTGACGGTCGCCGAACTGGAAACCATGCGGGAAGCGGCCCGGGCCGAAGGACGCGCCATTCGCAGCCCGTGGCGGGACCGGACTCCCAACGAACCTGACGCCCCTCATGTGATCCGCTTCAAGGGTCCGCTGGAGGGGGAGACGGTCCTGAATGATCTGGTGAAGGGCGAGATCCGCTTCCGCAATATCGAGCTGGATGACCTGGTCCTGCTGCGGTCGGATGGCGCCCCCACCTACAACCTGGCCGTGGTCGTGGACGACCACGACATGGGGGTCACCCATATCATCCGGGGCGATGACCATGTGAACAACGCCGCCCGGCAGACCCTGATCTATCAGGCCTTCGGCTGGGAGGTCCCGGCCATGGGCCACATCCCCCTGATCCATGGGCCGGATGGGGCCAAGCTGTCCAAGCGTCACGGGGCCCAGGCTGTCGGGGAATTCGCCGACATGGGCTATCTTCCCGAGGCCATGCGCAACTATCTGACCCGCCTCGGCTGGGGACATGGCGACGACGAGATCTTCACCGATGCCCAGGCCTCGGCGTGGTTCGACGTCACCGACGTCGTGAAGTCCCCCGCCCGTCTGGACTGGCAGAAGCTGGGCTTCATCAATGCCCACTACCTGAAGGAGGCCGACAACGACCGCCTGGCGGCCCTGGTCACCCGCGTCCTGACCGCCCGGGGGGAAACCGTCCCGGCGGAGGTGGTCGGGCGCCTGTCCGCCCTCATCGGACTGCTCAAGGAAGGGGCCAAGACCACCCTGGACATCGCAGATTCCCTCGCCTTCGTCCTGAAGACCCGCCCCCTCGCCCTCGATGAGCGGACCCAGGGCCTGCTGACTCCCGAGACCCGCCAGCGGCTGGCCCGCCTGCAGGACCAGATTGCCGCCACCCCCTTCGAGCGGGAGGCACTGGAGGCCATGATCCGCGCCTTTGCCGGCACCGAAGGCGTCGGGATCGGCAAGTTCGGACCGGCCCTGCGGGGGATCCTGTCCGGCGGAGGGGTGGCCCCGGATCTGGCGACCCTGCTGCTGTCCCTCGGGCGCGAAGAGAGCCTCGCCCGGCTGAACGACGCCCTCCTGAGGGAAGCGTAAGGAGAATGAACAATCTTCGTTGCCGTTTACCGGTTTCGAAGAGTTGACGGCGTACCGATTTGGGTTAATGCGAACGGGGCCGTTCGCGGTGCAGCAATTCGGGGAATTCGATGGATAGCAAGGTCACCCCTGGCGGGAATGCCGTCTTCACGATCGGCGACAAGACGGTCGAAATGCCGATCCTGAAGGGATCCACCGGTCCGGACGTGGTCGACATCCGAAAGCTGTACGCCGAAGCCGACGTGTTCACCTACGATCCGGGCTTCACCTCCACCGCCAGCTGCGAAAGCCAGATCACCTATATCGACGGCGACGCTGGTGTCCTGCTGTACCGCGGCTACCCCATTGATCAGCTTGCGGAAAACTCCAGCTTCCTCGAGGTCTGCTACCTTCTCCTGCACGGGGAACTGCCGACAGCCACCCAGTTCGCCGAGTTCGAGCGGACCATCACCTACCACACCATGCTGCACGAGCAGTTCGACCGGTTCTTCCAGACCTTCCGTCGGGATGCGCATCCCATGGCGATCATGGTCGGGGCCGTGGGGGCCCTGTCGGCCTTCTATCACGACAGCACCAACATCCATGACGAGCGTCAGCGCCAGATCTCGGCGCACCGGATGATCGCCAAGATGCCGACCATTGCCGCCCGGGCCTTCAAGTACGCGGTGGGCCAGCCCTTCGTCTATCCGCGCAACGAGCTCGGCTATGCAGACAACTTCCTGCGCATGTGCTTCGCGGTGCCGGCCGAGGACTACAAGGTCAACAAGGTGCTGGCCCGGGCCATGGATCGGATCTTCATCCTCCATGCGGACCACGAGCAGAACGCCTCCACCTCCACCGTCCGCCTGGCGGGCTCGTCCGGCGCCAATCCGTTCGCCTGCATCGCGGCAGGCATCGCCTGCCTGTGGGGCCCGAGCCATGGGGGAGCCAACGAAGAGGCGCTCAATATGCTGAAGGAGATCGGCACGGTCGACCGCATCCCGGAATATGTGCAGGGGGTGAAGGATCGCCGCTATCGCCTGATGGGCTTCGGCCACCGGGTCTACAAGAACTACGACCCCCGCGCCAAGGTGATGCAGAAGACCTGCCACGAGGTGCTGGACGTTTTGGGCAAGCGCGACGAGCCCCTGCTGCAGGTGGCCATGGAACTGGAGCGGATCGCCCTGAGCGACCCCTACTTCGTAGAGCGCAAGCTCTATCCGAACATCGACTTCTACTCGGGCATCACGCTGAGCGCGATGGGCTTCCCGAGCGAGATGTTCACCGTGCTGTTCGCTCTGGCCCGAACCGTGGGCTGGATCGCCCAGTGGAAGGAAATGATCGAGGATCCCTCCCAGAAGATCGGCCGTCCCCGTCAGGTCTATACCGGCCCGACCATCCGGGAATTCGTCCCGATCGAGAAGCGCTGATCCCGACGGGATAGGACCGAAGAGACAGAGGGGTCCGCAGACAATCTGCGGGCCCCTTTTTCACGTCCGGTCGTTCAAGACGGGTCAGGGGCGGCGATAGATGACGCCACCCTTCATCACAAAGTCGACCCTGCGCACCACGGCGACGTCGGTGGTGGGGTCCCCCGGGACGGCGATGAGATCGGCCAGGTAGCCGGTCTTCACCTGCCCCAGACTGTCCCCCCGATGCAGGATCTCCGCACTCACCTCAGTCGCGGCGGTGAGGGCCTGGACCGGCGTCATGCCGTCGCGGACCATCCAGACCAGCTCCCGCACATTATCCCCGTGGGGAAAGACGCCCACATCGCTGCCGAGCCCGATGCGCACGCCGGCTTTCAGAGCCAGACGGAACGCCCGTTCGGCGTCCCGGATCTGGACCGTCGGCGGGTCGGTCGCCGGATGGTATCCGCCGAAATATTCGGAAATGGCCTCTTCTGCAGTGAGGGTCGGCAGATAGGCGACCCCCCGTGCCGCCATCAGCTTGAACACCTCTTCGGTGCCTTCCGTCCCGTGCTCGATCGTGTCGACGCCGGCCAGCGCCGCGCGGCGCATCCCCTCGTTGGTGGAGGCGTGGACCGCCACCGGCCGTCCCAGGCCATGGGCCGCCTCGACCATCGCCTTCATTTCCTCGAGGGTGAAGGTCGCCATGGCCTCCCCCTTCGGACCCACCCTGTAGTCGGCATAGAACTTGATCCAGTCCGCTCCGTGGGCCGCCTGCTCGCGGACGGCCTTGACCGCCGAATCGGTGCCGCTGACCTCCTCCGCCCCCTGCGGGAGGGCAAGGTCGGGTCGGTAACGGCGCACGGCGGGGCCATAGGCCCCATAGGCCACGATCGCCCGCGTCGCCACCGCCAGTCGGGGCCCGGGGATCAGGCCGTCATCAATCGCCTGTCTCAGGGATACGTCGGAATAGCCCGCCCCTTCCGTGCCCAGATCCCGCAGGGTGGTGAAGCCTGCCATCAGGGTGGCCCGGGCCTGCTTCACCGCCCGCAGGACCCGGTAGTCCGGGGCCTCCTTGAGGACCTGATCGTCCCACAGGGTCTCGTTGTAGGGATGCAGCAGCAGGTGCGAATGCAGGTCCATGAGGCCGGGCATCAGGGTCTGGCCGGGCAGATCGATCACGGTCGCACCAGGGGGGACGGACAGCTCGGCCACCGGCCCGACGGCGGTGATCCTGTCTCCGGTGACGAGAACGGCCCAGCCCGGATGAACGCCGCTTCCCGCGGTCCAGACCCCCTGGGGTCGCATGAGCGTAGAGGATGGGGTCGTCTCCGCAGCCGGTGCCGGCCGCGAGGCGACCCCGAGGCCAAGGGCGAGGCTCAGGCCGAGAATGCGGGTCAGAGAGCGGACGATACGCATGGGGCAGACACTCCTTCGAACGAAGGGGGACGATAGCCATAGCCGTCCCGTCCGGCGAGGGGGTTCTAGCGATCCGCCAGCACGCCGCGGGCCCGCAGGTCGCCGATCAGGGCATCTGCCGCCCGGTCCGAGGGATCTGCCTCCCCCAGACCCATCAGGCCGAGCGCCTCGGTCTGGGCCGCGCTCTGGGCGCGGCGCGTCCGGGCATCGGTCAGCAGGGGCAGGAGCGCCGCGGCCAGTTCCGGTGCCGTACAGCGCGACTGCAGGCGCTCCGCGGCGATTTCCCGGTCCGCGGCGATATTGAACAGTGTCACGAACCGCGTCCGCATCAGGGGCTTCAGCAGGGCATAGGACAGATCCCCGATCCGGTAGCCGATGACCATGGGTCCCCCACACAGGGCAAGCTCCGTCGACACCGTGCCGCTGGCGGCCAGGGCCGCGGTACAGCCCGCCATGATGTCGAGCTTGTCCGCATCGGACTCGATCCATCGGACGGGTACGGTCCAGCGGGCGACGGCCGCCCGAACCTGCTCCGCCACTGTGGGGGCCACGACCACGGCCACGGTCAGACCGGGCACGGCTGCGGCGAGCTGCGCCGCCGCGGCCCCGAAGGGCTCGGACAGGCGCGCCACTTCCGACGCCCGGCTCCCCGGCAGTACGAGCAACAGAGGCTCCTCCGGGCCCAGGCCAAGACGCTGTCGCCCGCGGGGGCCGTCCACCCCGGACAGGTCCATCGTCAGAGCCGGATTGCCGACAAAGGTCAGCGGCAGGCCCAGATCGGCATAATAGGGCGCGTCCATCCGCTGGGTGGACAGGAGGTGGTCCACAGCCCCCGCCAGCGTCCGCGCACGACCCGGGCGCGAGGCCCAGACCTGCGGCCCCACATATTTGACGACGAAGACAGGCGGTTGGAGACGGCGCAGCCGCTGGGCCACCCGAAGGGAAAAGCCCCAGCTATCGATCAGGACGGCGAGATCCGGCTGCGACTGCCGCGCAAGTGCCGCCACGTCATTGGCCCGGCGCACGATCCGGGGAAAGGCCCGGACGCCCTCGAACAGACCCAGGACCGACAGTTCCGACATGTCGAACAGGCTCTCGAGCCCCTCCGCCGCCATCAGACGGCCGCCAACGCCCATCACGTCCAGCGATTGATCCGGCAGTTTGCGGCGGAGCGCCCGGATCAGGCCCGCGCCCAGCCGATCACCCGATGCTTCCCCCGCGGTCAGCAGCAGCCTGACGGGACGGGTCACGTCTCCACGTCCGCCGTTTCAGGATCCACCCCGAGGACAAACACGCCGAGCCGGTCCGCGGCCGCCACCACGCCTGCGCGGTCCATCACCAGCATCCGGCCGGTCTCGCCGACGATCCCCGCAAGTCCGGCGGCGGCAACCCCCTCGACGGTGGAAACGCCGATGGTCGGCAGGTCGATCCGCATCTCCTGCATGGGCTTGGGGCACTTGGCGAGCACCCCGCGCCGGTCCGCTGCCGTGCCCCGGATGTCCTGCGGAAGGGCCGCACAGCGCTGCAGCATGGCGTCGGTACCTTCCTGGGCTTCGACGGCCAGCACCAGCCCATCGACCACCACGGCCCCCTGGCCGATATCCATGGAGCCGATCACGCGCGCCACCTCCAGGCCCCGACGGATATCGAGAGCGTTTGCGCTGGACGGAACGATCCGGCCCATGGGGCCGTGGCCAAGGGTGAGCCCCTCGTCCACATCGTCCGCCCCCTCGATCTGGAAGCCCTCCTGCTCGAAGACACCCACCAGATAGGTCATCAGGGCGTCATCCCCGTGACGCGCGGCGGCGATGGCCCCAGGCAGAACCGTCAGACCCCGCAGGTCCGGCTTCAGGGCGGCCAGGTCGGGGCGCTTCACATAGCCGGCAAAACACACGGCCTCACAGGCATGGGCCCGGAGAGAGCCCATGACCTTGCCGATCTCGGCGATGCCGATCGTATCCCCTGGCAGGTCCTCCGGAGCCTGATCGGCAAAGCCCCGCAGGCGGATCACATGGAACGGACGGCCGGAGGTCCGGCAGCGCTGCGCCAGTGCCAGGGGCAGGCCGCCACCGCCGGCCACGATCCCCAGCTTTGGCCGAGCCCCGCCCGTCAGGGCGCCCGCTCCGGAGCCCACGGCCCGCCCCCCGCTCAAGGAACCGGCTGGCAGAGCGGCCGGTTGGCTTCGGCGCGAATGAATTCCACGATTTCCGTCACCTCGGGGGAGTGGGCAAAGACCCGGGCCACATCCTCGAGACGCTCGGAGAACGCCCCTTCGGGGGCAAACAGCATGCGCCAGGCTGCACGAAGGTCGTTGATCGCCTCCCGGCTGAATCCGCGGCGCTTCAGGCCCACGAGATTGAGCCCTTCGAGCACGGCATGGTTTCCCCATACCGATCCGAAGGGAATGATGTCCCGGGTGACGATGCCGCCGCCGCCGACCATCGCATAGCGCCCGATGCGGGTGTACTGGTGAACGGCACACAGCCCGCCCATGAACACGTAGTCCCCCACATGGACATGACCGGCAAGGGTCGCGTTGTTGGCAAAGATCACCTGGTCGCCGACGACGCAGTCATGGGCCACGTGCGAGCCCACCATGAAGAGACCGTCCGAACCGACGCGCGTGACGCCGCCGCCCATCACGGTGCCGGTATTCATGGTCACATGCTCGCGGATGGAGTTCCGGGGGCCGACCACGAGCTGCGTCTCCTCGCCCCGGTGGGCCATGTGCTGGGGCGGTCCCCCGAGTGAACTGAAGGGCCCGACCGTGGTTTCCGCTCCGACCTCGGTCACGCCTTCGACGGCCACATGGGACACCAGACGGACATGGTCATGAAGCACGACCCTGGGTCCGACGACGCAATAGGGGCCGATCTCCACGGTCGGCGCCAGTTCAGCACCGGGATCGATCAGGGCCGTCGGATGAATTCGGGTCATGTGGGGTTCGCAATCAGGATCGCCGCCCATTCCGCTTCCGCGGCGAGCTTGCCGTTGATGTAGGTCTCGCCGCGGAATCGGAAGATGTCACCCCGGACCCGGGTCACGCGGACAGGCATCCGCAGCACGTCTCCGGGGCGGGCGGGCATGCGGAACCGCACGTTGTCCATGGTCATGAACAGGATGGTCTTGCCGCGCTTGTCGACGCTGAGGGTCTTCGACATCAGGATCGCCCCGGACTGGGCCATGGCCTCGACGATCAGCACGCCGGGCATGACAGGGTTCTCGGGGAAATGTCCCTGGAAGAAGGGCTCGTTCACCGTCACGCACTTGACGCCGATGATGGACACGCCTTCCTGGTAGTCCTCGCACCGGTCCAGCAACAGGAACGGATAGCGATGCGGCAGACGCTCCAGGATCTCCGCGATCTCGACGGAGGGTCCCGGTGTGACCGCCGACGATGTGTCTTCGCCTTCGCTGGACATGTTTCAAGCCCCTTCTGGATCAGTGGTGCGCACGGCCCTGGCCTTGCCGCGGGTGCGTGTCTGGCGCGCCACCCATGCGTGCTCCTGCAGGAAGCGGCTGAGAGGGCGGGCCGGGTGGCCACCCCAGACTTCCCCGGGCGGTACATCCCGGGTCACGCCCGCGGCTCCGGCGATGGAGGCACCGGCACCGATGGTGATGTGATCAGCAATGCCGGCACCGCCCCCGAAGGTCACGCCGTCGCCTACGGTCACGCTGCCGGAAATACCGGTGAAGGCCGCCAGCAGCCCGTTGCGGCCGATGCGCACATTGTGTCCGATCTGGACCAGGTTATCGATCTTGGTGCGTTCGCCGATCTGTGTGTCGTCCCAGGCCCCGCGGTCGATGCAGGTATTGGCACCGACAGTCACGTCGTCCTGGACGATCACCCGCCCCAGTTGAGGAATGTCGATGGCCCCCTGACGGGACCCGGCCACGCCGAAGCCTGCTGCGCCGATCACCGCGTTGGAATAGACCCGGACCCGGTCCCCGACCAGGGCGAAGCTGATCGATGCCCCAGCCCCCACATGGCACTGACGCCCCACGCAGACACCGGGACCGATGACGGCGTTGGCGTCGATCCGGGATCCAGCGCCGATGACCGCGCCCGGACCGATGACGGCCCCCGGACCGATCTCGACCCCGTCTTCCAGATGGCAGTCGGGATGGATCGCCGCACTGCCCATGGGGTGTGTCCGTATGCGATGAAGGGCAAGGGACGCTCGGGCATAGGCGGCCTGAGGCTCCCCCGTCACCAGAACGGCACAGCCGTCCGGCACCTCCGATCGGTGAGCCTCGGTCACGAAGACGGCCCCTGCCCGCGTCGTCCGCAGGTCGGCCAGGTAGCGCTTGTCGGACAGGAAGGTGATGTCGGCATCCGCGGCGCGGGCCAGCGGGGCCACGCGGCGGATCAGTCGATCCCCGTGTTCGGAGTCCGCCAGCACCGCGCCGGCCCTCTCTGCGAGCGCAGAAAGGGTCAGCGGGCCAAGAGACTCAAAGAAGCGCGAATCGGGCATCGGGTGCGCAGATTACGCGGACGCCCGCACGCTGTCTCGTCGCCATCAACGCTGCTGGGCAGCCTGGGCGTCGAGGTGCTCGCGATCGAAGGTCACGGTCGGGAGTTTCGTGTTCAGTTGCTCGATCACCGAGGTGGTGATGTCCATCTGCGGGTTCGCTGCGTAGATGGCGGTATCCGCTTTCAGCAGCAGGCCGCAAGAGCGGCCGGACACGACGGTCCGTACGATGGGCTCGAGTTCCACATCCACGCGATTGATCGCCTTGCGCAGGGTGGCCTCAAGCTCCTTCTGACGCTGGGCGCGCTTGCCGTCGAAGTCCTGCATGCGCTGCTGCAGGGCGGAACCCTGCTGCTGCTGCTGGTCCTGCGGGAGGGAGGCGGCCTTGTCCTTGAAGGTCTTGATATCCGCATCGAGGCTGGTCTGCTCGGGACCCAGTTCAGCCTGAACCTGCGCCGCCAGCTGCTGCATGCGCTTGTTGATGGCTTCACCCGCGGAGGAGCGGCTGACAGCCCCCTCTTCGCTGAACAGGCAGACGCCGGGGATGGCCGCACCGAGGGTCAGGGGCGGCAGTGCTGCCTTCGCGGCGGGCGCGGCCGCGGCGGCCTTCGGCTTGGCGGCCGGAGTCGCAGGCTTCGGCGTGGTCTGGGCCAGAGCCGGGGTCGACGCGATGGCCAGGGCGGCCGCTGCGGCCAGGAGGGTTTTGATGTGGGTCATGATGTCTCAGATCTCAGAACTGGGTGCTGGTGGAGAAACGGAAACTCTCTGTCTTGTCGTAGGTTTCTTTGGACAAAACCTGACTAAAGTCCAGACGAATCGGTCCGAGGGGCGACGTCCAGAAGACGCTGAGGCCTGCCGAAGCCCGCAGACCGAGGTCGTCGACGATCTTCGGGTTGGTGGCGCCGTACTGGCCGGTCGCCTTGGACGACTTGTCCAGCAGACCCAGGGTGCCGATGTCGGAGAACAGCGCCGTGCGGATGCCATACTGTTCCGGCAGGCCATTCGGGATGCTGAGCTCGGTCGTCTGGATCGCGTAGAACTTGCCGCCGAGGGCTTCGTCGTACTGGGTATCCCGCGGCCCGATCCCGGCGACCTGGAAGCCGCGGAAGGTGTTGCCACCCTTGAAGAACCGGTCGTTGATCCGGATCGAGTCACCGCCCCAGCCGCTGACCAGCCCGCTGGACCCGGTGACGCTGAGGACGAAGGCCGAATTGAAGCCGTAGTACCAGCCGCCCTCGGTCTCGGTCCGGAGATACTTCACGTCCCCCCCGGCACCGGCGAAGTCCTGCTTGAAGTTGACGTAGAAGCCGCGGGTCGCCCGGCGGGGGTCGTTCCGGCGGTCAAGGGTCAGGGTGTAACCCACCGCCGACGTCAGGTGCGAGCCGGTCTGGTCGCAGATGGTCTGCGACACGGTCGTGCCGGAACAGGACCCATTGGCCACCAGCACCCGGTCGGCGTGGACCGCGTAGCGGGTCGACAGATAGGTGTTCACGTTCAGCGGGAAGCCGAGATTGAATGTCGCGCCAACCGCCTGGGAATTGAAGCCCGCCTGCGACGAATAGTCATAGCGGTAGGAATAGAGGTCGAACCCGGCCCGCAGGTCCCGGTCGAGGAACCGCGGTTCGGTGAAGGCCAGGTCGATCTGCTGACGCAGAGACCCGACCGAGGCGCGGACCCGGACATCCTGGCCGCGGCCCCGGAAGTTGTGCTGGCTGACGCCGACGTCGAGGAGCAGCTGGTCCACGGACGAATAACCGGCCCCGAAGGACAGTTCGCCCGTCGGCTGCTCCTGAACCTTCACCCGCAGGATGGTCTTGTCGGCCGCACTGCCGGGCAGCTGGTCGATATCCACCGTCTTGAAGAAGTCGAGACGCTTGATCTCGGTCTTGGAGCGATCCACCAAGACGCGGTTGTAGGCGTCCCCTTCGGCGAGGCTGATCTCGCGACGGATCACGTGGTCGAGGGTGACCGTGTTGCCGACGATGTCGATCCGCTCGATGTAGACGCGGGGCCCTTCCTTCACGTCGAAGGTCACGTCCACGGTCCGGCTGTCGGGATTGGCGTGATAGCGCGGGCGGATATCGACGAAGGCAAAGCCCAGCGCGCCCGCTGCGAAGGTCAGGTTGTCCACCGCCGACTCGATCCGCTCGCTCGCATAGACCGAGCCTTCCCGGATCGGCAGGATCGCGCGCATGGCGTCGCCGTTCAGCTTCTTGAGGTCCGTGTCCACCCGCAGGCGGCCGAACTTGTAGCGCGGGCCCTCGTCCACCACGAAGGTGATGGCAAAGTTCTTCTGATCAGGCTGGAGTTCCGCCGTCGAGGAGATCACCCGGAAATCATAGTAACCACGATTGGTGTAGTGCTTTCGGAGCTGTTCACGGTCGTACTCGATCCGGTCCGGATCGAAGTTGTCGTTCGAACTGAAGAAGTGCCACCAGCGGGTTTCCTTGGTGACCACAACATCGCGCAGTGCATTGGCACTGAACGCCTTGTTACCAAGGAAGTTAACCTTAAGAATTCCGGTCTTGGGGCCTTCGTTGATCTCGAATACCAGGTCCACCCGGCGCTGGGGCAGTTCGATGATCTTCGGCGTCACCACCACGGAGATGCGGCCCGAGCGACGATAGAGTTCCACGATCCGCTGCACGTCCTGAAGGACGTGGCTCTTGGTGAAGATCGCCCGCGGGTGGATCGACACCTCGTCCTTGAGCTTGTCGGTTCCGAGGGCGGAGTTTCCCTCGAAGATCACCTGATTGATGATCGGGTTCTCCACCACGCGGACCAGCAGTTCGCCGGTTTCGGGATTGAGTTCGATCCGCTCGTCACTGAACAGGTCGGTGCGCGCCAGGGTCTTCAGCGCCAGGTCGATGCGGGCGGCGTCTGCGCCCTCCCCCACGGCGATGGGCAGATAGGACAGGATGGTGCCGGACTCGATCCGCTCGTTTCCCTGAACGGTGATGCGGCGCACCAGGGCCACCGGATTGGGCGAGGCGGCCACGGCACCGGCGGCCGGGGTCGCGGTCCGCGCCTCCCGGTTCAGTTGTTCCGGCGTTGCCGCGGGTGCCGGCTTCACACCAGGCGTGACCCGCGGTGTTTCCGCGCCGTTGACCTTGTCAGCGCGGCTTCCCGGAAGGGACGACGCCTGCTGCCCGGCCGTCTGGGCGAGGACCGGCGAGGCAAGACCCGTGGTCGTCAGCAGGAAGACCAGGCTTGAAGCCAGGGTGGCTCGGCGGGCGGGCGGCGTTTGTCTGGGCATCAGGCGCAAGGTCATCCGTACAAATTTGAACCGGCTTTACGACGTAAAGCCCAGGAGATTGAAGACGCTTCGCTGCTGGAGATCATTCCATGTGGCGAACAACATCAATCCGAGCAGCAAGGCAAGTCCGATCCTGTAGCTGGCAGCCTGGACACGGGCCCCCACCGGACGTCGCGCCAGCGCCTCGTAGCCGTAGAACAACAGGTGGCCACCGTCCAGAACCGGCACAGGCAACAGGTTCATGAAGCCGACCGCCGTGGACACAAGGGCCGCGAAACTCAAGAGGTTAATGATGACGCCGCCGGCCTTGCCCATCAGATCCGGCGCGCTGTCGGCACCGGCCTTGGCGACGGCCCCGGCCGTCTGGGCCATGCCGAGGAAGCTGGAGAGCTGTGTCGGCGACTCCTTGCCCGTCACGATCCGCGAAAGATAAGTCACGGTTGTTGCGACAATGTCCCACGTTTCATGCACGCCCCAGCCCACCGCCGCGATCGGGCCGAGATGGATCTGTACGTAGTCCTGCTGGCGCCGCGACGGCCCGAGACCGATCTGACCGACCTGCATGCTGCGCCCGGTCAACTCGTCCCGCTGGGTGACCCGCAGCGGCGCCGCGTGGGTCACATGGGCGACACCGTCCCGCAGGTACGCCACCTCGAGGGTCTCGCCGGCCCGCAGGTGAACATATTCCACGAGTTGCTTGAAATCGGTCACCGGCCGTTGGTCGACGGACGTGATCAGGTCTCCCGGCAGGAGGCCTGCCTGGGCGGCCGGCGATCCCGGCAGAACCGCCCCGATCCGCGGCGAGACGGTGTTGATGCCCACCGCGCTGGCGAAGATCGCGAACAGAAAGATCGAGAGGACGAAGTTCGCGGCGGGTCCGGCGGCGACAACCAGGGACCGCTGCCAGATCGGCTTGAAATGGAAGTAGCGGCTGACGGCGTCAGGGCCTTGCTTGCGAATGATCTGGTCGCGCAGATCGTCCAGATCCTCGGCGTCCGGGACACTGGAACTGGCATCGGCGTCTCCTGCAAATCGCACATACCCGCCCAGCGGCAGCCAGCCGATCCGCCACTCCACGCCGCTCTTGTCCTTGCGGGTCCACAGCGGCTTGCCGAAGCCGATGGCAAAGCGGTCCACCGCCACCCCGAACCCGCGCGCGACCAGGAAGTGCCCCAGTTCATGGATGGTCACCACGATCGTCAGGATCACCAGGAACGAGCCCACCGACATGACCAGGTTGGCCATCGAGCCGAGGAAGGGGTGAAGCAATTGTGCCATGACGTTCAAGGAACCTTTCCGAAATGGTCAAATCAAGGCGGCGGATCGGGACAGGATGTCCTGCGCGATCCGTCGTACGCTGGTATCGACGTCCATCGCGGCCTCCACCGTCTGACCGCCATTCCTCCCCGCAAGAAGGATGCCGCCCGCGGCCTTGGCAAGGCTGTCGGCGATCACACCGGCGATATCGAGGAAGCCGATCCGCTTTTCGAGGAAGGCGTGGGCCGCCACCTCGTTGGCGGCATTGAACGCGCAGGGGGCGTGGCCACCCATCCGCAGGCTCTCACGGGCCAGTCCCAGCACGGGAAACCGTTCGATATCGGGGGCTTCGAAACTCAGCTGGCCGAGCGCCGCCAGATCGAGCCGCGGGGCTGCCCAGGGCAGACGGTCGGGCCAGGCATAGGCGCAGGCGATCGGCGTGCGCATGTCCGGCGGTCCCATCTGGGCCAGCGTTGAGCCGTCCTGGAACTCCACCATCGAGTGGATGATGCTCTGGGGGTGAACCAGCACGTCGATCTGTCGTTCCGGCGTGTCAAAAAGATACGACGCCTCGATCAGTTCCAGGCCCTTGTTGGCAAGGGTCGCGCTGTCGAGGGAGATCTTCGGGCCCATGCGCCAGACGGGATGGTCCATGGCCTCGTCGGGGGACACCGCCGACATCTGCTGGCGTGTCCAGGTCCGGAAGGGACCGCCTGACGCCGTGAGGATCAGCCGTGCCACCCGCCGGGTATTCTCCCCGCGCAGCGCCTGGAAGATGGCCGAATGCTCGGAATCGACCGGGATGACCGTACCGCCGGCCGCTCGCACCGCCGCGATCATGGCCGGTCCGGCGCAGACGATGCTTTCCTTGTTGGCCAGCGCGATCACGGCCCCGGTGCCTGCCGCGGCAAGGGTCGGGGCCAGTCCGGCCGCGCCGACGATGGCGGCCATCACCCAGTCGGCCGGCCGGGCCGACGCTTCCAGGACCGCCGGCGTGCCCGCCGATGTCGCAAGGCCGGAACCGGCAAGGCGCTGCGCCAACTCCTCATGAGCCGTTTCGTCGGCAATGACGGTCATGGCCGGGCGCCAGCGCAGGGCCTGGTCCGCCAGCAGGGCCGCATTGCGACCCGCCACGAGGACCTCGACCTGGACCTCGGCCTCACCGGCTCGCACGGCTTCGTCCAGCAAGGTGAGGGTCGACACGCCGACCGACCCTGTAGACCCCAGCACACTCACCCGTCGCGCCGTCACCGGAAGATCCCCACACCCACGCCATCCCCAATGCCAACCGGCAGACACAGGCGCAGGACTGCGGCCACGAGGATGGCAAACATCAAGCCGTCGACCCGGTCCAGAAGCCCGCCATGTCCGGGAATCAGATCACCGGAATCCTTCACGCCGAACCTGCGTTTCAAGATCGACTCCCACAGATCGCCCGCCATGGTGGCAAGTCCCACGGCCACCCCCACAGGCGCCGCCAGCCGAAGCCCCGGTCCGCCATCCCCGATTCCGACCGCCGAGACCGCCAGGGCCGCCACGATGGCGCCGGCGAGACCGAAAAAGAAGCCCGACCAGGTCTTGTTTGGCGAAAACCGCGGCCAAAGCTTCGGCCCCTTCAGGATGTTTCCCGCGACGAAGGCAAAGATGTCCGCAGACCAGGTGGCGGCCAGCAGGGTCGTGGCCCATCCCCTCCCCCCCGGATCATGGCGCAGCCAGATCAGGGTGACCCCGGGCAGCCCGAGGTAGAGAACGCCGAACGCGATGTCGAGGCTGCGATCCGACCATCGCAACTGCCGCGCGGCAAGGGCCGCGGCCAGAGCGGTCAGCGGCAGGACGATGCAGGCCGTCCGTGTGTCGTCCCGATAAGCCAGGAACAGCGGCAGCAGCACCGCCGCGGTGACCAGTCCCGCCGTTCGGCTCCGCGCTTCCGGGGTACTCATCAGTCCCCACTCGATCGCCAGAAGGGTCGAGGCGATGGCGACCATGACCAGGAACGGCCAGCCGCCGAACCACAGCAACAGGAAGGTCGCAGGGCCCAGGACGACGGCGGACAGGATACGGAGCCGGAGATTCCCCCAGTCGAAACGCTTAACCGGGGGCGAGGACGTCATCCGCGTCGACCCCCCCATATCTGCGCTCCCGTCCCAGATATTCCTGGACCGCCGCCCTCAGGGCATCGGGTCCATAGTCCGGCCAGAGCACGTCCTGGAAGACAAACTCGGCATAGGCGGCTTCCCAGAGGAGAAAATTGGACAGGCGCTGTTCCCCTGAGGTGCGGATGATCAGATCCGGTGCGGGTCCGGCAGACGTGGACAGATATCGCGCGAAGGTCGCCTCCAGATCGGCATCCCGGCTGATCCGTCCCGCCGCAAGGTCCTTGGCAAACCGGGTCGCGGCATCGGTGATATCGGCCCGCCCGCCATAGTTGAAGGCCACCTGCAGGTTGAAGCGGTCGTTCCGGGCCGTTCGCTTCTCGGCATCGTCGATGATGGACAGGATATCCGGCGGCAGGCCGTCCCGTCGGCCGATGATGCGCACCCGCACGCCCTCCCGTTCCAGCCGGGCCAGGTCTGTCTTCACATAGGCCTTGAGCAGACCCATCAGCTCGGTGACCTCGCTGGCCGGACGCCGCCAGTTTTCCGTGGAGAAGCCGAAGACCGTCAGCCATTCGATCCCCAGCTGGGGTGCGGCCTCCACCGTGCGCTTCAGGGCATTCACGCCGGCCTGATGACCGAAGGTGCGGGGCATCCCCCGGCGCTTCGCCCAGCGGCCATTACCGTCCATGATGATCGCCACGTGCCGGGCGGTCGTCATCGCGGAAACATCCTTGGCCGGCTTCGGCGACATCATCAGGCTCCTGTCTCCGCGGTGCGGTATCGATCGCAGCGGATCCCTAGACCTGCATGATCTCTTGTTCCTTGGTTTTCAAGGCCTCGTCGATCCGCTTGATGGCACCGTCGGTGAAGCCCTGGACCTCGGTCTCCAGACGCTTGTGATCGTCCTTGGAGATCTCCCCGTCCTTCTCCGCCTTCTTCAGCTCTTCCATGGCGTCGCGACGGACGTTGCGGACGGCGACCCGTTGCTGTTCGGCATACTTGCCGGCCAGCTTCACCAGATCCTTGCGCCGTTCCTCCGTGAGGGCCGGAATGGGAACGCGAAGGGTCTGGCCGTCCACCACGGGATTCAGGCCGATCCCTGCGCTGCGGATGGCCTTGTCCACGGGTCCGACCATGCTCTTGTCCCAGACGCTGACGGTGATCATGCGGGGTTCCGGCACGTTGATGGCCGCGACGCTGTTGAGCTGGACCGTGGAGCCGTACGCTTCCACCATCACCGGATCGAGGAGCGAGGACGAGGCGCGACCGGTCCTCAGGCCGCCGAACTCCTCCTTCAGGGCCCCGACGGCCTTGTCCATCCGATCGCGGTACCGTGCGAGGTCCGGCTTGCTGTTGCTCATGATCCTGTCGTCCCTGATAGCGTCCGAGGCCGTCGCGGCCTGTGCCGAACAGCCTGAAGTCCTTTGAGGTCAAAGCCCCTCTGCGGCCCGTCGAAGGACCGCGCCGCAGGCGGGGCTAGCATGCCTCAGTCCTGAGCGTCCACCGACTCCGTGATCACTGTATGCACGCCACGACCGGAAATGACATCGCGCAGCGCGCCCGGCGTCCGGATCGAGAACACCACGATGGGAATGGCGTTCTCCCGCATCAGGCTGATGGCAGAAGCGTCCATCACCCGCAGGTCCTTGGCCAGCACGTCGAGATAGGTCAGGGCGTCGTACCGCTCGGCCTTCGGGTCCCGCTTGGGATCGGCGGTATAGACGCCGTCGACGCTGGTGCCCTTCAACAGGGCGTCGCACCCCATCTCCGCCGCCCGGAGGGCCGCGGCGGTATCGGTGGTGAAGAAGGGGTTGCCCGTGCCGGCGGCGAAGATCACCACTCGACCCTTCTCCAGATGCCGCTGGGCACGGCGCCGGATATAGGGCTCGCACACCGTCTGCATGGGGATGGCGGACTGGACCCGCGTGTCGACGTTCAGCCGCTCCAGCGCGTTCTGCATGGCCAGCGCGTTCATCACGGTGGCCAGCATGCCCATGTAGTCGGCACTGGCCCGCTCCATCCCCTTGGCGGCCGTCGACAGGCCGCGGAAGATGTTGCCGCCGCCGATGACAAGGCACAACTCCACGCCCAGACCCGCGATCTCCGCCACGGAACGGGCCACGGCATCCACCGTGGACATGTCGATGCCGTAGGGGGTGTCCCCCATCAGCACCTCGCCCGAGACCTTCAGCAGGACCCGGCGATAGAGCGGCGCATGTCCCGCCGACGAAGGGGTGCCGGTGGCCGTGGCATGGCTGGAAGGCTCGGTCTCACTCATGGGTACAAAGGTCCGCCTGCTCGAAGAATCGACCCCGGCATCATAGCCCCGTCGCCGCTGAAGGCGACGGCCAATCTCGCCAGGCAACGCCGGCAGCGCGGACGCAGACGGGAGGGGTCCGGGTACGAAAACGGCGCCGCCCGATCCGGGACGGCGCCGTTGGTCCGTTGCGGGAGGGCGAGCGCCAGAGCGCGCCGCTCCCCCGGCCGTATCAGGCCTGACCGGTCAGGGCCGCCACTTCGCCGGCGAAGTCGTCGACCTTCTTCTCGACGCCTTCACCCAGCGCCAGGCGGGTGAAGCCGACGATCTTGATCGGGGCGCCCAGCTCCTTCGCCTGGTCGGCGATCAGCTGTTCCACGGTCTGGTCCGGGTTCATGACGAAGGCCTGCTTCAGCAGCACGACTTCCTCGTAGAACTTGCGGATGCGGCCTTCGATCATCTTCTCGACCACATTGGCCGGCTTGCCCGACTCCGCGGCCTGCTCGGCGAAGATGGCGCGTTCCCGCTCCACCGCGGCCGGGTCGACCTCATCGACGGTCAGGGCGAGCGGCGCCGTGGCCGCCACGTGCATGCCGATCTTGCGGCCGAGCTCGTTGAGCTTGTCCGTGTCGGCGGCCGATTCCAGCGCCACGAGCACGCCCATGCGGCCGAGGTCCGGGGCAATGGCGTTGTGCACATAGGCCGCCACGACACCTTCGGTGACCGCAAAGCGGGCCGAGCGGCGCAGGACCATGTTCTCGCCGATGGTTGCGATCAGGCCGGTGATCACGTCAGACACAACCTCACCCGCCGGCGTCGAGGCGGTCTTCACCGCTTCCACGTCGTTCGCAGCCGACAGGGCGGCCTGGGCCGCTCCGCGGGCCGCCGACTGGAACAGCTCGTTGCGGGCCACGAAGTCGGTCTCGGCGTTCAGTTCCACCAGCGCGCCGACCTGCGCCTTGCCGGTCCGGACCTGAGCAACGGCCACAAGGCCTTCGGCAGCGACCCGGTCCGCCTTCTTGGCGGCCTTGGACAGGCCCTTGGCCCGCAGCCAGTCCAGGGCCGCGTCCATGTCGCCTGCGTTTTCCGAGAGGGCCTTCTTGCAGTCCATCATGCCAACGCCGGATTTCTCCCGCAGTTCCTTAACGAGCGCAGCCGTGATCTCGGCCATGGCGACAACCTCCGTTTTGATTACAGACAAGAGCGTCCCCGCCGAGGGCGAGGACGCATGTGTTTCAAATCAACCGCCGGGGCGCTCGGGGCACCCCGGCCAAGGCCCCGACGGGGCCCCTGATCAGGCTTCCGCCGAACCGTCCGCCGGAGCACCGCCCATGGCAGCTTCCAGCTCGGGATCGACGGGGGTGGCCGGCTCTACCGCGGCGACGGTCGCAAGGACCGGCTCCACCGGCGCAATGGCCGCACCGAGGTCCACGCCCAGGGAGGCCTGGCCGGCGGCCAGACCGTCAAGGACGCTGTCGGCGATCAGGTCGCAGTACAGCTGCAGGGCGCGGGCCGCATCGTCATTGCCCGGGATCGGATAAGCGACGCCTTCCGGATCGCAGTTGGTGTCGAGGATCGCCACCACCGGGATGTTCAGCTTGCGCGCTTCCTGGATCGCGATGGCTTCCTTGTTCGTGTCGATCACGAACATCAGGTCGGGAATGCCGCCCATGTCCTTGATGCCGCCCAGGGACAGTTCCAGCTTTTCCCGCTCGCGGGTCAGCTGCAGCAGTTCCTTCTTGGTGCGGCCCTGCCCCCCCTCGTTGTCGAGCAGGCCTTCGAGCTCGCGCAGGCGGGCGATTGACAGGGAGATGGTGCGCCAGTTGGTGAGCGTGCCGCCCAGCCAGCGATGGTTCACGTAATACTGGGCGCAGCGCTTGGCCGCGATCGCCACGGGGTCCGAGGCCTGACGCTTGGTGCCGACGAACAGCACCCGGCCGCCACCGGCGGCGACTTCCCGGACCTTCAGCAGCGCCTGGTGCAGCAGCGGCATGGTCTGGGACAGGTCGATGATGTGGATATTCGCGCGGCTACCGAAGATGTAGCGGTCCATCTTCGGGTTCCACCGGTGCGTCTGGTGGCCGAAGTGGGCGCCGGCTTCGAGCAGCTGGCGCATGGAGAGTTCGGGAAGTGCCATGGTCCTGTTGTGTCCTTCTTCCGGTTGACCTCCGCAGACAAATCGCCGTGACCCGGCGCCGGAACGGAAGGTCGACGGGCCAAGGCCCGCTACCCGCCGAACGTCTGCGTGTGGGATGGCGCGGTTCCTAGGCTGAAAGCCGCGATAAATCAAGCCGGAATGCGGGACGCCACTGCTGTCGGCCGCAGCCGTTGCCCCCCGGCCTGCCCATTCGGGCTGGGCAGCTCCCCCGTCAGACGTCCTCGAGATAGGTGACGCCCTGGGCGGATTTCAACGCCCCGCGGAGACTGGCATCCATGGAATAGCGACCCGGCAGTTTCAGTTCCACCTCCCGGCCCTGCCCCAGCGCTGCCACGAGGACCATCTCCCCCCCGCGATCGGAACGCCCGGCCTCCAGACGCCGCCGGACCACGGCCAGCACCGCGGGATCGGGCGTCACGTGGATCCTAAGACCCGACAGGGAGGCCTGGACGACCTTGTCCATCAGTTCCGCCTCGTCCCCCATGAAGCGGATCTCCCCCTCCCGCGCCCGGGCCCGGACCTTGATCATTACCGCACGCCCCGGCTCCAGCATGTCGCGATAGGTGCGCAGGGCCTCGGGCATGAACATGACCTCGAACTCCCCGGTGGGGTCGGACAGGGTCACATAGGCGAACTTCTCCCCGGATTGAGACGGGCGTTCCTGCTTGCGACGGATGATACCGGCCATGCGGAAGGCGGCCTCCCCCGCCTCCGCCCGCTCCTGGGCCTCGGCCATCAGCACGACCCGCTTGCGGCGCATGACCTCGGCCATGTCCTCAAGCGGGTGCCCGGTGAGATAGAAGCCCACGGCGGACAGCTCCTCATCCAGTTGCTCAGGTCCGGTCCAGGGCTCCACCGACGGCAGGCGTGGACGGGCGACGGAGGCATCGGCGAACAGGCTTTCCTGGGCGGCCGCCCGGTCGGCGCTCAGGCTCTGGGCGTGGGCCATGAGCTGGTCCGCAGAGGCCAGGATCTGCGCCCGGTTGGGATGCAGCCGGTCAAAGGCCCCGGCCCGGGCCAGGCTCTCCAACGCCCGCTTGTTGACCAGGCGCGGATCGATCCGCTCCACGAAATCGAACAGATCCACGAACGGCCCACCGGCCCGGCGGATCTGCTCCACATGACGCATGGCCTCGAATCCCACGTTTCGCACCGCCCCCATGGCGTAGAGGACCGCCCCGTCCTCGACCTCGAAATCGGCACCCGACCGGTTGATGTCCGGCGGCAGGATCTTCACGCCGAACCGCTTGGCGTCCTGGTAGAAGACCGCCAGCTTGTCGGTGTTGGACAGGTCGAGGCTCATGGAGGCGGCAAAGAACTCCACCGGCCGGTTCGCCTTCAGCCAGCCGGTCTGGTAGGCGATCATGGCGTAGGCGGCCGCGTGGCTCTTGTTGAAGCCATAGCCGGCGAACTTGGCCACCAGTTCGAAGATGAAGTCCGCCTGGGCCGGATCGACGCCCTGGTCGGAGGCCCCGGCCACGAACCGCGCCTTCTGGAAGTCCATCTCCTCCTTCTTCTTCTTGCCCATGGCCCGACGCAGGAGATCGGCCTCCCCCAGGGAGTATCCGGACAGGACCTGGGCGATCTGCATCACCTGCTCCTGGTAGATGATGACCCCGTAGGTCTCCTTCAGGATCGGCTCGAGGGACGGATGCAGCATGTCCAGCTCCGCCCGGCCGAACTTGCGGTCCACATAGGTATCGATGTTGTCCATCGGCCCGGGACGATAGAGGGAGATCAGGGCGGTGATCTCCTCGATGGTGGAACAGCGCATCTTGCGCAGGGTGTCGCGCATGCCCTGGCTTTCCAGCTGGAACACACCGATGGTCTGCCCCGATGCCAGGAGGGCATAGGTGGCCGCATCATCCAGCGGCAGGGCATCGAGATCCGTCGCCGCCCCCCGCTTCAGGAGGTGCTTGTGGGCCCGGTCCACCACGGTCAGGGTCTTGAGGCCGAGGAAGTCGAACTTCACCAGCCCGGCGCTCTCGACCCACTTCATGTTGTACTGGGTGGCGGGAAGCTCCGACCGGGGGTCCTGATAGAGGGGCGTCAGTTCCGTCAGGGGCCGGTCGCCGATCACCACGCCGGCCGCATGGGTGGAGGCATTGCGGAACAGTCCCTCCAGATGCAGGGCCGTCTCCAGCAGGCGGGCCACGCTGTCGTCATCCCGGCGGGCTTCCTTGAGCCGGGGTTCGATCTCGATGGCCTGGGCGAGGGTGACGGGGTTGGCCGGGTTGCTGGGCACCATCTTGGCCAGCCGGTCCACCATGCCGAGGGGCAGCTGCATCACCCGCCCCACGTCCCGCAGAACGGCGCGGGCCTGCAGGGTGCCGAAGGTGATGATCTGCGCAACCCGGTCGACGCCGTAGCGCTGCTGGACATAGGAGATCACCTCCTCCCGACGCTCCTGGCAGAAGTCGATGTCGAAGTCGGGCATGGAGACCCGTTCCGGGTTCAGGAACCGCTCGAACAGCAGGCCGAAGCGCAGGGGGTCCAGATTGGTGATGGTCAGCGCCCAGGCCACCAGGGACCCGGCCCCCGACCCCCGTCCCGGACCCACGGGAATGCCATGGGACTTGGCCCATTTGATGAAGTCGGCCACGATCAGGAAGTAGCCGGGGAATCCCATCTTGATGATGACGGACAGTTCCCGCTCCAGACGGGCCTCGTAGTCCGCCAGGGGAGCCGCCAGCTCCTGGCTCGCCAGGCGCATCCGAAGCCCCTCCCGCGCCTGATGGGCCAGTTCGTCATCCTCCGTCCGCCCCCCGGCCGTGGGAAAGCTGGGCAGGATGGGATCGCGCTTGGACACGAGAAAAGCGCAGCGGCGGGCAATCTCCAGGGTGTTGTCACAGGCTTCCGGCAGGTCGGCAAAGGCCGCGCGCATCTCGGCGGCGGTGCGGAACCGATGGTCCACCGTCATCCGTCGCCGCTCGTCCTGACCCAGGAACGCCCCGTCGGCGATGCACAGGAGGGCGTCATGTGGACTGTGCATGGCGGCGGTGGAAAAGTAGACGTCATTGGTGGCCACCAGCGGCGCGTCATGCGCGTAGGCCCACGCCACCAGACCCGGCTCCGCCGCCGCTTCCTCCGCCTGCCCGTGACGCTGAAGCTCCACATAGAAGCGGTCGCCGAACACCGATTGCATGCGGCCCAGCGCCGCCGCCGCCTCCCCGTCCCGGCCATTGACGAACAGCGGGTTTACCGGCCCGTCGGGCCCGCCGGACAACAGGATCAATCCCTCATGCCGGGCGGCCACGTCAGCCCAGTCCACCGCCGGCTCGGAATCCATGGAGGAGGCGGTATAGGCCTGGGACGAGAGGGCCATGAGGTTCAGCCAGCCCGCCTCGGACTTGGCAATCAGGACCACGGTGGCGGCCCGGGACCAGCGCTCCGACGCCCCTTCTCCGATCCCCGTGACCGGAAGCGCACAGCCGATCAGCGGCTGAACACCCTTTTCCTTCAGCCCCTGGGAAATCTCGAGGGCCCCGAACAGGTTGGCCCGATCCGCAAGACCCAGGGCCGGCATTCCCGCGGCGACAGCCAGAGCCCCCAGATCCCCGGGCTTGATGGCCCCTTCCAGCAGGGAATAGGCGGACCGGACCCTCAGATGCACAAAGCCCTGATCGATGCCGGACATGGCCACCCTTCCCTGCTTCCAGCCGGGTGAACCGGCGACGAATCGTCAGGCGAACATGCGCGCGACTTCGACCATCATCCAGACGAAGCTTGCGACGGATGCAAGCGCCAGTGTCTCACGCGTGAACTGCAACATCTGTGATCTCCCCAATCGAATAGTCCGTTCTGTCTTTGTTCCTATTCCCCTTTTGTTCTCATGGCAAGCCCCCCCTTCCCCACTTTTTCGGAACGGCCGGGATCGGCGAATGGCTCAGGGCTGGCGGGGAACAAGACCGCCGGACTGCATGGCAAACACGCGGTCCATGTGACTGGCCAGCTCGAGATTGTGGGTGGCCACCAGGGCCGTGACCCCCTCGTTGCGCACCTGGGCCTTCAGGGCTTCGAACACGGCCGTGGAGGTGACAGGATCGAGATTGCCCGTCGGCTCGTCCGCCAGGATCAGTCCCGGACGGTTGGCGAGCGCCCGGGCAATGGCCACCCGCTGCTGCTCCCCGCCGGACATCTGGGCAGGCTGGTGGCCGAGGCGGTCCTGCAAACCCATGCGGGTCAGCAAGGTCCGGGCACG
Organism: uncultured Caulobacterales bacterium; assembly: GCA_903874895.1. GTDB lineage: Bacteria > Pseudomonadota > Alphaproteobacteria > Caulobacterales > Caulobacteraceae > CAIMFV01. Next base: position 32,806 of record CAIQUG010000246.1, on the reverse strand, counting down.
GTCCCGGGCCGCACCCGCCGGTCGGCCTGCGATCATCGCCGGCATGGCGACATTGTCGAGGGCCGAGAACTCCGGCAACAGATGGTGGAACTGGTAGACGAAGCCGATCCGATGGAGCCGAAGGGCCGTCCGCCCTGCCTCGTTCAGTCCGCCGCAGTCCACCCCATCGATGCGGACCTCCCCCGACGTGGGGCGCTCCAGCAGACCGGCGGCATGCAGCAGGGACGACTTGCCGGACCCGGACGGGCCGATCAGGCCGACGATCTCGCCTGGCCACAGGTCGAGGTCGATGCCCCTCAGGACTTCCAGGGTCTGGCCGTCGCCCACCGGATAGGTCCGTGTGACGTCCCGCAGGGACAGGATCGGCGCCGGCTCACTCATAGCGAAGGGCCTCCACCGGATCGAGGCGGGAGGCCTGCCAGGCGGGCATGATGGCCGCCACCAGGCTCATCAGGATGGACCAGGCCATCACCAGGGCAACCTCCCCCGGCTCCACCCGGGCCGGTAGACGCGGAAGGAAATAGGCCTCGGGCGCGAAGACGCTGACCCCGGTCACATGTTCCACGAAGCTCTGGATCGGGTCGATGTAGATGCAGAACAGGGTGCCGAAGATCAGGCCGCAGGCGGCGCCGGAGAGGCCGATGGCGGCACCGACCATGACGAACACCCGCATCACCGCGCCGGGGCTGGCCCCGATGGTGCGCAGGATCGCGATGTCCCGCCCCTTGTTCTTCACCAGCATGATCAGGCCGGAGATGATGTTCAGCATGGCGATGGCCACGACGATCATCAGGATGATGCGCATGGCCACCCGCTCCACCTGCAGGGCGTTGAAGAAGGCGTGGTTCTCGTCCCGCCAGTCGGTCAGGACCGCGCCGGTCCCGGCCGCGGCCTGGATCGAGGGCTTCAGGGCATCGATATGGTCGGCGTCGTCGAGATTGACCTCCAGGAGGTCAACGGTGTCGCCGCGGCCGAACAGCAGCTGGGCCTGCTCCAGGGGCATGTAGATATAGGCCGCGTCGTACTGGGTGAGGCCCACATTGAAGACGCCGCCGACGGTGTAGGACTTGCGCCGCGGGGTCGAGCCGAACGCCGTCGCCGCACCGTTTGGGGAGATGACGCTGATGCTGTCCCCGGCCTTCACCCCCAGCCGGTCGGCCATGCCGGACCCGGCCAGCACCATGTCGCCGCCATATTCGCCCTGACCGAAGCCGTCGAGGGAGCCGCCCTTGATGTTGCGGGCAATGATCGGCGTGCCGCGCAGGTCCTCCGGCCGCATGCCCCGGACGATGGCACCGGTGACCTGGCCTGGCCCGACCACCAGGGCCTGGGCCTGAACCACCGGAACCACCTGCACCACCCCGGGCACGGCCCGGATCCGGCTGATCAAGGCGTCCCGGGTGGGGGCACCCGTGGCCGGCCCCTGCACGTAGATGTGGCCGTTGAACCCGACCATGCGGGACACGATCTCGGATCTGAACCCGTTCATCACCGACATGATGATGATCAGTGCCCCCACGGCGAGGGTCACAGCGATGAAGCTGATCCAGGCGATCAGGGCGATGCCGCCGTTCTTGCGGCGGGCCTTCAGATACCGGAAGGCCAGCGCCCGCTCCCACGCCCCGAAGGGGGCGCCGGTCGGCAGCTGTCCGGGTATCGTGGCATCGCTCATCCGCCGATGATCTCCAGCGCCCGGGTCAGGGGCACGACATGTCGCTCGCCGGTGGCGCGGCGCTTCAGCTCCACCACCCCGTCGGCCACGCCCTTGGGTCCGACCACCAGCTGCCAGGGCAGCCCGATCAGGTCCATGGTGGCGAACTTGGCACCTGCCCGCTCGGCGGTGTCATCCAGCAAGGGCTCGCGGCCGGCCTGGGTGAGGGCCGCATAGGCGTCGGCGCAGACCGCATCCACGGCAGCGTCACCGGGGCGCATGTTGATGATGCCTACGCCGAAGGGGGCCACGCTGTCCGGCCAGATGATGCCGTTGTCGTCGTGGCTGGCCTCGATGATCGCGCCGAGCAGGCGGGACACCCCGACGCCGTAGCTGCCCATCTGGATCGGCCGGTCGACCCCGTCGGCTCCCGTGGCATTGGCCTTCATGGCCTTGGAGTATTTCTCGCCGAAATAGAAGATGTGCCCCACTTCGATCCCCCGGGCGGAAAGACGCTTGTCCTCTGGTGCCTCGGCCTCGAACCGGGCCGGATCGTGCATTTCCTCCGTGGCGGCATAAAGGCGGGTCCGCTGGTCCACCAGGGGCTGCAGGTCTCCGTCCCAGTCCAGGTCGATCCCCGGCGGCGGCATGTCCACCAGATCCTTGTGGCAGAAGACCGCACTCTCTCCGGTCTCGGCCAGGATGATGAACTCGTGGCTCAGGTCCCCGCCGATGGGGCCGGTATCGGCGCGCATGGGCACCGCCTTCAGGCCCATCCGGTCAAACAGGTTCAGATAGGCGACGAACATCTTGTTGTAGCTGTGCCGGGCACCGGCCTCGTCGATGTCGAAGCCATAGGCGTCCTTCATGAGGAACTCCCGCCCGCGCATGACGCCGAACCGGGGGCGCTGCTCATCCCGGAACTTCCACTGGATGTGATAGAGGATCTTCGGCAGGTCCTTGTAGGACCGGACCGAGGCACGGACGATCTCGGTGATCATCTCCTCGTTGGTGGGGCCGTAGAGCATCTCCCGCTCATGTCGGTCCTTGATGCGCAGCATCTCCTGGCCGTAATCGTCGTAACGGCCGCTCTCCCGCCACAGGTCGGCCAGCTGGAGCGTGGGCATGAGCAGCTCCACCGCTCCGGCGCGATCCATCTCCTCGCGGACGATCTGCTCGATCTTCTTCAGAACGCGAAAGCCCAGGGGCAGCCAGGCATAGATCCCCGCGGCCTCCTGGCGGATCATGCCGGCCCGCAGCATGAGCCGGTGCGAGACGATCTGCGCCTCCGAGGGGTTTTCCTTCAGGACCGGCAGAAAGAAGCGCGACAGGCGCATGAGGCAGATTCCATGACTGGGTGTGGGATGACGGGCACTTAGCCCGCGGCGGCGCGCCTTGGCAACGGCGGCGAGCCGGGTGAAGGCCCCGATGATGGCCGGGTCAGTGGGGCAGCTGGACCAGATTGAAGCGGGCGATGATCCAGACGATGGCGATGATGATCGCCGTCACCCAGCTGGTGGTGATCGCCTTCTTCTTCAGGTTCGGGTTCACCGGTGCTCCCGGATCATGCCCCTCGCCGGGGGTGGTGCCCTCGTCGTGATGGCTGCGCACCCCCAACGGCAGGATGGCAAACAGCACCATCCACCAGGTGATGAAGTAGAGGGACAGGGTCCAGGCCAGATCCATGGATCAGTGCGCCGCCCCCTTGGGCGTCTCCATCAACTCCACCAACACGCCGCCCATGTTCTTCGGATGGACGAAGATCACCGGCGTTCCGTGGGCGCCGATCCGGGGTTCCCCGGTCCCGAGGATGGTGGCCCCCTTGGCCCGCATGTCGTCCCGGGCGGCGATGATGTCCTCCACCTCGAAGCAGACATGGTGCTGGCCGCCCGCGGGGTTCTTGGCCAGGAAGCCTGTCAGGGGCGAGGCGTCGCCATAGGGCTCGATCAGCTCGATCTGGCTGTTGGGCAGGTTGACGAAACAGACCCATACCCCCTGCTCCGGCATGGCCCACTTGTCGGTGATGGAGGTCGCCCCCAGGACGTCGCGATAGAGCTTGACGGACTCGTCGATGGACGGCGTGGCCACGCCGATATGGTTGAGCTTGCCGATCATGGTCGCCTCCTGAGGCTCTGGATATCCTGGGGACTATATAGGCTCATCCGACGCGTACGACGATGGTCTCGACCACGGGGCGGCGTTCCCACAGGCGCTGGGAGACCTTCTTCACGGTCCGGGAGACACACATCTCCACCGCCGTATCGTCCTCCCGCTCCTTGCGGTCGAGGCGGTTGATGGCGGCCTCGATGGCGTCGGCGAGATCGTCCAGCGCCTCCTCCAGAGGATTGTCGGCGTCCCCCGGCAGGCCGATGGAGCGGATCTCAAGGCCATCGGCCAGGCGACCCCGCTTGTCCATGACGATGGAGACCACGAGGATGCCATTGTGCGCGGCGTGGCGGCGCTCCCGCAGGGGCTCGCTGTTCTCCGGGGTGATGACGCCGCCGTCGAGGAACAGGCGGCCGGACTTCACCTCGTCGATGATCTCCGCCCGACCCGGGGCCAGGCGAACCATGTCGCCGTTGCGGGGGGCGATCTGTTCGGGCACCTGCAGGTCCCGGGCGAAGGCCTTGTGCTCCAGCAGGTGGCGGCGCTCCCCATGGGTCGGGACGGCGATCCGCGGGCGGGCCCAGGCATACATCTGGGCCAGTTCGTCCCGGCAGGGGTGACCGGAGACATGGATGCCCGGATGGTCCCGGTCGGTGTAGAGGCGCACCCCCCGGTCGGCGAGGCGGTTCTGCAGGTTGCGGATGGCGATCTCGTTTCCGGGAATGACCCGGCTGGAGAAGACGCAGGAATCCCCGGCCCCCAGGGTCACCTGGGGGTGGTTGCCCTCCGCCACCCGGGACAGGGCGGCGCGGGGCTCCCCCTGGCTGCCGGTGCACAGATAGAGGATCTTGTCGGACGGGAAGTAACCCGCCTCCTTCTCCGTCACGAAGGGTGCCACGTCGGACAGCAGCCCCACGGACTTGGCGGCGCCGGCCATGCGGTGCATGGAGCGGCCCAGAAGGCAGACCCGGCGGTCCGCCGCCTCCGCCGCCCGGATGACACTGTCCATCCGCGCCACGTTGGAGGCGAAGCAGCCCACGGCGACCTTGCCGGACAGGCCCTTGATCAGCTGGGTCAGCGCATCGCGCACATCCGCCTCGGACCCTGCCTCGCCCTCGACGAAGACATTGGTGGAATCGCAGACCATGGCGAGGATGCCCTCGTCCCCCAGGCGCTGGATCGCCGCACTGTCGGTGACCGCGCCCAGAAGCGGATCCGGATCGATCTTCCAGTCGCCGGTGTGCAGGATGGTACCCAGCGGCGTGCGGATGGCCACACCGTTGGGTTCGGGGATGGAGTGGGTCAGGGTCACCAGTTCCAGGTCGAACGGGCCCAGAGTCAGGCGGCCGTTCAGCGGGATCTCGGTGATCACGGCCTGGTCCAGCACACCGGCATCCCGCAGCTTCTCGCGGATCAGATAGGCGGTGAAGGGTGTGGCGAAGAGCGGGGCCTTCAGGCGCGGCCACAGCCAGGGCAGCGCCCCGATGTGATCCTCGTGGGCATGGGTCAGAACGATGCCCAGCAGGTTGTCGACATTCTCCTCGAGGAAGGTGGGGTCCGGCATGATGATCTCGACGCCGGGGGTCGTCAGGTCACCGAAGGTCACGCCCAGGTCAACCACGATCCACTTGCGGGCGTGCGGCGGGCCATAGCCGTACAGATTGAAGTTCATGCCGATCTCGTTGGAGCCGCCCAGGGGCAGGAACACGAGTTCGGCGTCGGAGGTACGGGTCATGCGGCGCCTTGCTGGTTGCGGCGCCAGACTTCCAGCATGCCGCGAATGGTGACGTCAGGGTCGAAGATGTCGATCTTGTCAGTGGCGCCCTCGAACAGGGAGGCGACGCCGCCCGTGGCGACGACGGTCATGGGGGCACCGTACTCGGTGCGGATGCGGTCGATCATGCCTTCGATCAGGGCCATGTAGCCCCAGAACACACCGGACTGCATGGCGGTGACCGTATCACGGCCGATGACGCTGCCGGGGCGCTGGATGGCCACCCGCGGCAGCCGCGCGGCGGCCTGGTGCAGGGCCTGCATCGACAGGTTGATGCCCGGTGCGATCACGCCCCCCTCGAAGGCCCCATCGGCCGCCACGACATCGAAATTCGTGGCCGTCCCGCTGTCGACGATGATCAGGGCCCCGGAATAGGCCGCATGGGCTCCCACGGCGTTGACCAGTCGGTCCGCCCCGGCTTCCGACGGCTTGTCGATGCGGATCTCCACGCCCAGCCGGGCGTTCTCCCCGATGACGAGGGGCTCGGTGTGCAGATACCGACGGGACAGGTTGCGCAGATGAAAGATCGACTGGGGCACCACACTGGAAATGATGCAGCCGTCCAGGTCGCGCAGGACCAGGTCCTTCATGGCGAGGAACTGGGACAGCCAGACGCCGTACTCGTCAGCGGTCCGGGACGGATCGGTGGCCGAGCGCCACTGGGCGATCCACTCGGAACCGTCATGGACGGCGAAGACCGTGTTGGTATTGCCCTGTTCGATGGCAAGAAGCATGGCTCATCTTCCTCCGAAAAACACGTCGCCGGCGGCGATGCGGCGCACCCCGCCGTCCGTCAGGCGCAGGCGCAGGGACCCGTCGGGATCCAGCCCTTCGGCAATTCCCTCGACGGTTTCCATCGCCAGTCGCGCGGCGCACGGACCGCCGAGGCCAATGGCCCGACCGGTCCAGGCCTCGACGATCGGGTCGAAGCCGAGGGCATCCCACTGTCCCTGCCGATGGGCGAAGGCCCGCGCCAGACCGTCCAGGGCCGCCCGTGGCGTCGGCGGTGTTGCAACGTCGGCGCGGAGATGGTCGGCGACACAGGTGGCCGGACGATCCACGACGTTTGGCGCATGCCGCAGATTGATCCCGATGCCCACGGCCAGCCAAAGACGGTCCGCCCCGGGGATCCGGCCGGACTCGATCAGGATGCCGCAGATCTTCCGGTCGTCCACCAGCACGTCATTCGGCCATTTTAGCCGGATGAGGCTGTCGGGCAGATAGGCGCCCAAGGCATCGGCAACGGCGACGGCGGCGACGAACGAGGTGCGCGCGGCATCCCCCGGCGTCCGGTCAGTGGTCATCAGCAGTGTGGCCGCCAGATTCCCCTCGGCCGTGTCCCAGGCCCGGCCCCGGCGACCCCGTCCCGCCGTCTGGAACCGCGCAGTGATCCAGCGGGGCCCCAGGTCGCCGGACTCCGCCAGGCGACGGGCCTCGGCATTGGTCGAGTCCACGCTCTCGAGGACGAGAACCGGAACGGGCTCTCCGGCGGCGGCGGAAATCTCGGTCACGCCAGTCCGAAGGCCTTGGCCGCAGCCAGGGCCAGAGGATCAAGAACCGCCAGTGCCGGTATGACCAGCGGGAAGGAAAACGCAGCCGATCCCAGCGCCACCAGGCGGGCGTCCAGCGGCGGCGCATCGGTGGCCCCCTCCGGCGGGTCGAACCACATGGTCTTGATGATCCGCAGGTAATAGAAGGCCGCCGCCACGCTCATGACCAGGCCGTAGACCGCTGCCGGTTCCATCCCGTGGGTCGAGACCGCAGCCTTGAAGACGTAGAACTTGGCCCAGAAGCCCGACAGGGGCGGCAGACCCAGAACGCTGAGGGAGAGGATGGTGATGGCGATGGCCAGACCGGGGCGCAGGCGAACGAGACCGGCCAGCGACGGCAGGGTCTCCATCGGCTTGCCGCCCCGCGACAGGGCCAGAAGACAGGCGAAGAAGCCGGTCACATCGATCACGTAGAGGACCAGGAACATCAACATGGCCTGCAGGCCCGCCTCACTGCCCGAGGCCAGACCCAGCAGGGCGTAGCCGATATTGGCGATGGAGGAATAGGCCAAGAGCCGCTTCAGGTTCTTCTGCACCAGACCGCCGAGCGCACCCACCGTGACCGAGATCAGCGCAATGGCCGTGACCACCTGACTCCACTGGGGAATGTCGTGCGGGAAGGCCTGGGAGAGGACCCGGGCGAACAGCACCATGGCCGCCACCTTGGGGGCCGCGGCCAGCAGCGCCGTCACCGGGGTCGGCGCACCCTCATAGACGTCCGGCGTCCACATGTGGAACGGTGCGGCCGACACCTTGAAGGCCAGGCCGCAGATCAGGAACACCAGGCCGAACACGATGCCCATGGAGGCCGGGCCGTGCACCGCACCCGCAATGTCCGAGAACCGCGTCGAGCCGGCGAAACCGTAGATCAGCGAAGCCCCGTACAGCAGCAGGCCCGAGGACAGGGCCCCCAGCACGAAGTACTTCAGCCCCGCCTCTGACGCCCGCGCATCATCCCGCTGGAAGGCGCACAGGACATAGAGGGCCAGGGACTGGAGCTCGATCCCGATGTAGAGGGAAATCAGGTCGCCCGCGGACACCATCATGCCCATGCCCAGGGCCGCCAGGAGGATGAGCACCGGATACTCGAACTTGGCGTTGCCCACACGGGTCAGCCAGCGCTCTCCCAGGAACACCGCGACACCGCTGGCGGCATAGATGATCACCTTGGCGAAGACGGACGCGCCGTCGGACACGAACGCCCCCCGGAACGCCGAACCCAGCGGACCGGTGGCCGCCAGCACCGCGGCGCCGCCAAGAGCCGCCATCGCGCCCCAGGATACGAGCGTCATGCTCAGACGGCCGGTAAAGGCCCCCACCACCAGCAGGCCCAGTGCCGCCGCGGCGAGAAGCAGTTCGGGTTGCGCGATCGTCAGGGCGCTGTCGAGACCCATCAACTCTTCTCCCTCAGCCGCCGACCGCAGCGCGCCATACGGTCACCAGGCTGGCGACCGACGCGTCGGTGAAGCTGAATACCAGATGCGGATAGACGCCGAGCGCGAGGGCGCTGACGATCAGGGGAGCGAAGATCGCCACCTCCCGTGTGTCGAGATCGAGGATGCCGGAAAGCTTGGGATTGGTCACGTTTCCGTACATCACCCGCTTGTAGAGGGTCAGGGCATAGACCGCCGACAGAATCACGCCGGACGCCGACACCAGCGCCGTCCAGGTCCCCGCCGTGCTGGGCGAGCCGTAGACCCCGGTCATGGTCAGGATCTCACCCACGAAGCCGCTGGTCCCCGGCAGACCCACATTGCCCATGGTGAACAGGAGGAAGGTGGCGGCGTACCAGGGCATCTTGTCCGCCAGACCGCCGTAGAAGGCGATCTCCCGGGTGTGCATGCGGTCATAGATCACGCCGACGCAGAGGAAGAGCGCGCCCGAGATCACCCCGTGGCTCAGCATCTGGAACACCGCCCCCTGCACGCCCTGAAGGGTGCCGGAGAAGATGCCCATGGTGACGAAGCCCATGTGCGCCACCGAGGAATAGGCGATCAGCTTCTTCATGTCCGTCTGCCGGAAGGCCACCAGCGAGGTGTAGACGATGGCGATGGCCGACAGGGCGAAGATCATCGGCGTGAAATAGGTCGCCGCCTGCGGGAACATGGGCAGGGAGAAGCGCAGGAAGCCGTAGCCCCCCATCTTCAGCAGCACGCCCGCCAGGATCACGGAGCCCGCGGTGGGGGCCTCCACGTGGGCGTCGGGCAGCCAGGTGTGCACCGGCCACATGGGCATCTTCACGGCAAACGATGCGAAGAACGCCAGGAAGAAGATGATCTGCAGTTCCGGCGCGAAGTGGAACTGCATCAGGGCCGGGATCGAGGTGGTGTGCGCGATCATGGTCATGGACAGGATCGCGGCCAGCATCAGCACCGACCCCAGCAGGGTGTAGAGGAAGAACTTGTAGGCCGCATAGACCCGGTTCTTGCCGCCCCAGACGCCGATGATCAGGAACATCGGGATCAGGCCGAACTCGAAGAAGACGTAGAAGAGCACGAGATCCAGCGAGGTGAATACCCCGATCATCAGGGTCTCGAGCACCAGGAAGGCGATCAGGTACTCCACCAGCCGGGTCTTGATGCTGGACCAGCTGGCCAGGATGCAGATCGGCATCAGGAAGGTGGTCAGGAGCACGAACAGCACCGAGATCCCGTCCACGCCCATGGCGTAGTGGATCACCGAGAACCACGGCGCGTCTTCCGTGAACTGGAAGCCGGTGGCATGGGCGTCGAAATTGGCCAGCATCAGCACCGACAGGGCGAACGTCGCCAGCGTGGTGGACAGGGCGACCCACAGGGACGCGCGACCGGCCGCCTCCTCGCCATTCTTGCCGGCCACCAGGCGCAGCAGGAGGATGGCAAGCACGCCGATGATCGGCGCGAAGGTGGTGAGGGAAAGGATATGGCTCACGGTCGCCCCCTCAGTGCGTGAAGGCCCACAGCGCGTAGGACAGGAGTCCCGCCACGCCGAGGAGCATCACGAAGGCATAATGATAGACGAGACCGGACTGGATGCGGCCCAGTTGCCGGCCGGCGAAACCCGCCAGCCAGGCAAAGCCGTTGGGGCCCAGCCCATCGATGATCTTCTGGTCGCCACCCTTCCAGAACAGGTCCCCCAGTGCCTTGGCACCGTTGACGAACACCGCCTGGTACAGCTCGTCGAAGTACCACTTGTTATAGAGGAAGCGATGCAGCGGGCCGTCATTGTCGGCGATCCGCTTCGCGAGACCTTCCCGCAGCAGGTAGAAGTAGATGGCCACCAGAGCGCCCAGCACCGACACCACCAGCGGCAGGTAGCCGACCCAGCTCGGCAGGCTCTCGATCTTCTCCAGAACCTCGTTGGACTTGGCGGTGAAGATGGCCCCCTGCCAGAAGGCCTCCCGGTGCTCGCCGACAAAGGACGGGGCGAACAGGAAGCCTGCGCCGATGGCCCCCGCCGCCAGCACGAACAGCGGGATCAGCATGACCACCGGGCTCTCGTGCGGCTTGAAGTCCCCATGGCCGTGACCATGATCGTCATGGGCATGATCGTCGTGCGCGTGGTCGTCATGGGCATGGGCATCGTCATGCCCATGGTCCTCGTGCGGGCCCCACTTGGCCGTGCCGTTGAAGGTCATGAAGATCAGGCGCCAGGAGTAGTACGCGGTGAGACCGGCGGCGAAGATGCCGATGCAGAAGGCGAAGTAGCCGTAAGGCGAATGCTCCCCCGCCACATAGGCCGCGCCCAGGATCGTGTCCTTGGAGAAGAAGCCGGCGAAACCGAACTCCATGCCCTTGATCGGGATGCCGAGGCCCGTGATGGCAATGGTGCCGATGACCATGACCGCATAGGTGATCGGCAGGAACTTGCCCACCGCGCCCATCTTCCGCATGTCCTGCTCGTGGTGCATGCCGTGGATGACGGAGCCGGCGCCGAGGAACAGCAGGGCCTTGAAGAAGGCATGGGTGAACAGGTGGAACATGGCCGCCTGATAGGCCCCGACGCCGGCGGCGAAGAACATGTAGCCGAGCTGCGAACAGGTCGAGTAGGCGATCACGCGCTTGATGTCGTTCTGCGCCAGGCCGACGGTGGCGGCGAACAGGGCCGTGATGGCCCCGATCACGGTGATGATCGCCCGGGCCACCGGCGCATGCTCATAGAGCGGCGACAGCAGGCAGACCATGTAGACCCCGGCGGTGACCATGGTCGCCGCATGGATCAGGGCGGAGACGGGCGTCGGCCCCTCCATCGCGTCCGGCAGCCAGGTGTGCAGGAAGAACTGGGCCGACTTGCCCATGGCCCCGATGAACAGAAGGAAGCCCGCCAGATCCAGGGCGCTCCAGTCCTGGCCGATGAACGACCAGGTCGCGTTCTGCTTCGCCGCGATCAGGGGGAACAGCTCGGCGAAGCGGATCGTGTGGAACATCCAGAAGACGGTCATGATGCCCAGCGCAAAGCCGAAGTCGCCGACCCGGTTCACCACGAACGCCTTGATGGCGGCAGACGACGCCGTGTCCTTCTTGAACCAGAAGCCGATCAGCAGGTAGCTGGCCAGCCCCACCCCTTCCCAGCCGAAGAACAGCTGCATGAAGTCCGCCGCCGTCACGAGCATCAGCATGGCGAAGGTGAAAAGGGACAGATAGGCGAAGAACCGGGGCTTGGACGGATCGTCCGCCATGTAGCCCCAGCTGTAGAGGTGCACGAGCGCCGAGACCGTGGTCACCACGATCAGCATCACCGCCGACAGGGTGTCGAGGCGGATGGACCAGGCCGAATGGAAGTCCCCCACATTGATGAAGGGCAGGATCTCGATGGTCACCGGCCGGGAATGCCCGGCCCAGAAGCCGCAGAAGACATCCCAGGCCAGACCGCAGCTCAGGAACAACAGGCCCGTGGTGACGCTCATGGAGACGAGATCGCCCAGGCGTCGGCCGAACAGGCCGGCCAGGGTGGCACCGACCAGGGGACCGAAGACGAGGGTCAGAAGGAGAGGCTCGACGCTCACGCTCAGCCTTTCATCATATTGGCATGGTCAACCGCGATGTCGCCGCGGTTGCGGAAGAAGGTGACCAGGATCGCCAGACCGACGGCCGCCTCGGCGGCGGCCACGGTCAGCACGAACATGGCGAAGATCTGCCCGACCACGTCATGCAGGAACATGGAGAACGAGACCAGGTTGATGTTCACGGCCAGGAGGATCAGCTCGATGGACATCAGCACGACGATGATGTTGCGCCGGTTCACGAAGATGCCGAACACCCCGATGGTGAACAGGGCCGCCGCGACGGCCAGATAGGCGGGAAGACCCACGCTCATTCGGAAATCCCCTCTCCGGTCGCGACCTTGACGATGGACAGGCCGGACTTGCGGGTCCGGGCCGTCTGGTCGGCGATGTTCTGGCGGCGGACGCCGGGCTTGTGGCGCAGGGTCAGCACGATGGCGCCGATCATGGCCACCAGCAGCACCAGACCCGCCGCCTGGAAGAAGTAGACATAGTCGGTATAGAGCACCCGGCCGATCTGCTCGATGTTGCTCTGGCCGGTCTCGGCGGCGGCCTTGACCCGGGAAGCGGCACCGCTGGAGGCGACGGCACCGGAGACCATCACCATCTCCACCAGCAGAAGCCCGGAGACGACCAGCCCGATCGGCATGTACTGGGCAAAGCCGGACCGCAGGGACACGAAGTCCACGTCCAGCATCATCACCACGAACAGGAACAGGACCGCGACCGCGCCCACATAGACGACGATCAGCAGCATCGCCAGGAATTCCGCCCCCAGAAGGACGAACAACCCGGCCCCGCTGAAAAAGGCCAGGATCAGGAACAGCACCGAGTGCACGGGGTTCCTGGCCGTGACCACGAGCCCGGCGGCGGCCAGCATGACGGCGGCCAGCGTGTAGAATGCGATCGCCTGCAGATCCATGGCGCTTGTCAGCTTCCTTTCGGACCGACGAGGGCGGCGTGCCGCCTTCGTCCGTCCATTGCCCCGTTCGACCCCCGCGATCAGCGGTAGGCCGCGTCCAGTTCCAGAATTTTCGCGATTTCCCGCTCCCAACGGTCCCCGTTGGCCAGCAGGCGATCCTTGTCATAGAGAAGTTCTTCGCGGGTCTCGACCGCAAACTCGAAGTTCGGTCCCTCGACAATGGCATCCACCGGACACGCCTCCTGGCAGAGACCGCAATAGATGCACTTCACCATATCGATGTCGTAGCGGGTGGTGCGGCGGCTGCCGTCGGCCCGGGGCTCGGCCTCGATAGTGATGGCCTGGGCCGGGCAGATGGCCTCGCACAGCTTGCAGGCGATGCAGCGCTCTTCCCCGCTGGGATAGCGGCGGAGCGCATGCTCGCCCCGGAAGCGCGGGCTGAGGGGGCCCTTCTCGAAGGGATACATGATGGTCTTCTTGGGGGCCGCGAGATAGCGCAGCCCCATGCCGAAGGCCCCGATGAAATCGAGCATCAGGGCACCCTTGGCGGCCTGACCGATGCGCGTGAAGAAGGACATGCTGGCGCTCTCCTCAGACGCTGGTGAAAATGCGCCATCCGGCCACGACGGCGACGGCGACGAGGGACGTGGGCAGGAAGATCTTCCAGCCCAGGCGCATCAGCTGGTCATAGCGATAGCGCGGCACGATCGCCTTGATCATGGCGAACATGAAGAACCAGAAGACCACCTTGATGGCGAACCACAGGAGACCGAACAGACCGGAGAGGATCGGGGCCCAGCCTGCCAGGGACGGCGTCGGGAACGGGGCCTGCCATCCGCCGAAGAACAGGATCGAGATCATCGCGCACATCAGGACGATGTTCGAATACTCGCCGATCATGAACAGCAGGTACGGGGTGGACGAATACTCGACCTGGTACCCGGCCACCAGTTCCGATTCCGCCTCGGGCAGGTCGAAGGGTGGGCGGTTGGTCTCTGCCAGGGCGGAGATGAAGAACATCACCATCATCGGCACCATGACGAAGGCCATGGGCCAGTTCTTCTCCAGCCCGCCGCCGAACACGTTCCAGTTCCAGAAGCCGCCGGACTGATGCTCGACAATGGTCTGAAGGTTCATGGAGCCGGTCAGCAGGATCACCGTGACGATGATGAAGCCGATGGAGACCTCGTAGGAAACCATCTGCGCGGCAGAACGCAGGCTGCCCAGGAACGGATACTTCGAGTTGGAGGCCCAGCCCCCCATGATGATCCCGTAGACACCCAGGGATGACATGGCCAGCAGGTAGAGGATTCCCACATTGATGTCGGACACCACCCAGCCCGGCGCAAACGGGATCACGGCCCAGCCGATGAAGGCGAGCACGAAGCTGACCAGCGGCGCCAGCAGGAATACGGTCCGGTCGGCCCCGGCCGGGATGACGATTTCCTTCAGCAGGAACTTGATGAAGTCGGCGAAGGACTGCAGCAGGCCGAAGGCGCCCACCGTGTTCGGCCCCTTGCGCATCTGCACCCCGGCCCAGACCTTGCGGTCGGCGAGCAGCAGAAAGGCGAGGCTGATCAGGACCCCCACCACCACGAGGAGCACCTCACCCAGGGTGATCACGGTCCAACCGGCAGGAGTGCCCCAGAAGTCTTGAATGTCGCCCATGGGCTCCCCGCTCCTATTCCGCTGCCAGGAGGCCGCGGGCGGCCTTCAGGCTTCGGGCGCACTCGGCCATGGTAACGCTGGCGCGCGCGATGGGGTTGGTCAGGTGGAACTCCGTGACCGGCGACTGGAACGGCGTGTCCGAGACCGCCCCCGCTGCGCCGATCGAACCGACGTCGAACGCCGCCGCGGAGACGTGTCCCGGTGCATGGTCCACCTGGCCGAAGGTCGGATGATCCTGGATCAGCTTGCGGCGCAAGGCCTCGAGGCTGTCATAGGGCAGCCGATGGCCCAGATCCTCGGACAGGGCCCGGAAGATGCTCCAGTCTTCCTTGGCGTCGCCCTTGGGGAACACGGCCCGGTTGGCGATCTGGGTCCGGCCCTCGGTATTGACATAGATGCCCGGCTTTTCGGTGTAGGCGGCACCCGGCAGGATCACGTCGGCAGCCTGGGCCCCGGCGTCCCCGTGGGTGCCCTGATAGATCACGAAGGCCTTGCCCAGACGAGAGGTATCGATCTCGTCAGCCCCCAGCAGGTAGAGGACGTCCAGCTCGCCGGTCTCGGCCGCAGCCAGCATCTGCGGCGCGCTGCGTCCCCCGGCCGCCGGGATGAAGCCCATGTCGAGGCCACCCACGCGGGAGGCCGCCGTGTGCAGCACGTTGAAGCCGTTCCAGCCCTCGCGCACCACGCCCATGGAGGCTGCCGCCTGCCCGAGCAGGCTCAGCACCGCGGCGGAATCCGGGCGGTTCAGCGCGCCCTGACCGATGATGAACATCGGCCTTTCCTTGGAAATCTTGCCGTGGGCCACGAACTGGCGGATCGCGTCCGGCGAGGTGCCGAGGTGGTTATAGCGATAGGTCAGGTCGGCGGCCTCGCCGATCACGCCGGTCAGCACCTTGCCGGTCAGCCAGCGTCGGCGGATCCGGGCGTTCAGCACGGGAGCCTCGAGGCGCGGATTGGCCCCGATGATCATGATGGCGTCAGCCTCGTCGATACCGGCGATGGTCGCGTTGAACAGCCAGCTCTCCCGCGGGCCGTGGCCGAGGACACTTCCGTCCTGGCGGCAATCGATGCTGGCAACGCCCAGGGACCGGAACAGGTCCATGGCGGCCTTCATGGACTCGGCGTCCTGCAGGTCCCCGGCAATCAGGCCCACGCGATCCGGCGTCGTCGCCTTGATCCGGGCAGCGATGGCCGCAAAGGCCTGACCCCAGCTGGCAGGACGCAGCTTGCCGTCGATCCGCACATACGGCTGGTCCAGCCGCTGGCGGGACAGGCCGTCCACCGCGTGGCGGGTCTTGTCGGAGATCCACTCCTCGTTGATCTCGTCATTGGCGCGGGGCAGCACCCGCAGGACCGCGGGTCCCCGGGCATCCACGCGGATGGAGGCCCCCAGACCGTCCATCACGTCCACGGTCTCGGTCTTGGTCAGCTCCCACGGCCGGGCGTTGAAGGCGTAGGGCTTGGAGGTCAGGGCCCCCACCGGGCAGAGGTCCACGAGGTTGCCGGACAGTTCGGACGTCACGGCGCCTTCGAGATAGGTGCTGATCTCCGCATCCTCGCCACGGTTCAGGAGGCCCAGTTCCAACACGCCAGCCACCTCGGTGGCGAAGCGGACGCAGCGGGTGCACTGGATGCAGCGGGTCATGGTGGTCTTGATCAGCGGCCCCATGAACTTCTCGTCCACGGCGCGCTTGTTCTCGTCGAACCGCGATCCGACGCGGCCATAACCCATGGCCTCGTCCTGCAGGTCGCATTCGCCGCCCTGGTCGCAGATCGGGCAGTCCAGCGGGTGATTGACCAGCAGGAACTCCATCACCCCTTCCCGCGCCTTCTTGACCATCGGCGTGTTGGTGAAGATCTCCTGCTTGTCCGCGGCGGGCAGCGCGCAGGACGCCTGCGGCTTGGGCGGACCGGGCTTCACCTCCACCAGGCACATGCGGCAGTTGCCGGCGATGGACAGGCGTTCGTGGTAGCAGAAGCGCGGGATCTCTTCCCCGGCGAGTTCAGCGACCTGGAGCACGGTCATGCCCGGCTCGAACTCGACCTCTATGCCATTGACCTTGGCGATGGGCATCTCGACGGGATCCTAGTCTTCGGCGGTGCGGCAGTGGCGGGGTGGTGAAACACTTTGCGGCATAAGGCAAGAGCCCATCCGAGCTTACTCGGCGGCGATGGCATGGCCCTGCACGTGGGGACGACCGCTGCGGTAGCTGGCGATACGATCCTCGATCTCTGGACGGAAGTGCCGGAACAGGCCCTGAATTGGCCAGGCGGCTGCGTCTCCGAGGGCGCAGATGGTATGGCCTTCCACCTGGGACGCCACATCGAGGAGAAGATCGATCTCCTTCATCTCCGCCTCGCCGCTCGCCATGCGCTCCATGACGCGCCACATCCAGCCGGTGCCCTCCCGGCAGGGCGTGCATTGTCCACAGCTTTCGTGCTTGTAGAAATAGCTGATGCGGGCAATGGCGCGGACCAGATCGGTGGACTTGTCCATGACGATCACCGCGGCGGTGCCGAGGCCGGAGCGCAGTTCCCGCAGGGAGTCGAAGTCCATCAGCGCGGTCTCGCACTGTTCCGCAGTGATCATCGGCACCGAAGAGCCGCCCGGGATGACGGCCTTCAGGTTACCCCAGCCCCCGCGCACGCCGCCGCAGTGCTCTTCCAGCAGCTGGCGAAGGGGAATCGACATGGCTTCTTCTACGTTGCACGGCTTGTTCACGTGGCCGGAGATGCACATCAGCTTGGTGCCGGTGTTGTTGGCCCGGCCAAGGCCTGCAAACCATGCGGCCCCGCGGCGCAGGATGGTCCCGGCCACGGCAATGGACTCCACATTGTTCACGGTCGTCGGGCAGCCGTAGAGGCCGGCACCCGCCGGGAACGGCGGCTTCAGGCGGGGCTGGCCCTTCTTGCCTTCCAGGCTCTCCAGGAGCGCCGTTTCCTCGCCGCAGATATAGGCCCCTGCCCCATGATGGACGTAGAGGTCGAAGTCCCAGCCGTGGATGTTGTCCTTGCCGATGAGCCTGGCCTCGTAGGCCTGCTTCACCGCTTCCTCTAGGACCTCGCGCTCCCGCACATATTCCCCGCGCAGGTAGATGTAGCAGGCGTGGGCGTGCATGGCGAAGGAGGCGATCAGGCATCCCTCGATCAGCAGGTGCGGGTCGTGGCGCAGGATTTCCCGGTCCTTGCAGGTACCCGGCTCCGACTCGTCGGCATTGACCACCAGATAATGCGGTCGTGCGCCGACTTCCTTGGGCATGAAGGACCACTTCAGGCCGGTGGAGAAACCCGCACCGCCCCGGCCGCGCAGGCCTGACGCCTTCATGTTGTCGATGATCCAGTCCGGGCCCTGTTGCAGGATCTCGCGGGTCGCGTTCCAGCACCCCCGCGCCTTCGCCCCCTCCAGACCCCAGTCGTGGAATCCGTACAGGTTGGTGAAGATACGATCCTTGTCTTCCAGGATGCCGACCATTCGCGATCTCCCAGCCGCGGCGGATCTCGTATCCGCAGCACGGCCCTTGATGAGTTCCGACTGTCGATGTCGCTCCGGATCGGTGTCATCGGTCTCGAAGGACCGGATACGATCCGCAGGCCCCGGAATTCCGGGGTCCGCCGGGGTGGGCGCGCGACTCTCGCCGTTGTCGGACGACGTGGACTGCGACATAGCGCCAGACGCACCCAAAACCAACCGGGAACTCGCGCCGCCGGAGACTTCTGCACCGCCTGCGGGGCCCTCCGCCCCTCGGAACGGCACACCCACCACGGCCATGGCGGCCGCGCCGATCAGATTCAGAACGACGCCCAGTCCGGTCCGGCGCTGACGACCCCGGCGGGCCGGACCGGTCGCACCCGATGCGACCGCCCCTTGCTCTCCCGAACCGGGGGGCTTCATCCCCGCGTCAGGCGCATCACGCTTACTCAAACCCGCCCCTCCGAACCGTCGTCCCCATCGGACGATCCGCTACCGGACATACTCGCACGGTTCATTCTGCGCCGTGATGACAGCCCATGTCCCAGCCTGCCGCGGATACCTATGCGGTCAGCGACGCATGGCCGCCACGAACCACACCTGTGCGGCGAACCCGCTCACCAGAGCCGCGATAAAAAGCCACAGACCCCACGGCTGGTGCGCGGCAAAGAAGCAGACAGCCCCGGCCACGGCCACAAGGCCGCAGACCGACATCGCCATCACCATCCGCCGGAACCGCCGCTGCAGGGCCGCCAGGGCCAGGGCCTCGGTGGGCTTCGGCACGTCCTCCATCAGACGGCCGGTTCCTTGGCGTTCGGAAGCTGGGTGATCGGCACCGCCCGGCTGCCGTCATAGAGACTGGGATCGGTCAGCGTCAGGGCTCCCTCCGCCGGCTCGGACGAATGGCGGCCCGCGGCGGAGCCGGCCTTCGGAGTCTCTCCCCGACGGAAGGCCTCGATGATGGCCTTCAGACTGTCCGGCGTCAGGTCCTCGTAATAATAGTCATTGATCTGGGCCATGGGGGCATTGGCACAGGCCCCCAGGCACTCGACCTCCTGCCAGGTGAACTTGCCGTCCGCCGACAGCCTGTCCTTCGGACCGATCTCGCTGCGGCAGAGCTCCATCAGGGCCTCGGACCCGCGGAGCATGCAGGGTGTGGTGCCGCAGACCTGGATCAGCGCGGCGGTGCCCACCGGTTCCAGCTGGAACATGGTGTAGAAGGTCGCAACCTCCAGAACGCGGATCTTCGGCATGCCCAGCAGGTCGCCGATCGCGCGGATGGCGGGCTCGGACACCCAGCCCTCCTGCTTCTGCACGAGCCACAGGATCGGGATCACCGCCGAGGCCTTCCGCTCCGCCGGATACTTGGTCATCCACCACTGGGCCTTTTCCATCGTGTCGGGGGAAAAGGCGAAGGCGTCGGGTTGCTGGGCACTGAGACGGCGGACGGACATGTCAGTCGGCTTTCCTGGAGTTTGAGGCCTTGGCGGCCAGTGCGGCCATGCGGCTGTCGGTCAGACGCTGGTTGGCAGGGCCGAAGGGCGGGATGCGTCGCAGGACGACGCGTATGGCGAAGGCGGTCAGGAGACCGCCGTAGAGGTAGGGCATCAGCGCAGCCGTCTGACCTGACAGCAGCTCGATGCGGAAGATCAGGCCGGCCAGGATCATGGGCGCAAAGGTCGCCGTCATCAGGATCACGTCGTTCAGATAGCCCCGGCGACCGGCCGGGTGGTGATCCCAGTGAGAGCGAGCGAGCCACCAGCGGATCACGGTCATGATCGCCAGGACCGAAACAGACACCAGGGTCAGGGCAATCCCGCCCAGGACCGGGTTCACCGGTCGACCTCTCCGAACACGATGTCGAGGGAGCCCAGCACGGCGGACACGTCCGCCAGCATGTGCCCCCGGGCCATCCAGTCCAGGGCCTGCAGATGCGAATAACCCGGCGCGCGGATCTTGCAACGATAGGGCTTGTTGGTCCCGTCGCCCACCAGATAGACGCCGAACTCGCCCTTGGGTGCCTCGACGGCCGTGTAGACCTCGCCGGCGGGGACGTGGAACCCCTCGGTGTAGAGCTTGAAGTGGTGGATCAGCGCCTCCATCGAGCGCTTCATCTCACCCCGGCGGGGCGGCGTGTACTTGGAGTTCTCCAGCAGGACCGGGCCCTTGTGCTTGTCCAGCAGGTCCAGGCACTGGTTCATGATCTTCACCGACTGGCGCATCTCCTCCATCCGGACGAGATAGCGGTCATAGCAGTCGCCGTTCTTGCCAAGCGGGATGTCGAAGTCGAGGTCGGCATAGATCTCGTAGGGCTGGGCCTTGCGCAGATCCCAGGCGATGCCCGAGCCCCGCAGCATCACGCCGGTGAAGCCCCAGGCATAGGCTTCCTCCTGGGTGACGACACCGATGTCCACGTTCCGCTGCTTGAAGATACGGTTCGGCGTGATCAGGTTGTCGATGTCGTCGAGCTTGCGGGGAAACTCGGCGCACCAGCGGCGCATGTCGGCGATCAGCTCCGGCGTCAGATCCTGGTGGACACCGCCGGGACGGTAGTAGTTGGCGTGCAGCCGGGCGCCGGACGCGCGCTCATAGAAGATCATGAGCTTTTCGCGCTCTTCGAAACCCCACAGGGGCGGGGTGAGCGCGCCCACGTCCATGGCCTGGGTCGTCACGTTCAGCAGATGGCTGAGGATCCGGCCGATCTCGTCGAACAGGACGCGGATGACCTTGCCGCGATAGGGCACCTCGATCCCGGCCAGCTTCTCGATGGCCAGGACGAAGGCGTGCTCCTGGTTCATCGGAGCCACATAGTCCAGCCGGTCGAAGTAAGGGGTGTTCTGGAGGTAGGTGCGGGCCTCCATCAGCTTCTCGGTGCCGCGGTGCAGCAGGCCGATATGCGGGTCCACCCGCTCCACCACCTCGCCATCCAGTTCCAGCACCAGACGCAGAACGCCGTGGGCCGCCGGGTGCTGGGGACCGAAGTTGATGTTGAACTTCCGCAGGCGGGTTTCCTCGCCGTCCGCGCTGACCACGTTGCCGGCAGCGCTGTCGGCAACGGCCGGGGTTTCACTGGCCATTGATGATCTGCTCCGCTTCATATTTCCGGATCAAGTCGCTCTCCGCCTCGCTGCGGGTCGTCAGGGCCACCAGCAGGCCTGCCAGCAGCAGCACGACGCCGAAGCTCACCACGACGAAGGTCGACACGTCCCATTTGTGATTGATCGCCGCATAAGATGTGGGAATGGCCAGAAGGACCGACGCAGCCCCGATCAGGGCGCTGCGCAGTTCCACCGCATCCATCCGGCGGATGGTCGAACCGACCGCCAAAGCCACCACACCGACCATGATGGCGATCCCCAGGTCCTGGGTCGCCACCTGCGAGACCTCGGGCGCCCGGGTGAACCAGCCGGTCAGCCGGATCCCGATGGTCATCAGAAAGGCCGTGGAAAACGTCAGAAGAAAGAACGCTGTCGCGGACCGCAATGCCTGCTTGGTCAAGAACATCCCCTACCCCCCGGCTTTTTCGTCTCCGGGAAGGACGTACTGGGCCCCCTCCCACGGCGACAGGAAATCAAAGGCCCGGTACTCCTGAACCAGCTTCACCGGTTCATAGACCACGCGCTTGAGCTCTTCGTCCCAGCGCACCTCGACGTATCCCGTCATCGGGAAGTCCTTGCGCAGGGGATGTCCGTGGAAGCCGTAGTCCGTCAGGATCCGGCGAAGGTCGGGGTGTCCGGAGAAGAACACGCCATACATGTCGAATGTCTCGCGTTCGAACCAGTCCGCGCAGGGATGGACGGGCGTCACAGACGGGACGGGTGTCTCCTCGTCGGTCTGCACCTTGACCCGCAGGCGCACGTTCTTCGTGTACGAGATCAGCTGATAGACCACGTCGAAGCGCAGCGGCCGCTCCGGATAGTCCACGCCGCACAGGTCGGTCAGCTGGTTGAAACGGAACGACACATCGTCCCGCAACAGCCGAAGCAGCTCGACCACGTGGTCGACGGTGGTGTGGACGGTCAGTTCCTCGACCGCGACCTCGAAACGCTGCGCACGACCGCCCGAGCGATCGAGGATCGCCTGACCGAGCTCCTGAAGGGCCTTGGTGGACATGGTCCCTCGTCTCCTAGCGCTCGACCGTACCGGTGCGGCGGATCTTCTTCTGCAGTTGCAGCACCCCGTAGACCAGGGCCTCCGCCGTCGGCGGGCAGCCCGGCACGTAGACGTCCACGGGCACGATCCGGTCGCAGCCGCGCACGACGGCGTAGCTGTAGTGGTAGTAGCCGCCGCCATTGGCGCAGCTGCCCATGGAGATGACGTAGCGCGGCTCGGGCATCTGGTCATAGACCTTGCGCAGGGCCGGGGCCATCTTGTTGGTCAGGGTGCCGGCCACGATCATCACGTCGGACTGCCGCGGGCTCGCACGGGGCGCAAAACCGAACCGCTCCAGGTCATAGCGCGGCATGGACGCCTGCATCATCTCGACGGCGCAGCAGGCGAGCCCGAAGGTCATCCACATCAGCGATCCGGTGCGGGCCCAGTTCACCACGTCTTCCAGCGCGGCGACCACATAGCCCCGGTCGGCCAGGACGCCGTTCAGCTTGTCGAAATAGGGGTCGTGGAGCTTGGGGTCATAGCCTTCCACCCCGGCCCGTGCCCCGGCGCCCGCCGGGACGATCAGGGACGATGTCGCGCCGACAACCGCGCTGCCCGTGGTCTCGCCCGTGGTCACTCCCATTCCAGGGCTCCCTTCTTCCATTCGTAGATGAAGCCGACAGTCAGCACGCCGAGGAAGCCCAGCATGGACCAGAAGGCGAACAGACCGCTCGCGTGGGGCATCTTCATCAGGCTCACGGCCCAGGGGAACAGGAACGCCACTTCGAGGTCGAAGATGATGAACAGGATGGCCACGAGATAGAACCGCACGTCGAACTTCATCCGCGCATCCTCGAAGGCGTTGAAGCCGCACTCGTAGGCGGAGATCTTTTCCGGATCCGGATGCTTGGGCGCGAGCGCCCAGGCTCCGACGATGAACAGCGCACCCAGCACCACAGCCACGGCCAGGAACACCAGGATCGGCAGATATTGTAAAAGGAATGCGTTCATCACGCCCTCTGTCAGCGGACTCGTGCTGGCTTGTAGCCCAAGGACGCCCATGCCTCCAAGGCCGATCTCGGGAAAATGTGGGTCAACCGTCCGCAAGGCCGAGGCTTCGGGCGTGGCGGGCGATGGCCTCCCGCCGGGCGCTCATTCCCAGCGCATCGTAGCGCAGGCGCACGGCGTGCAGCACGCCGGCGCTGACCGTCGACGGCGTGCCGCCCATGCCGATGGGCTGGGGGTCGTACTCCAGCCCGAGCCGAAGTCGCTCCGCCTCCGCAAGGCCCCGCAACTGTTCGATCACCCGGAAGGCAAAGTCGATGCCCGCCGTCACGCCGCCGCCGGTGATGCGGTTCCGGTCGATCACCACCCGCTCCTCGCAGGGCGAAGCCCCGAACAGGGGCAGAAGATCCCGCCAAGCCCAGTGGCAAGCTGCCCGGTAGCCCACCAGCAGTCCCGCGGCCCCCAGGATCAGAGAGCCAGTGCAGACCGATGTCACGAACTCCGCCCCCTGCCCCGTGCGGCGGACGAAATCCAGGCTCGCCGGATCGTCCATCACCGAATCGACCCCCATGCCGCCCGGCACGCACAACAGGTCGAGGTGCGGAGCGGTTTCGAAGGTGCAGGTCGGCACCAGCGACAGGCCGCAGTCGCTGGGCACCGGCTCGAGGGTCCGGGCGATGAAATGCACCCGGGCGTCGCTCATCCGGCTCAGCACCTGGGCAGGCCCGGTGAGGTCCAGCTGGGTCAGGCCTGGAAACAGGAGGAATCCGATTTCAAACATCTCGCTCGTGTCGCCTTGCGCCCGGGTCCGGACGTCACTGTTAGGCGCTAATTTGGATCATCGCCAGATCGTCGACCCATATCGCTTGACAGGCAATCGGACGTGCAGCTATGTCACGCGCCTCGCTGGGCGGCACGGCTGCCTGACGGGATGCGCGGGAGTAGCTCAGTTGGTTAGAGTACCGGCCTGTCACGCCGGGGGTCGCGGGTTCAAGTCCCGTCTCTCGCGCCACTCTTTCATCAGATAAAACAACGCCCTCGGCCCCGTCGACACACGGGGCCGAGCGTTTTTCTGCGCCTCGGCGGCAGATGTCTGCCCGCCTCGCGACAGACCGGCTGCCTAGCGATTCCCCAGGGGATAGAAGGTCGCCAGCGTCATGCGGGCGTTCACCGGATAGCGCTTCAGCAGCCACCCCTGCCCGCGGGCCTTGCCGGACATCACGGCCGCCACCGCCGAGCGCACGTCGCGCAGGTCCTGCAAGGTCAGCCAGGGGGCCGTGGCAGGTCGGTCGTTCCTGCAGCAATGGGCCCCGTAGATCATCGTGTCCGGCGGCAGGATGGCCAGCAGCCGGTCTGCCGTCGCCAGATAGGCCGACAGGCTCGAGTCCGGCATGAAGGCGAAGAGGGTGGTGGTGTAGATCATGTCGCCGGTGAACAGCAGACCGGCCGACGGATCGTGGATCGACACCGACGTGGCCGTGTGTCCGGGCGTCGACAGCACACGCACCCTTCGGCCGCCCAGGTAGATCTCCCCGTCCGGCTTCACCCACTCGCTCACGGCAAAGACCGGAGTGGGCTGTGAATACGGTGCCATGAACTGGA
The DNA here is from genome assembly GCA_903874895.1 of uncultured Caulobacterales bacterium. GTDB lineage: Bacteria > Pseudomonadota > Alphaproteobacteria > Caulobacterales > Caulobacteraceae > CAIMFV01. The sequence goes on along the minus strand of CAIQUG010000246.1, from coordinate 7,983 downwards.
AGCGTGCCAGGTGGACCTTGCCCTGCGTAACGCGACCACGGGTCTCCGGCAGGTCGATCAGGGCGATGCGGTCGAAGTACCGCAGCCCATTGGTGTGGTCGCTGTGCAGGTGTGTGGGGATCACCGTGACCGGCAGGTGGGTCAGTTCCGCCAGGGCCGGGTGAATGTCCCGCACATGGGCCCCGGAATCGATGAGCAGGGCCCGGCTCTTGCCCACCAGAAGGTATTCATAGTTGTCGGGATCGTCCTGAGGTTCGCCGATAGCGTAGGTCCCCGGCGCGAGGGTCTGGACCCGCCAATAGCCCGCCAGCACACGACCGGCCATAGCCCCACCGGGCGTCGGCTTCAATGGCGACGGAGGGGGCATCCAGACATAGTGGCCCATGGACAGGCTCAGGACCGCCCAGATCCTTGGAACCTGCGTGACCGTCACCATCCCCAGGGCCGCCAACAACGCCATCGCGCAGACGAGCGGTGCGGTCGCCCGCAATGGAATGACCCGTTTCGTCACGCGAACCTCCCCATTGCCCGGAAATGGCGCACCGGCATGTCACCGGGCGACGTGGACTGTCCACCGCGGTCGGCCGGCGCGATGGTGGGCGGCGAGGGATTCGAACCCCCGACCCTCTCGGTGTAAACGAGATGCTCTAACCAGCTGAGCTAGCCGCCCGCGGCACCGGTTCGGGCGCGCGGGTCATCAGATAGACGTCTCACCCCCGCAGGAAAAGTCCAAAACGTCGGGACGGCGACGCACCCATGCCCCGGAGCGCCTGACGGAAACGGAAAAGGGGGCGATCCCGAAGGATCACCCCCTGCCCTTTGGTCTGTCGGCACGCCAATGACACGCCGGCGGATGTGCGTGATCAGTTGATCGCCGACTTCAGGCCCTCACCGACGCGGAAGCGAACGGTCTTGGAGGCCGGCCGGGCCACCGTTTCACCGGTGCGCGGGTTCCGCGCCGTGCCGGCTTCCCGGGCGACCGGGACAAAGCTGCCGAAGCCGACGATGCGGACTTCCTGGCCGCCCTTCACCGCGTCCGTCACGGACTCGATGAAGGCGTCCAGGGCTTCCTTTGCCTGCTTCTGGTTCAGTCCGGACTTCTCGGCGATCGACGCCACCAGTTCGGCCTTCGTTGTCATGTTCTTTCTTCTCCCAACCCGTGGCGGCTGCGCCTGTCGCGCGAGTCAATCTTCGCCAGAAAGCGGAGTATGGAACCGGAAATTCCGGTACGTCAAAACCAAAAACGCTCAGTGGGCCTCGGATTTGCTGGAAAACGGCTGATTCCGGGCAAATCCATACCAACCCCGCCGGGCACCGCTTTGCGGACGCGAGGGTCACAATCCCCAGACGGGACCCGCGCGCATGATTTTCCCCACAGACGCGAAACGGGGCGGCCTTTCGACCACCCCGTCCGGACTGTGCTGACCTGAAGAGATCAGTGGGTGATCACGGGTTCCCCATCCCGGTCGTCCGGCGCGGGCTTGGCAACCACGGCATCCGTCTCATCCCATTCGATGGGTGTCAGGGGACCGGCCAGGGCATGAGACAGCACCTCGTCCACCGTCGCCACCGGAATGATGGTCAGCTCGCGCTTCACATTATCCGGCACCTCCGCCAGGTCCTTCTCGTTCTCCGAGGGGATCAGTACGATCTTCACGCCGGACCGCAGGGCCGCCAGCAGCTTTTCCTTCAGGCCGCCGATGGCCAGCACCCGGCCACGCAGGGTGATCTCGCCCGTCATCGCCACGTCCTTGCGTACCGGCACGCCGGTCAGCACGGAGACCATGGCCACCGCCATGGCGACCCCGGCGGACGGACCGTCCTTCGGGGTTGCTCCCTCCGGCACGTGCACGTGCACGTCGGTCTTGTCGAACAGGGTCGGCGCGATCCCGAAGTGCGGGGCAAGCGCCCGCACATAGGAATTGGCCGCGGAGATCGACTCCTTCATCACGTCGCGGAGATTGCCCGTGATGCTCATCCGCCCCTTGCCCGCCATGCGGACGGCTTCGATGGTCAGGATGTCCCCGCCGAACTCCGTCCAGGCCAGACCCGTGACGATGCCCACCTGGTCGGCCTCGTCCGTCTCACCGTAGCGGTACTTGCGAACGCCCGCATACTTGGCCACCCGCTCGCTGTCGAGGGTGATGGACAGGACCTTTTCCCGCTCCAGATCCCGCACGGCCTTCCGGGCGAGGTTGCCGAGCTCGCGCTCCAGCGACCGCACGCCGGCCTCGCGGGTGTAATAGCGGATCAGGTCGCGGATCGCCTCGTCCGGCACGATCCACTCCTCCCCCTTCAGGCCATGGTCCTTGGCCAGCTTGGGCAGGATGTGGCGCCGGGCGATCTCCACCTTCTCGTCCTCGGTGTAGCCGGGGATGCGGATGATCTCCATGCGGTCCAGCAGGGGCTGGGGCATGTTCAGGCTGTTCGCCGTCGTGACGAACATCACCTGGCTGAGATCATAGTCCACCTCGAGATAGTGGTCGCCGAAGGTATGGTTCTGTTCCGGATCCAGCACCTCCAGAAGGGCGCTGGACGGGTCACCCCGCCAGTCGGCCCCCAGCTTGTCGATCTCGTCCAGCAGGAAGAAGGGGTTCGTGGCCTTGGCCTTCTTCATGGACTGGATGACCTTGCCCGGCATGGAGCCGATATAGGTCCGCCGGTGACCGCGGATCTCGGCCTCGTCGCGCACGCCGCCCAGGGACAGGCGCACGAACTCCCGGCCCGTGGACTTGGCGATGGACCGGCCAAGGGAGGTCTTGCCGACACCCGGTGGTCCCACGAGGCACAGGATCGGGCCCTTCAGATTGCCCGTGCGCGCCTGGACTGCGAGATATTCGAGGATGCGCTCCTTGACCTTCTCCAGACCGTAATGGTCCTCGTTCAGGATCGCCTCGGCCTCTGCCATGTTGATCGGCTTCAGCTTGGACTTGCCCCAGGGGATGGACAGCAGCCAGTCGAGATAGTTGCGGACCACGGTGGATTCCGCGCTCATCGGGCTCATGTTGCGCAGCTTCTTCAGCTCCGCATCCGCCTTGGTCCGGGCCTCCTTGGACAGCTTGGTCTTCTTGATCCGCTTCTCGAGGTCGAGAAGCTCGTCGCGATGCTCGTCCTGCTCGCCCAGCTCCCGCTGGATCGCCTTCATCTGCTCGTTGAGGTAATATTCCCGCTGGGTCTTCTCCATCTGCCGCTTCACGCGGCTGCGGATCTTCTTCTCCACCTGCAGGACGCTGATCTCGCCTTCCATCAGGGCGAAGACCTTCTCCAGACGCTTGGCCACATGGAGCACTTCCAGCAGGGCCTGCTTCTCGGCAATCTTCACCGACAGATGGGCGGCTATGGAGTCCGCAAGCTTCCCGGGCTCGGCAATCTGGGGAATGGCGGCCAGGGCCTCGGGCGGAATCTTCTTGTTGAGCTTCACATAGCTCTCGAACTGTTCGGTCACGGCGCGGCTGAGGGCCACGGCCTCCGGCGCGTCGACCCCGTCCTCGTCCAGCACGGCAGCCTCGGCCTCGAAGAATTCGTGGCGCTGGGTGAAGCGCAGAAGGGCGGCGCGGGTCTTGCCCTCCACCAGCACCTTCACGGTCCCGTCGGGCAGCTTCAGCAGCTGGAGCACGGTGGCGATCACGCCCACGTCATAGATGGCACCCGGCTGCGGGTCGTCATCGGTGGAGTTGCGCTGGGTCGCAAGCAGGATCTGCTTGTCACCGCGCATGACCTCCTCGAGGGCCTTGACCGACTTCTCTCGACCGACGAACAGCGGCACGACCATGTGCGGGAAGACAACGATGTCCCGCAGGGGAAGGACCGGCAGAATTCGGATATCAGACATGCGTTCACTCCTTGGCCGCACGCGGGCTAGGCCCCGCATCAGCCCGAACAAGACCCACTGGCCGGCGGACTGCCCGACCAGGAGCTGGTGAGGTCCCTGCCCGTCCCGATCGCGGCGACGGCCTCAGGGTCTAGACATCTTAGATGGACGGTCGCCTCACCTATTCAAGCATCATGGCCGCCTTCGCCCCGGCGAAGCCATGGCACGAACGGTCGCAAGGCGGCCGAATCTGTGAATATCTTTCGATGGCGGGGCGATGGAGCCGGCGGCTTCCATGCGAAACAAGAAAAGGCCGGGTTGCCCCGGCCTCTCCAGATGTCTGACGACGGTGGTGGATCAGGAGGCCTGACCGCCCCGCTTTTCGGCATAGATCATCAGCGGCTGGGCGCGGCCTTCGACGACTTCGCCGTTGACCACCACCTCTTCTACGCCCTGATAGGTCGGCAGCTCGAACATGGTGTCGAGGAGGATGCCTTCCATGATCGAGCGCAGGCCCCGGGCACCGGTCTTGCGCATGATGGCCTTGCGGGCAATGGCGTGCAGGGCGTCGTCGGTGAAGGTCAGCCCCACCGATTCCATCTCGAAAAGGCGCTGATACTGCTTCACAAGGGCGTTCTTGGGCTCGGTCAGGATCTTCACCAGGGCCACCTCGTCGAGGTCCTCCAGCGTGGCGATGACCGGCAGACGGCCGATGAACTCCGGGATCAGGCCGAAGCGCAGCAGATCGTCCGGCTCCACATTGCGGAGCACCTCGCCGGTGCGGCGGTCCTCGGGATCCTTCACCGTGGCACCGAAGCCGATGGACGAGCCCTTGCCCCGTCCGGAGATGATTTTCTCCAGCCCTGCAAAGGCCCCGCCGCAGATGAACAGGATGTTGGTGGTGTCCACCTGCAGGAATTCCTGCTGGGGATGCTTTCGGCCGCCCTGGGGCGGCACGGAGGCCACGGTGCCTTCCATGATCTTCAGCAGGGCCTGCTGCACGCCCTCCCCCGACACGTCGCGGGTGATGGAGGGGTTGTCGGACTTGCGGCTGATCTTGTCGACCTCGTCGATATAGACGATGCCGCGCTGGGCCCGCTCGACATTGTAGTCCGCGGCCTGCAGCAGCTTCAGGATGATGTTCTCCACGTCCTCGCCCACATAACCGGCTTCGGTCAGGGTGGTGGCGTCGGCCATGGTGAAGGGCACGTCGATGATGCGGGCCAGCGTCTGGGCCAGCAGGGTCTTGCCCGAGCCCGTCGGGCCCACCAGCAGGATGTTGGACTTGGCCAGTTCCACGTCGTTGTTCTTCTGGGCGTGGTTGAGACGCTTGTAGTGGTTGTGCACCGCCACGGAGAGAACCTTCTTGGCGTGGTCCTGGCCGATCACGTAGTCGTCCAGCACGTCACGGATTTCCCGCGGGGTCGGAACGCCGTCCTTGGACTTCACGAAGGCGATCTTGTGCTCTTCGCGGATGATGTCCATGCAGAGCTCGACGCATTCATCGCAGATGAACACGGTCGGGCCGGCGATCAGCTTTCTCACCTCATGCTGGCTCTTTCCGCAGAAGGAGCAGTAGAGGGTGGATTTGGTATCGCCGCTGGCGGCTTTGGTCATAGCGCATCTCACTTTTCAGCCGCAGGGCCGGAGGTCCGGTTGCGGCGACGATAACCACCTCTCGGTGGTCGCAGCAGCTCATCTGAAGCCATCTGCAGCCGAAGCTACACATACAAGGCTTACAGAAAGCTGACGAACCTCCAAAGCGTATTCGAGCACAGGACGTTCGGCACGATCAAGGGGCAAGGCGCGCATGATCGGCTCGCACCTTGCATTCTGCCCGCTGATAGGCTTGGAGTAGGTCAAATGGTGATGCAATCCGACGAACGCCAGAGGCCAGACCCCCTCCTCAGCCCGCAGGCAGCCCGCGGCGGGCCCGTGGTCGCATTTGATTTCGACGGGACACTGACGACCCGCGACTCATTCACCGATTTCCTGCGCTGGCGGGACGGGGCCTTCAGCTATGCCCTGGGCCTCGCCCGGCTGGCCCCGGCGGCCATGCGCTGGGTCGGAAACCGGGACCGGGCGCAGATCAAGGCCGCCGCCGTCCGCACCTTCCTGCGGGGCATGCCCCGGGCCCTGCTCGAGCAGGAAGCCCACGAGTTCGCCACCCTGACGGCCCCGCTGCTTCTGCGGCCGGACGCCCTGAAGGTCTGGCGTCGCCATCGCTCCCACGGGGCCCGGATGGTCATCGTCACGGCGTCGCCCGAAATCGTGGTCGCGCCCTTCGCCCGGGGTCTGGGTGCCGATGTGCTGATTGGCACCAAGCTGCTGTTCGACCAGAACGACCGGGTCGTGGGCTGCTTCGAAGGCAACAATTGCCATGGACCGGAAAAGGCCCGTCGTCTGCGGGAGGTCTTCGGCGACAACATCCGCCTGCACGCTGCCTATGGGGACACCATCGGCGACAGGGAAATGCTGGACATGGCCGACGAGAAGTACATGCGCCTGTTCGTCGCAGACCCTGCGCGATCGTAGGGCTGACCGGCGCGAAACACCGACGGCCTGCCGCGGGATCGCAGCAGGCCGTGGCGATCGTCCTCAGGACGCGATGCTGAGGTCAGACCCGTCGCGGGTCTCGTAGACGTGATCCACCAGACCAAAGGCCTTGGCCTCTTCGGCGGTCATGAAGTTGTCCCGGTCGAGGGCGCGCTCGATCACCTCGATCGGCTGGCCGGTGTGCTTCGCATAAAGCTCGTTCATGCGCTTCTTGGTCTTGATGATGTCCTCGGCATGACGCTCGATGTCCGAGGCCTGGCCGCGGAAGCCACCCGACGGCTGGTGCACCATGATCCGGGCATTGGGCAGCGCGATGCGCTGGCCCTTGGCACCGGCCTGCAGGATGAACGAACCCATGGAGGCCGCCATGCCGGCGCACAGGGTCGAAACGGGGCTCCGGATGTACTGCATGGTGTCGTAGATCGCCATGCCGCTGGTGACGATGCCACCGGGCGAGTTGATGTACATCGAGATTTCCTTCTTCGGATTCTCGCTCTCGAGGAACAGCAGCTGGGCCGTGATCAGCGACGCCATGCCGTCATCGAACGGTCCGGTGAGGAAAATGATCCGCTCCTTCAGGAGCCGGGAAAAGATGTCGAACGCGCGCTCGCCACGGCTGGTCTGCTCGACCACCATCGGCACCAGGTTCATCATCACGCTTTCGGGGTCGCGCATCCGTGGCCTCTTCTCATCAATGACAGCGCCCTCCGGACGTGCGGCCCGGTGGCGGTATGTCCTAGGATATCACCTTCCCCGCGGTGAGTTGCAACCCACCTCGACCCGAGAAGCTGTGCGGAACGCCGCAACGACGGAGAAAACCCGTCGCGATCAGGCCGCGCCGTAGCTTTCCGGCAGATCGTCCTCGGCAAACAGCTCGTCGCGGGTCACCGGGGAATTCTCCACCTGGGCGCGGGAGAAGATCAGGTCCACGACCTTCTCCTCGTAGACCGGCGCGCGGAGCTGGGCGGCCGCCTGGGCATTCTGGCGATAGAACTCGATCACTTCCCGCTCCTGGCCCGGGTAACGACGGGCTTCGGCGATCAGGGCGTTGTTCATCTCCTGCTCGGAGACCGTCACGTCATTGCGGCGGCCGATCTCGGCCAGAACCAGGCCCAGACGCACGCGACGCTCCGCAATGCGGCGATACTCTGCGCGAAGCTGGTCATCGGTCTTGTCCTTGTCCTCGTCGGACAGCTGGCCGGCGGCACGTTCCTGCTCCACCTGGTTCCAGATCACCTGGAACTCGTTCTCCACCATGCGGGGGGGCAGATCGAAGGAATGCTTCTCGTCCAGCACGTCCAGCAGGGCACGCTTCATCTTGAAGCGGCTGGCACCGTCATACTGGCGGGACAGCTGGTCCTTCAGGGCCTGGCGCAGGGAGGCCAGGTCCTCGAGACCGAGGGTCTTGGCGAACTCGTCGGTCAGCTCGCTGTCCTTGGCGACCTTGATGTCCTTCACCTTCACATCGAACTCGGCGTCCTTGCCCGCCAGATGCGCGGCTTGATAGTCCTCGGGGAAGGTTACCTTCACAACCAGCTCGGCACCCTTCTTGGCACCCTTGAGCTGCTCTTCGAAGCCCGGGATGAACCGGCCGGAGCCGATCACCAGATCCACGT
>CAIQUG010000245.1 GCA_903874895.1 uncultured Caulobacterales bacterium | reverse complement strand
GGCGGCGGACACATCGGCGGCGAGGGCATCGAAGCGGGTCCGGACGGCATCGAGGTCGAGGGGCTGGTCCGCACCCGGGCCGAACACGGCGGGAAACAGGTCGGGCTGAAGCTTGCCCAGCAGAAGGTTGCAGTCGGTGACCGTGAGCGGACCGCCCCGGCGATAGGCGGCCGGTCCCGGATCCGCCCCGGCGGACTCCGGCCCGACCCGCAGCCTCGTGCCGTCGAACCGACAAATGGATCCGCCCCCCGCCGCCACGGTGTGCAGGCTCATCATCGGGCTGCGCAGGCGCACCCCGGCGACGGTGGTCTCATAGGCCCGCTCATAGGTCCCGGCATAGTGGGCCACGTCGGTGGAGGTGCCCCCCATGTCGAAGCCGATCAGGTGCTCGAAACCCGCGATCCGCGCGGTCTCCACCATGCCCACCACCCCGCCGGCGGGACCGGACAGGACCGCGTCCTTGCCCCGGAAGGCGGCAGCGTCGCTCAACCCCCCGCTGGACTGCATGAAGAACAGGCGCACGTCCCGGCCCAGGTCCTGGCTCACCCGGTCGATGTAGCGGCGCAGGATCGGGGACAGGTAGGCGTCCGCCACCGTGGTGTCCCCCCGCCCCACCAGCTTGATCAGCGGACTGACCTCGTGGCTGACGGACACCTGGGTGAAGCCCACATCCCGGGCGATCTGCGCCACCAGGGCCTCGTGCGCGGTATGGCGGAACCCGTGCAGCAGGACCACGGCAATGGCCCGGAAGCCCTGCCCGTGGGCTGCTGCGAGGTCCCGGCGGATCCGGGCGGGGTCCGGCTCCCGCAGGACCTCGCCATCCTGGGTGATCCGCTCATCGATCTCCACCACGGCCGAATGCAGCGGGTCCGGCAGCACGATCCGCCGGTCGAACAGCCGAGGACGAGCCTGATGCCCGATCTGCAGGGCGTCCGCGTGACCGGCGGTGATGGCCAGCACCGTGGGCTCGCCCTTGCGCTCCAGCAGCGCATTGGTGGCCACCGTCGTGCCCATCTTCACCGCCTGGACCAGCGGGGCACTCGCCGGCGCAAACTCCGCAAGGATCCGGCGCACGCCTTCGGTGGCGGCGTCGGCATAGTGCTCAGGGCTTTCGGACAGCAGCTTGCGGACGACCAGCGCGCCGTCGGGGGCACGGCCGATCACATCGGTGAAAGTGCCCCCGCGATCGATGAAGAAGGACCAGGCGCCGCTCAAGGCCGGCTCAGAGCTCCACGAGGCGGTCGGATACGGCGTTGGCGTGCGGGCCGGTCGACGGGAAATGCGCCGCCAGCGCCGCGCCGCAGACCTCGACGGCGGACACGAAGCCCTTCACAGGATCCCCGGCCTTCATGCCGGAGCGCACCGCCGCGACGGCGGCCTTCCAGACCTTGTCGCCGACCTTCTGATGGATCGCCGGTTCGGCCACGATTTCCACCACCCGGTCGTCAAGGCTGGCGAAGATCAGGACTCCGGTCACCCCCTCCGTCGTGTGCAGCCCTGTGGCCACGTACTGGGCCCAGGCCGCCTTGTGCACCCGATGGCGCTTCAGCGAGCCAGGTGTCAGCAGCCGCCGCAGGGCCGGGATCGTCGTCAGGCCGGCCACAAGGGTGAACAGCACCGCCTGGACCACGGCATAGCCGTCCAGGATCATGGTGGTCTCCGCATCCGCCGACAGGTCCGCTGCGGCCCAGCCGGACAGGCCGCCGGCGGCTGACAGGACCTCGTGCAGCAGGGCTGCCGGATGCAGGCCCAGCGCCAGGGCGACGGGCGGCAGGACCAGGGCCGCAAAGGCCCCGGCAGCGAGGGACACCTCCGGATAGTGCGACACCTGTCGGGCGAAGACACAGACGATCTCCCCGTCCGTCGCCGCCTCGGCCCGACCGACGGCGGCCATGATGTCACGTTGCTGGGCTTCAGTGATCATGGGTTCCTCAAGGAGCTTGGCCTCACGGGGTCACGGTCTCACCAGCTGCCGGACGAGCCGCCGCCGCCGAAATCGCCGCCGCCGCCGCCAAAGCTGTCATTGCTGCCGCCAGAGCCGCCGCCGTCGCTCCAGCCGCCGCCACCGCCCCGGTTCAGGGACGACAGGATGACCAGCGGCCAGAACCAGCCACCCCCGCCGCCCCGCCGGAAGATGGACGAGATGACGATGAAGACGATGAACAGGGTGAGCAGGGCACCGAACGGGCTTCCCCGCCGGTGATGGACGATCCGCGTCGCGGGTGCCTGCGCCGCCGTCACCCGGGCATGGGCGGTGGCGTCGTCAAGGCCCAGCTGCTCCAGCAGGGCGTCGGTCCCGTCCATGATGCCGCCGGCCATGTCCCCGTCGCGGAACTTCGGCAACACCTTGTCCTGCAGGATGACACTGGAGAGGGCGTCGGTCAGCACGGGCTCGAGGCCGTAGCCGACCTCCACACGCACCTTGTGCTCCGCCGGCGCGATGATGAACAGGACGCCGTTGTTCTGGCCCTTCTGGCCGATGCCCCACTTGCGGCCCAGCTGGTAGCCGAAGTCCTGGATGTCCTGCCCCTGCAGGCTCGGCAGGGTCACCACGACCAGTTGACGGCCGTTCTTCTCCTCCAGCGCCTTCAGCTTCTCCGACAGGATGGTCTGCTGGTCCGCCGACAGGACATGGGCGTCATCCACCACCCGTCCGGTCAGTTCCGGAAACTTGATATCCGCGGCCCGGGCGGCGGCCAGGGGCGCGAACACAAGCACCAGCACCGTCCAGAGGGCGAGGATCAGGCCGGGAAGGGAGGCAGACCGGCCCAAAAGGACCGGCCTCGACGCGGCGAGGGCTGGGCTGCTCACGGCTTGGCGGGCGGTGCCGAACCCGGCGCAGCCGAGGGCGCTGCGTCAAAGCTGACCGTCGGGGCCGACTGGGCGGATGCCGTGGCTGTGAACAGCGACATGGGCTTTTCAGCCTTGTAGAGGGTCGAGGCCCACAGCACGCCCGGGAAGGTGTGCAGTTCCAGATTGTAGCTGGCCGCGGCCTCGTTGTAGTCGCGTCGGGCCACGGCGATCCGGTTTTCCGTGCCTTCCAGCTGCGACTGCAGGGCCATGAAGTTCCGGTCCGACTTCAGATCCGGATAGCGCTCCTGCACCACCAGGAGACGGCCCAGCGTCGCGGACAGGCCACCCTGGGCCTGCTCGAACTGCTTGAACTTGGCCGGATCGGAAATGGAGGACGGATCCACCGTCACGCTGGTCGCCTTGGCCCGGGCCTCGGCCACTTCCACGAGGACCGACTTCTCCTGGGCGGCGTAGCCCTTGACGGTGGCCACCAGGTTCGGGATCAGGTCGGCCCTGCGCTGATAGGCGGTCTGCGCGTCTGCAAACTTCTGCTTGGCCAGTTCCTCTTTGGTCGGGATGGTGTTGGCACCGCAGCCGGCAAGGCTGGTCGAAGCGACGGCGATCAGGGCGAGAGCGGCGAAACGCCCGCGGAATTGTGTCACGTGGAGTATCCCCAGTGTCATGAATGCCCGCCGAAAGGGGCGAGGCGACCGGCACAAGCCTAGCAGACGCCGGGGCGTCCCCCAAGTGAAAGCGCTGTAATGCGTCGTCAGGCCGGCTGGACGTCGAAGGCGATGGTCAGGCGCCGCTCGTCGGTCCGGAAAGGGACCGTGCCGTGCCACATGTAGCTGGGGAAAAGGACCAGCGTCCCGGGCTTCGGTTCGACATAGTGCTCCGGACCCAGCTTCGGGCGGGTCTCGATGCCGGGCTCGCCAAACTTGATCCAGCCGGCCCGGGGATCGTCCGCCGGCGCATGGGGCAGCTCCACATAGAAGGCCGACGAGATCCAGCCCACCGGATGCACGTGATCCACATGGAAACCGTTGGGGCGCAGGAACACCGACCAGGCACCGCTCAGCCTGTAGTCGCCGGTGTAGCGCTTGCCGAGGCCATCGGCGTCGGCCCGCAGGTGTTCCATGTGCCGGCGGATCGGACCATCGATGGCCTTGAAGAAGGCCTTCAGGGTCGGGTCCGGCGACAGGGCGAGATTCTGCACCGTCTGGCTCCCGCCCCGCAGGGACTGGTTGAACGGATGGGTGGAGAAGACGTGGGCGGATACCAGCGTCTTCGCCAGGTCGGCCAGGTAGGCCTCCAGGGTCGGCCAGCCCTGCGGCGTATCGATCTGGTAGGGCCGCACATGGAGGTCATAGTCATGGACCCGGGCATAGCGGGGGTCGCCCAGCATCCGCCACGCGGTGGCCCGACGGGCGATGACGCCCTGGTCGTTGGGGAAATCCACCATCATTTCCGCGCAGAGGGCCTCGGCGCGGACGGCGTCGCCGGTCCCGAGGCAGGCGTCGATCACCGCAACCCAGTGGCGCAGGTTCTGGGAGTCCATCCGCAGGGCCCGCTCGGCCAGGCGCAGGCTCTCCTCCGCGTCACCGGAGGCCAGGGCCACATCCGCAGCCTGGGTGAGCAGGCTCGTGTCCGGTTCCCGGGCGGCATTGATCGACCCCATGAGGGTGGCGCGGGCCCCGCCGAGGTCGCCGGCGAATTCCTGCAGCCTGGCGAGGGCGGCGACCAGCTCGGTCGCTCCCGGTGCCGTGGCCAGAGTGGCCCGGAGCGGGGCCGCGGCCGCGGGCAGGTCGCCTGTGCGCATCCAGATCAGCTGGGACAGTTCCCGCTGCGGATCCACCGAGGTCGGCGAGAGGCGGACCACCTCGCGATAGGCCTCCTCGGCCTCGGCGACGCGCCCCTGTCCCTGCAGGGCGCGGGCGAGGACGAGAACCGTCGCGGGGCCGGCCTGGCGCAGGGCCATGGCCCGACGTGCGGCGGCCTCGGACTCCGGATAGTGGGTCGCATCACCGAGGGCGGCGGCGAGATTGTGCCACGCCACGCCGCTGTCCCGGTAGGACTCCGTCGCGATCCGCCAGGTGGCCAGGGCCCGCGCCTTGTAGTCGAGGCGGTCCTGGAGTTCCGCGCAGGTGACCAGCAGGGTGTGGTCCCGGTCACCGGCGGCAATCCGCTCCTCCATCAGCGCCAGGGCACCGGTCTCGTCCCCCTGGGCGTAGCGGGCATTGGCCAGTCCCACCAGCACCGGTGTCCGGCCCGGACCCAGCAGCATCGCCACCCGGAACGCAGCCTCGGCCTCGGCGGGCTGGCCGCTGGCCAGCAGGGCATCCCCGTGGGCCTGGGGCAGGACCGGGTCCCGGGGGTCCAGCTGACGGGCGCGGGCGAGCAGGGGCACCGCCCCCGATGGGTCGCTCCTCCGAAGCCGGACGAAGCCGGCCAATGCCCAGACCCGTGGGTCGGCGACGCCGGCGTCCAGCAACGGGCCGAGACGGGCGGAGGCAGCATCGAGACGCCCGGCCTGGAACAGGCGGGCCGCGTCGGCGTAGGTCGCCTCGATCGCGGGAGGGGTGAAGCGTGTGGTCATGTTTCCCGTTCTGCCCTGCCCGCCCGTCCGGCGCAATCACCCGACCGCGCGACGCGAAGCCCGGCCTCGCCCTTCGCCCCGTCAGTGCCCGGTCGACCGCACGATCATCACCTGACCGCTGACGATCAGCACGACACCGAGCAGGGCCGACAGGTCCCAGGTCACGTGCTCGAACAGGCTCGAGACCACCATGGCCACGGGCGGTGTCAGGGCGCCGGTATAGGAGGCCAGGGTAAAGCCCCGACGGTGGGCCAGGGCATAGTAGACCAGGAAGCCGACCACCGATCCGAACAGGGTCAGATAGACGAAGGAGGCCCAGAAGCTGAAGGTCATCGGCGGGACGAAGCTGGCATGGGTGACGAGCGCCGTGACCAGCAGGGCCGCCGACCCGTAGAGCATGGCCCAGCCGGTGAGGGTGGACACCGGGGCTCCCCCGCTCTGGTTGACCCGTGTGGCCAGGTTGCCGCAGGCGTTGAACAGCACCGAGCCGAGGGTCAGGCCCACCCCCAGCAGCAGGTCCGACCGCAGGGACGAGCCCAGCACCTGACCCGCCGACAGGCAGGCTACGCCGACGGCCCCCAGTCCGGCACCGATCCAGGCCCCCCGGGCTGCCTTTTGGCCAAGCACCAGCCGGAACAGGCCGGTATTCACCAGGGACAGGCTCGCGAACACCACTGCCACCAGGGCCGAGGGGGCATGTTCCTCCGCGGCATACACCATCACATAGCCGACGCCGAACACCAGGATGCCCTGGGCGGCGGCCAGCAGGTGCTCTCGCTGGGTCAGCCGCAGGCGTTGCCCCTGCAGGCGACTGATCGGAAAGATCAGCAGGCCCGACGCGATGAAGCGATACATGATCGACACCACCGGGCTCACCGTTCCCAGCTGGAACTTCAGCACCAGCCAGGTGGTTCCCCAGATCAGGCCGCAGGCCGCCAGGGACAGGTAGTCCCAGCGGTCCGGCTGACCGCCGGCGTGGTGATAGGCGGTCTGGCTCAAGATCTCAGACCCGCTGGAAGGGATAGAAATCCGACCCCAGGTCGAGGATCGCAGTGAGCTCGTCCAGGGCTGTGCGGACCTCGACGATCAGGGACGGATCAGCCAGATCGGCCACGGTCAGCGTGTCGCGGTAGCGCCGGTCCGCCCAGGCATTGAGCCGGGCCACCAGGGCATCGTCGATCCGCTGGGCGGGGTTGGTGGCCGCCAGCTGCGCCTCGGTCAGCACCACCCGCAGCCGCAGGCAGGCGGGGCCCCCGCCATTGCGCATGCTCTGGCGGACATCCACGAAGATCACCTCGCCGATGGGACCGTTCGAAGCCACCAGGGACTCCGTCACCCGGCGGGCGGCGGCGTTTTCCTGCACCTCCACCGGCGCGATCAGCGTCAGGCGGTCCTGCCCCGGGCGCTGGATCAACATGGAGTTGAACAGATAGCTCTTCACCGCATCGGCGAAGGGCAGATCCTGTTCGGGGATCTCGACGAAAACGGGCTCGAACAGGCCGTCGGCGGCCCGGGCCACCTCGCCGCGCAGGGCGGCCGTATCCTCGAAGGCCCGCTCATGGAAGAACAGGCAGGTCTGTGCCCCGACGCAGACCACGTCATTGTGGAAGGCTCCGTCGGCAATCGCCCGGCGGGACTGGCGGGGGAACACCGCGCGGGCGGCCCCATGCCGGCGGGCGACGGCCTGGGAGGCCTCCAGGGTCTGCCGGGCGGGAAAGTGGCCGTCCCAGCCCTCATAGGCCTCCCGGCCATAGACGAGGATATTGACCCCGGGCGACCCGTGCTCGGCACAGAGCCGGACATGATTGGCGGCCCCTTCATCGGCGAAGTGTGGCTGCTCCGGCAGGGCGTCGTGCACGGCGAACCGGTCGGGGTCGGGAAACAGCCGGGACAGGGCCCGCCCCGTCTGGCGGTGCTCCAGGCTGCGGTGCAGGTTGGTGAGCAGGTTGGCCGGCGTGAAGTGCACGCGGCCGTCCGCCGCATCCACCGACGGGGTGACAGTGGCGGCATTGGCCGCCCACATGGACGAGGCCGAGGCCGCCGCCGCGGCCAGAAGCGGCGCATCCTTCCAGGCGCGCTCCAGCACCGCCGCGTCCGACCCCGCAAAGCCCACCGACCGCAGGAAGTCCAGGTCCGGCCGCGCCGCCGGGGGCAGGACGAACTGCGGCAGACCCAGGTCCGCCAGCTGCTTCATCTTGCCGATCCCCTCCTTCACCGCACCGCGGGGGGAAGAGGCGAGGCCCTTGTTGTCGGCACTGGCGAGGTTGCCCGGCGACAGGCCGGCAAAGCTGTGGGTCGGCCCGACCAGGCCGTCGGCATTGGCTTCGACGGCAGGTGTCACGGGCGCAGGCCCTTGATCTCGCCCAGCAGCGGGGCGGGGGTCGTGGCCTCGAAACTGGCCACCGGATAGGCGCAGTAGTCGGCTGCGTAGTAGGCGCTCGGCCGGTGATTGCCCGAGCTGCCGAGGCCGCCGAAGGGCATGTCCCCCGCCGCCCCGGTGGTCGGCCGGTTCCAGTTCACCACGCCCGCCCGGATCCGGGACAGGAAGCGGGTCCATAGCGCCTCGTCCCCGCCGATCAGGCCGGCGGACAGGCCGTAGCGGGTGTCGTTGGCCAGTCGGATCGCGTCGTCGAAGGTGGCCGCGCGGCGCACCTGCAGGGCGGGGGCGAAGATCTCCTCGTCCTCGATCCCGTCCACGCCATCCACATCCAGGATCGCGGGCGAGACGAAGGCATCGGACAGGCCGGCGACCCCGTCCAGCGGGCGGATCACCCGTCCGCCCTGCTGCACCAGGCGCTCGAACCGCGTCCCCGCCAAGCGGGCCGCCCGGGACGAGATCAGCGGTCCCATATAGGGCTCCACGGCCCCGTCGAAGGGGCCGGCCACCAGCCGCCCGGCCAGGGAGACCGTGGCCTCGAGGATCGCGTCGCCCCCCTTGCCCGTCGGCAGGATCAGCCGCCGCGCACAGGAGCACCGCTGGCCCGTGGTGACGAAGGCGGACTGGATGATGTGCTGGGCAGCGATGTCCGGATCGGTGTCCCATACCACCAGCGGATTGTTGCCCCCCAGCTCCAGAGCCAGGATGACCTCCGGGCGGTCCACGAACTGGCGGCGGAAATGATCCCCCGCCGCGGCGGAGCCGGTGAACAACAGGCCGTCGATAGGTTGTGAGAGCAGGGCCCCGCCCGCCTCCCGGCCGCCCTGGATCAGGTTGAACACGCCCGCCGGAACCCCGGCCTCGGCCAGGGCCTGCGCCATCAGCCGACCGACGCGGGGCGTTTCCTCCGACGGCTTGAACACGATCGTGTCCCCGGCCAGCAGGGCGGGCACGATGTGACCATTGGGCAGGTGACCGGGGAAGTTGAACGGTCCCAGCACCGCCATGACGCCGTGGGGTCGGTGGCGCAGCACGGCCCGGCCGAAGGCCGTCGCCGCCTCCCGCGCGCCGGTGCGTTCCGTCACCGCGCGGATGGAGATGTCCACCTTCCCCGCCATGGAGGCGAGCTCCGTCCGGGTCTCCCAGAGCGGTTTTCCGGTCTCCTCGGAGATGGCGCGGGCCATGTCCTCGGCCCGGGCCTGCAGAACGGCCTTGTAGCGGCGGACGGTCTCGATCCGGACGTCCAGTGACGTGTCGGCCCAGTCCGGGCCTGCACGCCGGGCGGCCGCCACGGCATCGGCCGCATCCTCCGCCGATGCGCCCGCCCCGTCGAACACCACGGCACCGGTGGCCGGATCGGTGGAGGTCAGCCCCCCACCCCGGCCTGCACGCCATGTGCCGTCGATGAAAAGCTCGCCTGTCATAGCCTCACCCTCAGTCGGTCGCCCGTCTCCACCTGCAGCGCCCGGGCGGACGCCGCGTCGATGCGAACGAATTCGTCATCGGTGGCCACCACGGTCCGTACCGCCCGGAAGCGCGCGAGCTCCGCGGTGGAGACCAGCGTCGAGGCCCCCTCGACCCGGTCCAGCACCTGCACCAGCCGTTCCACGGCCCCGCGGACCGTGGCGATGTCGTCGCGACGGCAGGATACGGTGGGACCGGCATCGAAGATGTCCACCAGGCCGGAGAAGCGGAAGCCTTCCGCCTCCAGCATGGCCCGGGCGGGCTCACCCTCCCGGTGCACGCGGCCGATGCAGTCCCGCACCGGGTCCGGCAGCAGCTCCACGTAGATCGGGTGCCGCGGGGCCAGGTCGAGGATGAACTGCCCGTCGGTGGAGGCACTCATCAGGTCGGCCTCGTCGAAGGGCAGGCGGAAGAACTTCTGGCCCACCGTCTCCCAGAACGGACAGGTGCCGTCGTCATCGAACCAGCCCCGGAGCTCTGCCAGCACCGTGTCGGCGAATCGGGTCGGCTCGGCCCCGATCAGCAGATAGCGGGACTGGGCCAGCAGCCGTCCCGCCCCGCCGCTGCGCCGCTCGGGCTTCAGGAACAGGGAGCCGACCTCCGACCAGCCGGAGCACTCGTTGACCAGCACCAGGGCCTGGTGGTCGAAGCGCAGGTTCAGGGTCGGCGAGCTCTGCGCCATGGTCATGACCCGGAAGGAGAAGTGCGGGCGCTTCAGCCCCACCCCCGCCTTGACCCCCGCCACGCCGGTGATCTCGCCGGTGGCGTCGTCCTCCAGCATCAGGGTGTACCAACATTCCAGGGGCGCCCGGGTCGCGCCGAAGCTGGCGGCGGAGATGTCCAGACGCGCCGCGAGGGTCGGAGCGTCGGTGGGCAGGCTGGTGAAGCCCCGCCCCGACAGCACCGCCATTTCCATCAGGGCGTCAAAGTCCCCGGGTCCTGCAGGTCGCACTACGAGCATGCAGGCTTCTAGCGCGCCCGGGAAACGGGCGCCACCCCCAGCCATGGTCGCGACCCCGCCCCCGCGTCCACGGTTCCAACCCCCGGCGGATTGGCTTATAGAGCCGGTCATGGCGGAAAACTGGGACGAGACGGACGATCCGGAGGAGCGGCGGCGACGCCAGCCCCTGAGCAACGGCGAGGTGTTGGGCTTCATCGCCGCCTACTGGACCAGCCTGCCCCTGCATTTCGCGGCCATCATCGCCCTGATGTTCGTGGCGACCCTCGCCGATCTCACCATCCCCACCGCCGCCGGACGGCTGGTGGATGTGGTGTCCCACCCGGTCCGGACACCGTCAGAGGCCTGGACCGCGTGGGCCACCCTGTCGGCCCTGTATGTGGTGTTCCTGCTGGTGCGCACCGTCGCGTTCCGCACCAGCAACAGCTTCTATGCCCGCAGCATGGAGCGGATCGTCCGCTCCGCCTTCGCCCGGGTGCAGGACTATTCCGCCGACTGGCACGCCAACACCTTTGCCGGTGCCACGGTACGCCGGGTCAGTCGCGCCATGTGGGGCTTCGACGCCGTGTCCGACGCCACGCTGCTGATGCTGGGCCCGACGGTGATGGTGCTGGTCGGTCTGGCCGTTTCCATCGGCCTGCGCTGGCCTCTCGCCGGGCTGTTCACCGGGGTGATGGTGGCCGCATACATGGGCGTGAACATCTGGATGACCCAGAAATACATCCGGCCCGCCAACCTCCGCTCGAACCGTCTGGACAGCGAGATCGGCGCAGTGCTGGCCGACGCCATTTCCGGCAATGCCGCGGTGAAGAGCTTTGGCGCGGAGGCGCGGGAGGTGGACCGGTTCGGCCTGACCACCACCCGCTGGCGGGAAGCCATGACCGCCACCTGGAACCGCTTCAACATCATGGGCCTCGCCCAGAACCTGCTGCTGATCGGGCTGCAGGCGGGGCTGACGGCGCTGATGGTGGGGCGCTGGGCACAGGGGTTGGCCAGTCCCGGAGACGTGGCCTTTGCCGTCACCGCATTCATGCTCATGTCCGGCTATCTGCGCAATTTCGGCGAGATCTTCCGGGCCATGCAGCGCGGGCTGGACGACACCATGGATGTGGCCGCCTACATGCGCCAGCCGCCACAGATCCTCGATCCCGAAATCCCTGCCCCCTTCGCGCCGCAGCTGGGTCTGATCCGCTTCGAAGGCGTCGGCTTCCGCTATCAGGGCCAGAGCGCGGCGGTCTATGACGCCTTCGACCTCACGATCCAGCCGGGAGAGCGCGTGGCCCTGGTCGGCCCCACCGGCGCGGGCAAGTCCACCTTCGTCAAACTGCTGCAGCGGCTCTACGATCTGGACGCGGGGCGGATCACCGTCGACGGGGTCGACATCGCCACGGTCCGCCAGTCCGAGCTGCGCCGCGCCATTGCCGTGGTGCCGCAGGACCCGGCCCTGTTCCATCGGACCATTGCCGAGAACATCGCCTATGCCCGACCCGACGCGTCGCCGGACGACATCACCCTCGCGGCCCGGCGGGCGTTGGCCCACGACTTCATCGCCCGCCTGCCCAGGGGCTATGACACCCTGGTAGGGGAACGGGGCGTGAAGCTGAGCGGCGGCGAGCGCCAGCGGGTGGCGATCGCCCGGGCCTTCCTGGCCGACGCGCCGATCCTGGTGCTGGACGAGGCGACCTCGTCCCTGGACGTGGAGACCGAACAGGTGATCCAGGCCGCCACCGAGGCGCTGATGCGCGGCCGCACCACCCTGCTGATCGCCCACCGCCTGTCCACCATCCGCTCCGCCGACCGCATCCTGGTGTTCCAGAACGGCCGCATCGTCGAGGATGGCCGCCACGGGGAACTCATCGCCCGCGGCGGGGTCTATGCGAGATTGTCCGCCGTCGGAACAATGTGAGGGCGGGCCTGCGTCCTTCGAGACGGGCCTGACGGCCCTCCTCAGGATGACGAGCGTTGTTGCAGAACAGATGCGGTGTGGGCTCGAAATCACCAGGCTGCGTCAGGGTGATGAGCCCCGAAGGGGCGTCTCGAACCACGCAATCCCGCCTCAGTCGACACCCACCATCTCCGCATAGGGCGGCGCAACCACGCCGGCTTCGACATCGGCCACCTTCACCGCGGGGTACCCCACCGTGGACATGGCGCTCGCCCGCCAGGCGGCCATGACCAGGTCGCGAAGCTCCGAGGCCCCCGCCGCCAGCCGACGAACGGCGAAGGCCTTGCCCCGGGACGGATCGGCGGCATCGAATCCATGGTCGGTCCACAAGGCAAACAGGGGCTCGGCCTCCCGCTGGCCGACGGCCAGATAGTCCGTCACCTCCCCCTGGATGGGGCCGTCGATCTGCCGGGGCGCGGTCAGCGCCGCTTCCACTTCGCCAAGGGCCACATGCGCATGGACAAAGGCCCCCTCGAACGGCCCGTGAATCCGTTCGGCGGTGTAATGGTTCGGGTTCGGATAGTTCCCCCAGCTGTTGTAGTGCACGCTGACGTGCAGGGGCTGGGCCCCGTCACCGACGAAGTGGCTCCAGTAGCCCAGGTCCCGAAGCACCAGCATCTCCCGCAGCGCCCGGTCCCGGGCGAACCACGCCCGCTCCGCCGGACTCGCCCCCCGGGTCTCGCCGATGCGATCCACACGCCAGACGCCGAAGTCCTTCACCAACTGCTGCCAGCCATCGATCACGGCATAGGGCAGCCAGCCCAGGCGGGCAGAATCCCCCTCCCCGGCGGACCGGAGTGCCGCATCATACTCCGCCCGGCTCCGCGGCAGGGCCGACAGCAGCGGTCCGCCACCGATCCGTCCGCTGTCGTCCAGGTTCACGAAGTGCCCCGGATCCAGATCGCCGTCATGGGGCTGGCCGGCCCCCTTGGACCGGTCGGGCTCCCGCGCCAGTTCGCCGAGCTGTTCCACCGCCAGCGGGGTCCGGAGGAACCCCGGCACCTCATCCGGCAGGGCCCGGACGGCCGCCACCGTCACCATGCGGTGGCCATCGGCACCCCAGGGCAGGGCCTGTCCGCCCCCCAGCAGCACCAGCATCCCGGCAAGGCCCAACCGTCCGGCGGATCGCCTGTGGACTTTCATCCGTGCACACCCTTTTTTCTAGTCCACACCGTGAAGCGCGGCATATGCGTCCGCCCGGCCGGACTCCAGGTCGCGGACACTGACGACGGGATAGTTCACCTCGCCCATGGCGCTGGCCGTCCAGGCCGCCCCGATGATGTCCCGCAGCATCCCGGCCGCCACGCCAAGGCGCTGGGCGGTATAGGCGGCACCGCGCGCATCGCCGGGCTTGAAGGCCCCGTCCGCCTCCATCCGGTACCAGGTCCGCCAGGCGAGGGACTGGGCCTCCAGCCAGGCCCCGGTCTCCCGCTCTGCCGCGCGGGTCAGGGGGCGGGCGGCCGGCAAGGCCCCGCGGACGGCGGCGGCCGACACCGCCGCCGCCACATAGGTCCCCTCGTACGGGACATGCACCTTCGCCGTGGTGAAACCCTCCGGATTGGGGCCCGGGCCCCAGCCGTCATGATGCACGGTCAGGTGCATGGGCTGGGTTGCATCCCCCACATAGTGCGCGAGCAGGCCCAGGTCTTCCGTGATCTGGGATTCCCGCCGTCGCCGGTCCGCTTCCAGCCAGGCGAGCCTTTGAGGGTCATGGGCGAAGTGAAGGCCGGCCCGGTCCGCCCGCCAGTAGACCAGGTCCTTGGTCAGCTGCTGCCAGCCATCGAGAATGGCGTAGGGCAGATAGCCCACACTGTCCGGATCGACCCCGGCCTTGCGCACCTGTCCTTCGAATTCACCCCGGGTCGGCGGCAGGGCGGAAAAGGTCACCGCCCCGCCCAGCCGGCCCTCGTCGTCGGCATAGGCGAAGTGGAACGGATCGCGCAGGGCATCGTGGGCGGCGCCCGCCCGTCGCCAGCGATCCGGCTCCCGCGCCCATTCCCCGGCATCGGCGGCTGTCTCCGGATCCCGGAGGAATCCGGGCAGCTCCGGCGGCAGGGCCTGCAGGGCCGTCACCGTGATCATTCTGTGGCCGGACGATCCCCACGCCAGGGCGACGGGCACCTCGCCGAGCACCAGCCCCGTCGCGGCAGCGGCACAGGCGAGACGACGAAGGACGGCACGTGTCATGACCAGGCCTCCAGGCGACAGGGACGCAAAGACCTAACGCCGGTCGCCCCGGGAGTTCAAGTCACATGCAGGGCCTAGAGGCCGAATCCCCCGCCGGCGACGCCGGCTCCGGCCCCGTGGAACCGGTCGATCCCCTCGACCACGCGGGCATAGACCTGCCGATCGAGGTCCGTCATGAACACGTTCCAGATATCGGCGATGAGGATCACCCGCAGCGCGTCGGAGTCATTCCAAGCCTCGTGCTCGATGGTGTCGTCGAACACCCAGGCGGTGCCCACCTTCCAGGACCGGGTCTCGCTGCCCACCCGGAACCCGCAGTTCTCGGGCACGATCAGGGGAAGATGAAGGACCAGCCGGGCGTTGGAGACCCCCACATGGGGGGGAATCCGCGTGCGGGGCTTCAGGGCGGAGAACATCGCCGAAGGAGATCGTCCGGGGACAGACGGCTGCGGCGCAAGGGCCAGGGCCGATAATGTCCTTGGAAAGAATATCTCTGCATCCGGGGCGACCTGTCCGTGGGCGATGAGGTGCAGGGTCGACCAGTCCGCGGATCCGTTCAGGTCCTTCCACTGGTCCAGGGGCAGGGTGTCATCCTCGTTCACATAGGGCACGAAGCGGTCCCGGTGGACAGTCAGGGCCTGTTCCAGCTCCTCGCGGATATCGTCCGTCGCCGCCTCGAAGGCCTCGATCCAGGGGAACAGGCGGCGCTCGTAGAATTCCTGGCTGGGCAGCCCGGGATAGTAGTACTGGTTGGGCTCCGGGTGAAAGATCCGCGCCCGGCCCGAAGTGATGCGGCCGAACCTCAGGGCGTTGGCCCCGCCGGTCTCCGCCGCGGTGAGCGGCTCCGGCACCACCGCGGCCACCGCCGCATCGACCGCCTCGGCAAAGGACGCCAGATAGTCCTGATAGACCCGCTCCGCCCGTTCGACGGCCGTGGCCAGCGGCGTCCCGGCGGGGACCGCGGGCTTGAACAGAAGGGCGTTGCCATAGGCCCGCGCGGCCTCGATCTCGTGCCCCGGTCGGTCCAGGAGGCTCGCGCGCAGCATCAGGGCGTTGAAATCCCGCGGCTCCAGCCTCAGCGCCGCATTCACGGCCTCCTGGGCTCCGTCGAAATCATTGGCCTGGCGCAGGGCACCGGCATAGTTGAGCCAGAGGGACAGCACGCCGGGATCGAGGGCCACGGCCTGGCGGAGCAGGCGCGCCGCCTCCCCCGGACGACCCGCGGCCAAGGCGTCCCGGGCCGCGCGGTTGAGGTCCCGGATCTGGATGTCCGTCGTCGGATCTTTCCCGTTCGCCATTCCGCGCCCTCGCCCCCCGACCGATCCTGCGGACCCTGCGGACCCCGGCCGGCCCATCGCAATGTTTCCAATGAAATCAAGGTGAAGGACGCCATTCCCGTCGTGACTCAGATAGACTACAATACGGGAGCTGTCGAGGCGTCCGCACCTGCGCGCCGTTCCTTCCCACCGCTGCAGGACCGCGCCGGACGCCCCGGCCGACAGGCTGGCGGGACATATGAGAGAGACCTATTGCGCACTGAAATCGCCACGATCCACGCCCGACTGAACGCCGGCGATCTGGACGCCGCCGTCCGCCTCGCCCGCGAGGCCTATCTCAATGACATCATCGACCCGATCGTGCTGTCGCTGATGGCCCACCGGCTGGAGGAACAGGGGGAATTCGACGGCGCGCTCCGCCTGCTGATCGATGCCGTCCAGCTGGATCCCTCCGACGAGACGCTGCATGCCAACATCGGTCACTGCTTTCTCAAGATGGCCCTGCCCAACCGGGCACTGGACGCCTTCAACCAGGCCCTGCTGATCAACAAGGACACCGCACGGGCCCACTACGGGGCCGGCCTCGCCCTGTTCTCCCTCGGGGAGACCATGGGCGCCGCCGACGCCCTGCGCCGGGCACACGAGCTGCAGCCCCTGAACCCCGAACCCCTCGGTGCCCTGGCGCTGGTGGCGCTGCACAACCGGCAGATGGACCTGGCGGGCTTCTTCTCGGACATGACCCTCGATCTCGATGCCAACGAGCCGAACGGGGTCATCGTCCGTGCACGGCTGCTGTTCGAGACCAAGGACTATGACGGGTGCATCGCCTTCCTGGCACCGCACCTCGCCGGGCGCACTGCGGCGCCGTTGCAGCGGTCCCAGCTGGAGCGGATCAGCGCCGACGCCTACGACGCCCAGGGCCGCTTCGCCGAGGCCTTCGCCCACTACGACCGCTACAACCTCCTCCATCACGAAGGATTCGCACGGCGCTACCAGGACCCGAACCTGGAGACGGCGGTCCAGCTGTGCGACCGGCTCCAGGCCTATTTCGCGGCCTATGAGGGGACCCTGACCGGCGGTGAACCGGCACCGCGGGACGATGCCCCGCGGGAGCATGTGTTCCTGCTCGGCTTCCCCCGCTCCGGCACCACCCTGCTGGAGCAGGTGCTGGCCACCCATCCCGACGTCGTCGCCCTGGAAGAGAAGGCCACGCTGAACGAGGCGATCGACACCTATTTCATGCTGTCCAACAGCATCGAGGACCTCGTGAACGCCAGCGACGCCGAGCTGGATGCGGCCCGCGCCGTTTACTGGGACAATGTCCGGTCCGAAGGGGTCGACTACACCGGCAAGGTCTTCGTGGACAAGCAGCCGTCGCTGACGCTCTACGTTCCATTGCTCAAGCGACTGTTCCCGAAGGCCAGGATCCTGTTCTGCATCCGCGACCCCAGGGACGTGGTGCTGAGCTGCTACCGTCGCGCCTTCGTCATGAACACGACCATCTACCAGTTCACACGCCTCGACACCCTGTGCGCCTATTATTCCCGGGTGATGGCACTGGGAGAGACCTATTTCGACCGGATCGACATGCCGGTCTACCGCCATACCCACGAAGCCTTCGTAGCGGATTTCGACGGATCGCTGCGCAACATGTGCGCCTTCCTGCAGATCACCTACGATCCGAACATGCGCAACTTCGTGGACACGGCGCTGAAGCGGGACATCCGCACGCCCAGCGCCGCCCAGGTCCGGGCCGGCCTCAACAGCACGGGGATCGGCTACTGGCGCAACTATGCCGAGGCCCTGGCCCCGCACCAGGCTGCCCTGGCCCCCTGGGTAAAGAAATTCGGATACGAACCGAACTAGGCGGAACACGGAACACATAACTCCGACCAGCCAGAAAAGGCCGCTCCGGTAACAACCGGGGCGGCCTTTTCCGTGGTGAACGCCCCCGGCGAGGTCCCGTGCAAAAGAAAGGGCGCGCCGGTGAAAACCGGCGCGCCCCATTGCCTGTCCGAAGACAGACGGTCCTAGAAGTCGGCGGTCAGGCCGAGGAAGATGTTGCGGCCCAGCGTGTCGTAGGTGCCCGGGAAGGTGTTCCCGTTGCCGCCGCCGGTGGCGCCGTAGTTGTTGGAGTCCTGAGCTGGGGGCTGCTTGTCGAACAGGTTGTTCACGCCGAACCGCAGCGTGTAGCCCTGCTTGACCTTCCAGGTGCCGGTCAGGTCGAAGTAGTTGTAGTCCGGGATCTTCGCATCGATGATCGTGTAGGGGCTGCCGTCGGACAGGAACAGGTTCGACGAGTTGCCGTCGAACTTGACCTGCGACGTGTAGCGCCACTGCAGCGACAGGGTGTACGGCGCATCCGGCTTCCAGGTCAGGCGCACCTTGGCGCGGAACCGGGGGGTCGGAGTGCCGCACTTCACGCCGTAGAGACCCGCGCAGTCATAGGTGCCGCTGCCCGCATAGGGCTCCGTCACGAAGGACTGGACGTAGGTGCCGACGGCGTTGATGTCCAGGCGGCCCAGGGCGGCCGGCAGGACGTAGGAGTAGTTCGACGCGATGTCGACGCCCTTGGTCTGCAGGAAGCCGGCGTTCACATCGCCGCCGCTGACGTAGCCGGCGCCGAAGATGTCGCCCGTCACCGGGTCGCGGTGGATGGTGGAGCAGAGCGACGTCTGACCGGCGAAGCAGCCGGCCAGCTGGGCACCCGCACCGCCGAGACCGGCCGAGATCAGGTTGTTCACGCGGATGTTGTAGTAGTCCACCGACAGGGAGAAGCGCGGCAGCATCGAAGGCGTCAGCACGAAACCGTAGGTGTAGGTGTCGGCCGATTCCGGTGCCAGCTTGGGGTTACCGCCCGTGGTGCTGGTGCACTGCGAGGCCGGGCACGGGTCCGTACCCGAAGCCGCACCGCGCGACAGCACGGCCAGGGGAACGCCCTGGGCGAGACACTGGGCCTTCAGGGTGCCGTTGGCGGCATTCGGGCTGGCGCAGGGATCGCTGCCGGTGAACAGGCCCAGGGTGATGGGCGTGTACAGTTCGACAATGTTCGGAGCGCGAACGGCGCGGTTGTAGCTGTAGCGGAACCGCAGGTCGTCGTTCAGCGTGTAGTTCAGACCGAGCTTGTAGGTGTCGGTCTCGCCCGCCGTCGAATAGTCGGAGTAGCGGTAGCCCGCTTCCACGCCCAGCGACTTGATGAACGGATGGTTCTGGATCAGGGGCGCACGGAGTTCGCCGAAGACTTCCTTCACCTCGTAGGTGCCGGCGTCGGACTTCTTCTGGCTGCCGCCGGACAGGTCGCCGGAAGCTTCTTCGTTGTCGACGGAGAGAACCAGGTTCTCACGACGATATTCCGCACCCAGCGCGATACCCACGCCGTCCTTGGCCCACGGGCTGGTCAGCCCGTACTTGCCGAGGTCGCCGCTGACCGAACCGCTGACGATCTGTTCCGTGGTGCGACCGGTTTCGATGCCGGGCGTCAGCACATAGCCGTAGGCGGCGGGGGAGATGCCCGCGCCCTTGGCCAGGAAGAGGTTGAGCGGGACGCAGGCCGAGGTATCGACGAGGCACTTGGTCGGGTCCGCCGGGTTCACCAGCAGGGCGTTCTGCACCTTCTTGAGGGAGGCATAGCCGCCCTGGACGTCGAGGTAGGACGAGGTGCCGTACTGGCCGTACACGTCGTAGTTCCAGTTATCGAGAACCGTGCCCTTCACGCCCAGGTCGATCTTGTAGCTGGTGTGCTCGTAGCTGTCCGAACGCGGCGAGGCTGCGAAGCGGTAGCCGGCGAGGACGAAGGCGTGGGCCGCGGTGCCCGCCTGGACGCCACAGAGGGCGGCCAGCTGCTGGGCCGAAGCCAGCGGGTTGTTACAGTTGATCTCCATGTAGCTCTGGCCGGGCACCGCGCCACCGCCGGCGAACAGGCCGCTCGGCGCATACTGGGCGTGGGTGCGGTCCTGGGCGAACATGAAGTCCGAGTACAGCTCCATCTGCGGAGTCAGCTCGTAGTGGGCCAGGTAGCCCGCATTGTAGCGGTCGTCCTGGCGCTGGAGGTAGCTCAGCGTGTTGAAGTTGTAGGCCATGGTCGGCACGTTCTTAACGAAGGTGTTCGTGCCGTCCGGGTTGTCCGAGAAGTTCTTGTAGCCGGTCGGCAGGGCCGGAACCGCGAAGGTGCCGCCGCCGGGGATCGAACCACCGACGGTCTTGAACTTGCCGTAGGCGCCGTTGGACGAACCGGCGCAGATGTAGCCGTCATACTTGCTGTCGGCGCGGCTGGACACGGCATAGAGGCCGCAGGCCGAGTAGTCGCGCATGGACTGCGTGACCGGCTGGGCGTTGAAGTAGGTGCCATAGGCGGTGATGTTGCCCTTGGCATCCGGGGTCGAAGCACCGATCACCACCGAGGCCGAATAGGTCTGGCCGTCGAAACGGGCGCCGCCCGGCTTGTTGTAGTTGCCGGCCTTCAGGGCCGCGTCGACGACGCCGTTCGTGGCGCTGGACTGGTTGCCCGCCACCTGGGCGTCGAACTGAACGCCCTGGAAGTTCTTCTTCATGATGAAGTTGACAACCCCGGCCACGGCGTCGGCGCCGTACACGGCCGAGGCGCCGCCGGTGACGACGTCAACCCGGTCGACCAGGGCGGCCGGGATCTGGTTCAGGTCGGCGACCGGCGAGGTCGGGTCACCCGGCTGCAGGCGGCGGCCGTCCACGAGCACCAGGGTCCGCTTCGGACCGATGCCGCGAAGGTCGACCGTGGCGGTGCCGGTGGCGTTGATCGACTGGCCAAGGCCCTGACCGGCGACAACCTGCGGCAGGTTGTTCAGCAGACCTTCGACCGACTGGACGCCTTCTGCCTTGATTTCGGCCTGGCCGACCGTGGTCAGCGGGCTGATCGAGGTCAGGTTAGGCTGCGGGATGCGCGACCCGGTGACGACCACGGCCTGCACGTCCGTCGTCGCGTCGGCGGCGGCGTAGGAGGCCAGCGGTGCGGCGAGGCTGGCCAGCGCGATCGCCGGAGCGATCAGCGACGTGGACCGGCGAAGCGCCATCCCCAGGCGACCGCTCGAATTGGTGGAACCGATGTTAGACGCCATGATCTCGATGCTCTCCGTCAATTTGACCAACCGCAAGACGCGACAAACGACTTTCGGCCATAATTGGCACAATAAGGGCTTCATCGCCGGGGCTGGGTCAACGCTCCATGAGCGGATTGTAACGATCCGGTCGGGAGGTGTGACCCTTGCGACACAATCGGGCGACGATTGCATGACATTGAGGCAGAGAGCTCGCCAGATCGGCCACATTCCGCACAGACGGATCGCCTGTCTGGCGAACGGAAGCGGCGCGCGCTCGTGAATTGTGGCAACGAACGGGCGGGTCCTTGTTCCGCGACAGGACAGGGGCGCGATCCGCCGGCGGACTCGCCCGCCCGTGGCCCTGTTCGAGTCGGGGACCGGCGGGACCCGGCCGCTCAAGATTGCAGCGGATCGGGAATGCAGTATGGTTCGGTCCAGTACCGCATGGAGATCGCGATGACCCGCTCCCTCGCCGTCGGCCTTGCTGCCGTCCTCGTCCTTTCGGCCCCGGGGATCGGCATCACCAGTGCCCTGGCCGACCCGCCGCCCGCCGCAGGGACGCCGCCCGCCAGCGCGCCCCCCGCCGGGGCGCCCGTCGCACCCGTGACCGTCACCCCGGCCATCCCGAAGACCGACGGCGTGACGGCGAAGGGCAAGGACACCGACATCGTCTGCTTCCGCGAGGAAGAGACGGGCTCCCGCCTCGGAGGCAAGCGTGTCTGCATGACCCGCGCACAATACATCCAGCGCGCCCGGGACGCCCAGAACGCCCTGGACGACATCCGCAGGGACCGGGGCGTCACCTCCAAGTAGAGGACGCGGACCGCCGCAGATCCGCGGCGGCCTACCCTCACCGGCTGGCCCCTACCGGCTGGCCCTTACCCTCAGGGCCGGTAGTCCCGCCTCACATGCCCGGCCAACTGCGCCTCGGTAAACAGGACCGGCTTGGTCTTCATCGCCACGAACAGGGGCGTCTGGTCCGCATAGTGGGGCGAGGTGGCATCGAGGGTTGCCGAACCGAACTGGTGGATGCTGTCCGAAGCGAGCACGCCGTTCCGGTCCCAGGTGACGAACATGATGAAGGTGTCGCCCGCCACCGCCGTCAAAGTCCCGTCCGGCTGCGGCCGTCCCCAGACGGAGCGATAGGTGTCCGCGCCCCCGTCGATGGGCAGGTCCACCTTGCCCCGCCGGATGTGGTTCAGCTGCCCCCATTCCGGATCAAGGCGGCCGAAATGGCTCTTGAGCGAATCGATCGCCGCCTTCAGCCGCACCTTCAGCGCCGCCGGGCTTTCCCCCGGACCGGAGGAGTCCGTGTCCGCCGCCAGGATCGGCAGGGTCACGAGACTGACGAGCGCCGCGGCCCGGTTGTGCACGTCCATCCGCCGGTCCCAGCCGCGCAGCAGCGCCTGGGCCGCGATGAGGTCGGCATCCCCGCCGGGATCGAGGGCGAGAAGGGTCCGGACGATGCCCATCTCCTTCGACTGTTCCGAATAGGTCAGGTCGAACTTGTAGCGGCGGAAGCTCTCGTCGGTGATGTGGCTGTCCCCGCCGAAATTCTCGAACGCCCGCCAGGCGCGGTTGGTCATGTTGGTCTGGATGCCG
>CAIQUG010000244.1 GCA_903874895.1 uncultured Caulobacterales bacterium | reverse complement strand
GTCACCGACTGCAACCTTCTGCTGGGCAAGCTTCAGCCCGACCTGTTTCCCGCCGTGTTCGGCCCGGGTGCGGACCAGCCCCTCGACCTCGATGCCGTCCGGACCCGCTTCGATGCCCTCGCCGCCGATGTGTCCGCCGCCACTGGAACCCGGGCCGATCCCCAGACCCTGGCGGAGGGCTTCATCACCATCGCCGTGCAGAACATGGCCCGGGCGATCAAGCAGATCTCCATCCAGCGCGGTCACGACGTGGCGGACTACACCCTGGTCTCCTTCGGTGGGGCAGGGGGGCAGCATGCCTGCCTGGTGGCAGAGGCCCTGGGCATCCGGCAGGTGATGATCCATCCCCTGGCCGGCGTGCTGTCCGCCTATGGCATGGGCCTGGCCGACGTGGCCGCCCTGCGGGAGCAGACGGTGGAACTGCCCCTGGCCGAGGACCGGACGGGGGAGATGCGCCAGGTGCTGGACCGTCTGTCGCAGGCCGCGGCTGCGGCCCTGGACCCCCGGGCCGTGGGGGACGCGGTGGTGGAGATCCGCCTGACCGCCCATGTGAAATATGCCGGGGCCGACACGCCCCTGATCCTGCCCTTTGACGGGGCTGCGACCCTCCAGGCCAGCTTCGAGGCGGCGCATCATCGCCAGTTCGGCTTCATCGCCCCCGACCGCCCGCTGGTGGTGGAGACCCTCGCGGCAGAGGCCGTGGCCGTGGCACCCCGGGACGTGCCCGTCGCCGCGACGGACCTGACCCCGCTTGCCCCGCCGCCCCCCCTGCGCCAGGTGGAGGTCCGGTTCGCCGGGGAGACCCGGCTGACGCCGGTCCATGACCGGGACGGGCTCCGGCCGGGCATGTCCATGGACGGGCCCGCCATCCTGCGGGAGGCCACGGCGACCACCGTGGTGGAGCCCGGCTGGCGCGCGACCATGGATGCCGGCCGGTCCCTGATCCTGACCCACCATGCAGCGACGGTGCGGGCCCGGGGGGACACCCGTCTCGACCCGGTGCGCCTGGAGCTGTTCAACAACCTGTTCATGACCATTGCCGAGCAGATGGGCGTGACCCTGCAGAACACGGCCTATTCCGTGAACATCAAGGAGCGGCTGGACTTCTCCTGCGCCCTGTTCGACCGGGACGGGGCCCTGATCGCCAATGCGCCGCACATGCCTGTGCATCTGGGCTCCATGGGGGACAGCGTCCGGGCGGTGACGGCGGCGCGGCAGACCGACGGACGCGGCATGCAGCCGGGGGACGTCTACATGCTGAACGCGCCCTACAATGGCGGGACGCATCTGCCGGACGTGACCGTGATCATGCCGGTCTTCGATGCCGCCGGTGTGCGGATCGCCTTTGTCGCGGCCCGGGGCCACCATGCGGACATCGGCGGGATCACGCCGGGCTCCATGCCCCCCATGAGCCGGACGGTGGAGGAGGAGGGTGTGCTGATCGACAATGTCCTGCTGGTCCGCGACGGCCGCTTCCTCGAGGACGAGGTGCGGTGCCTGCTGGCCACGGGGGACTGGCCCGCGCGCAATCCCGACCAGAACATCGCCGATCTCAAGGCCCAGGTGGCTGCCTGCATCGCCGGCGGGGCGGCGGTGAACGCGCTGATGCAGGCCCAGGGCCGGGACGTGGTCGAGGCCTATATGGACCACGTGAAGGCCAATGCCGCCGAGGCCGTTCGCCGGGTGATCGACGGGCTCGAGGACGGGGACTTCCGGCTGGACATGGACGACGGGGCCGTCATCGCCGTCCGCGTCACCGTGGACCGGGCGGCGCGCAGCTGCGTGGTGGACTTCACCGGTTCCAGCCCCCAGCGGCCGAACAACTTCAACGCACCATGGTCCGTATGCCGCGCGGCGGTCCTCTATGTCTTCCGCACCCTGATCGATGACGACATCCCGCTGAACGACGGCTGCATGGTGCCGATCACCCTGATCGCGCCGCCGGGGTCCATGCTCAATCCGACCTATCCCGCGGCCGTGGTGGCCGGCAATGTGGAGACCAGCCAGGCCATCACCGATGCCCTCTACGGGGCCCTCGGGGCCCTGGCCGCCAGTCAGGGAACCATGAACAACCTGACCTTCGGGGATGACCGGCGGCAGTACTACGAGACCATCTGCGGCGGGGCCGGAGCGGGCGACGGCTTTGACGGGGCCAGTGCCGTACAGACCCACATGACCAATTCCCGCCTGACCGATCCGGAAGTCCTGGAAAGCCGCTTTCCCGTGGTGCTGGAACAGTTCGCCATTCGCCGCGGCTCCGGCGGGGCCGGGCGCTGGCATGGGGGCGACGGGGTCGTGCGGGAGCTGATGTTCCGTGAACCGATGACCGTGGCCATCCTGTCGAACCGGCGCCGTGTGCCGCCCTTCGGGCTGGCGGGCGGAGCGGCGGCGGCCCCGGGGGTGACGGAGGTGCTGCGCACGGATGGCACGGTCCAGCGCCTGGGCTCGGCGGAAGCGACGACGGTCGAGCCCGGCGACCGGGTCCGGGTGCTGACGCCCGGAGGCGGCGGCTTTGGCCCGGCGGACCTTCGCGGACAGAGGGACTAGGCCATGCACGCCCATGGAACGGACCTGCTGCCGCTGATCGGGGTCGGGGTGCTGGTGGTCGGCTTCATGGTCCGGCTGAATCCCCTGGCCGTGGTCGCGGCCGCAGCCTTTGCCACGGGTCTGGCGGCGGGACTGTCGCCCCTTCAGGTGCTGAGCGCGCTGGGCAAGGCCTTCAACGACAACCGCTATGTGAGCCTGATCTGGCTGGTGACGCCCGTGGTCGGCGTGCTGGAGCGGGCCGGCCTGCGCGACCGGGCGCGGGAGGCGGTCGCGCGTTTCCGGAGGCCCGGCGGCGGGCTCCTGAGCGTAGGCCAGCTGCTGTTGTCCTATTTCGTCCTGCGACAGATCACTGCCGCGCTCGGCCTGACGGCCCTGGGCGGACAGGCGCAGATGGTCCGGCCGCTGATCGCGCCCATGGCCGAGGCAGCCGGAGACGCCCAGGCCCAGCCTCGCCTCACGCCGGACCAGCGGGACCTCGTTCGCGCCCATGCGGCGGCCTCGGACAATGTCGCGGTGTTCTTCGGTGAGGACATCTTCATCGCCTTCGGGTCCGTGCTGCTGATCCGGGGGGTGCTGGCCGGCGGCGGACACGAGGTGTCGCCCCTGTCCATCTCCCTGTGGGCCCTGCCCACGGCGGGACTGGCCCTGCTGATCCATGGTGTCCGGCTGCTGCGGCTGGACCGCCGGTTGCGGCGGGCCGACCCATGATCACCCTCGATGCCGTCTATGCCCTTGCGGGGCTACTGTTCATGGGCGTCGCGCTCGCCGTGGGGCTGGACCCGCAGGAGCGCCGGGGGCTGGTCCGCGCCGGCTTCTACTTCCTGCTGGCCGTCAGCTTCCTGCTGGGCGGCCAACTGGGAGACGCGGCCAACGGGGCTCTGGTGCTGGGGCTGGTCGCACTGGCGGCGGGGGGCGCGCTGGACGGGACGGAGAGCGACCGGGGACCGAGGACGGATTATCAGCCCGCCCCGGCCTGGAAGCTGTTCGTTCCTGCCCTGACCATTCCCGTGGTGGCCATGGCCGCCAGCCTGGTCCTGCCGCAGATCCGCGTCGGTGGTGCGCCGCTCCTGTCCCCCGTGGCCAAGAGCCTGCCGGCCATGGCCGGCCTCGCGCTGGGCGTGCTGGTCGCACTGGGTCTCGCCATGAGCCTGCTGCGCCGTCCGCTCACCGATCCCGTCCAGTCGGCCCGGGGCCTGATGCAGGCCGTGGGCTGGGCCGCGCTTCTGCCGCAGTTGCTGGCGGCGCTGGGCGCGGTGTTTGCCCTGTCCGGTGTGGGAACGGCGGTGAGCCATCTGGCAGCCGCGGCCCTGCCCAGTCCCGACCGCTTTTCCGTCGTGCTGGTCTATTGCCTGGGCATGGCACTCTTCACCGTCGTGATGGGCAACGCCTTTGCCGCCTTCCCGGTGATGACCGCCGGGATCGGGCTGCCGCTGATTGTCGGCCGGTATCACGGGGACCCGGCGGTGATGGGGGCCATCGGCATGCTGTCCGGCTTCTGCGGCACCCTGGTCACGCCCATGGCCGCCAATTTCAATCTGGTGCCGGCGGCCCTACTTCAGCTACGAGATCGTTACGGGGTGATCCGCGCCCAGGCCCCCACGGCGGCGCTTCTGCTCGCCGGCAACACGGCGCTCATGTATTTTCTGGTGTTCCCGAAACCATGACGCAACCCAAACTGACGCAGGCTCTGGCGGACCGCTTCGCCGCCCTGGCGCTCGGGCATGTGACGCGGGAATATCCGCACAAGCTCGACCACGTCCTGACCGGTGACGCGGATGCGCAGACCCCGTCCCACCTGCACCCGGTCTTTCACGGAAGCTTTGACTGGCATAGCTGCGTCCACGGCTACTGGCTGCTCGCGCGGGTCCTGCGCCTCTACCCGAAGGGGGCCTCGGCCCCGGCGATCCAGGCCCTGTTCGACGCACAACTCACTCCGCAGAAGATCGCGGCGGAGGTGGCCTATCTGGCCCGGCCGTCATCGGCGGGCTTCGAGCGTCCTTACGGCTGGGCCTGGGCGCTCGCCCTGACCGCCGAACTGGCGCGGCACACCACGGCGGACGGCCGCCGCTGGCACGGGGCGGTGCGGCCCTTGGGCGAGGCCTTTGCCGACCGGTTCATGCGCTATCTTCCGAAGGCGGAGTATCCCGTGCGGGCAGGGGTGCATTCCAACACTGCCTTTGCCCTGATCCTGGCCCTCGACTATGCCCGGACCTGCGGCGACCAGGCCCTGTGGGACCTGGTGTTCGAGACCGCCACCGCCTGGTACGGGGAGGACGAGGCCTGCCAGGCCTGGGAGCCGGACGGGGATGCCTTCCTGTCGCCAGCCCTCACCGAAGCCGCCCTGATGGCGGACCTCATCGTGGCGGAGGATTTCGCCGAATGGTTCGACGGCTTCCTGCCGGACGCGGAGGACGAGCGTCCGGCTACCCTGTTCGAGCCTGTCCGAGTCAGTGACCGGACCGACGGCAAGATCGCCCATCTCGACGGCCTGAACCTGTCCCGGGCCTGGGCCTTCGGCAAGATCGCCGCGATCCTGACGGACGAACACTCCGCCTACGAGCCCCTGATGGACGCCCGCACCCGGCACCTGGCCGCGGCCCTCGACCACGTGGCCGGGGACTATATGGGAGAGCACTGGCTGGCGAGCTTCGCCCTCCTGGCGCTGAGTTCCGCGCCGTGACCGCGGTCCTGACCCGCGAAGCCTGCGAGGCGATGGATCGCAGCGACCCTCTGGCCTTTGCCCGGGTCCGGTTCGCCCTCCCGCCGGGCGTGATCTATCTGGACGGCAATTCCCTCGGCCCCCTGCCGCGGGCGACAGCGGATGCCTTGGCGCAACAGGTGCAGGTGGCCTGGGGGCAGGGCCTGATCCGCTCGTGGAACACCGCCGGATGGATCGACGCCCCCTTGCGGATCGGCACCCGGATCGCCCGTCTGATCGGCGCCGGGGCGGACGAGGTGGCGGTGACCGACTCCACCTCCGTCAACCTGTTCAAGCTGGCCAGCGCCGCCGTCGCCCTGCGGCCGGGTCGCCGGGTGATCCTGTCCGAGCCGGGCAATTTCCCCACCGACCTCTACATGCTGCAGGGGCTCTGCCAGCAACTCGGCGGGGCGGTGGAGCTGAAATGCGTCCCGCGGGACCGGATCGCGGATGCCCTGGACGACACCGTCGCCGTGCTGGTGCTGACCCATGTGCACTATACATCCGGCGAGATGTTCGACATGGCCGGCATGACCGCGCGGGCCCATGCCGTGGGAGCCCTGACCCTGTGGGACCTCAGCCATTCCACGGGCGCGGTGCCCGTGGACCTGTCGGCGGCCGGAGCGGATCTGGCCGTGGGCTGCGGCTACAAGTACCTGAACGGCGGACCCGGCGCACCGGCCTTCGCCTATGTGGCCCGCCGCCACCAGGCGGACCTTCGCCAGCCCCTGTCCGGCTGGATGGGTCATGCGGCACCCTTTGCCTTCGTCGATGACTATCAGCCGGCGGAGGGCATTGCCCGGATGCTGTGCGGGACGCCGTCGGTGCTGGCGATGACGGCGCTCGATTGCGGCATCGCCACCTTCGACGGGGTGGAGATGGCGGCGGTGCGCACCAAGTCCATGTCCCTGTCCAGCCTGTTCCTCGATCTGCTGGAGGCCCGGCTGCCGGGTTTGTTCGAGCTGGTCAGTCCACGGAATGCCGCGGATCGCGCCAGTCACGTCAGCCTCGCCCATCCGGACGGCTACGCCATCATGGCGGCCCTGATCGCGGCGGGAGTGATCGGGGACTTCCGCGCGCCAGACCGTCTGCGCTTCGGGTTCACGCCGCTCTATCTGTCGCATGCGGACGTGTTCGACGCCGTGGAGACGCTGGTCCGGATCATGCAGACGGAAAGCTGGCGGGACCCGCGCTTCGCCGTCCGTCAGGCCGTGACCTGAGGCGACCCATGACCCGGCACCTGATCGACATCAGCCAGACCCTGCATCCCGCCCTTCCCGTCTGGCCCGGCGACACCGCCTTTTCCGCCGAGCGGACCTGGGCCCTGTCCGAAGACTGTCCGGTGAATGTCAGTCGGCTGACCTTGTCCACCCATACGGGGGCCCACGCCGATGCGCCGCTGCACTATGACGCCGGCGGCGCCGACATGGCGGCCGTCGGGCTGCTGCCGTATCTGGGGCCGGCCCAGGTGATCGACGTCACCGCGTGCGGCGTGCGGCGGATCACACCTGCGGACCTGGCCGGGCGCCTGTTCCCGGACACGGTGCGGCTGATCCTGCGGACCTTTGCCCGGTTTCCCCACGACCGGTGGCCGGAGGCCTTCGCCACCCCGTCGCCAGAGCTGATCGACCTTCTGGCGGGGCAGGGGGGGCTGCTGATCGGCGTCGACGCCCCCTCCCTGGACCCGGAAACCTCCAAGGAGCTGCCGGC
The DNA here is from genome assembly GCA_903874895.1 of uncultured Caulobacterales bacterium. Taxonomy (GTDB): domain Bacteria; phylum Pseudomonadota; class Alphaproteobacteria; order Caulobacterales; family Caulobacteraceae; genus CAIMFV01. Next base: position 15,089 of record CAIQUG010000244.1, on the reverse strand, counting down.
CCATCATGCCGTGGCCCACCGGGGCCTCGCGATTCTCGAGGGTCTGGTGCTCGACGATGTGGCCGAAGGCCGCTACGAACTGATCGCCCTTCCGTTGAAGCTGGCCGGAGCGGACGCCAGTCCGGTCCGGGCGGTGTTGCGGACCCTGGACGGGGGGCAGGAGGACGTCGGATGAAGCCGCTCTATGTGCAGATCAAGTGCGAGCTGGGCCGGGCCTATGAGGTGGCCGACGCCCTGATCGACACGCTGGAGGAGACCTCGGAGGTCTATTCCACCAGCGGGGACTATGACCTGATGGCCAAGTTCTACCTGGCCGAGGACCAGAGCATCGGCGAGTTCGTGAACTTCAAGCTGCACAAGATCGCCGGGATCCGCGATACCCATACGATCCTCGCCTTCCGCCTGTTCGGCGCGTCCGAGCAGGTTGCCCTGGACGAGGGACGGCGGTAGCCGGGCACGGCGCGCCCACCTACCCCACCTTGCCCGCAGCCCGCGATAGGCGGTCGTTGATCGCCTCGCCCAGTCCCGTATCGGGGATCGGGGCCACGGCGATGGCCGTCGGTGCCCGGCGGTCGGCGGCGCGGAGCAGGCGGAACAGCCGCTGGGCCGCCTCGCGGACATCGCCGGTCTCGCTCAGGCTCAGGCGGTCCGACGCAGTTTCCGGGCCGGTGCCGAAGCTCAGATACACTTCACCGGGTCGGGCCGCCGACGCGTTGATGCGGACCGGCGCATCCGGGGCGTAGTGAGCCACCAGGCGTCCCGGCGTGCGGCGGGCATCGGCCCCGGCCTCGGCCAGAGGGCCGATCAGGGCCTCGATCCGCGCCCGCTCGAGTCCCCCGGCCCGCAGCCACTGGGGCGGGCCCTCCAGCAGTCCGACCACCGTGGACTCCACCCCCACGTCACAGGCACCGCCGTTCAGGGCCAGCGCCGCCGCCGCTCCGGTTTCCGAAACGGCATCGGCCAGGGTCGTGGGGCTGGGCCGACCGGACCGGTTGGCGGAGGGGGCCGCCACCGCGCCGCCGAAGGCCTGCAGCACCGCGCGGATGACCGGATGGGCCGGGACCCGCACGGCCACCGTGTCGAGCCCGGCCCGGGCCAGGTCGCAGACCCCGGCCCCTTCACGGACCGGCAGGACGAGGGTCAGGGGGCCGGGCCAGAAGGCAGCGGCCAGTTGCTCGGCCCGGTCGTCCAGCACGGCGATCCGCCGGGCGGCGGCCAGGTCCGCCACATGGGCGATGAGGGGGTTGAAGCGCGGCCGGCCCTTGGCCTCGAAGATGGCGGCCACGGCATCCGGGTTGGCGGCGTCCGCGGCCAGCCCATACACCGTCTCCGTGGGCAGGATCACCAGCTGACCGGCCCCGAGGGCCCGGGCGGCAGCCGCGACCGCGTGCGGGTCAGGGTCGGGCGTGGCTGGGGGGCGTGTCATGAGGGGCGCAAGGTCTCCGGGACCCTGCCTCTACACCCGGCGCGGTCCCGAGGCGAGGGGTCGCCGCCGATCGGTTGGCGTCTTGATCGGGCAGGGCTAAGACAGCGCAGTCTCGCCGCCCCCGCGGCCTGTGTCCCGAGGTATCCATGCCCTATGCCGCCCCCGTCCGCGATCTGGCCTTCGCCCTGACCGAGCTGGCGGGGATCGACCGTCTGACGGCCACCGGGGCCTTCCCCGACTATGATGCCGAGGTGATGGGTGCGATCCTCCAGGGGGCTGCCGACCTGGCCGACGGGGTTCTTGCGCCCCTCAACCGGACCGGGGACAAGCTGGGTGCCCGGTTCGAGAACGGTCAGGTGATCGCGGCCCCCGGGTTCGCCGACGCCTACCGCCAGTTCGCGCAAGGGGGCTGGAACGGCCTGGCCGCCGATCCGGCGCATGGGGGGCAGGGCCTGCCCAAGGCCCTGGAGCTGGCCGTGTTCGAGATGATCCACGCCGCCAACATGGCCTTCGGCCTGTGCCCGCTGTTGACGCAAGGGGCGATCGAGGCCCTGTCCGCCCACGGAACACCGGCGCAGAAGGCCCTCTACCTGCCCCGCATGATTTCGGGAGACTGGACCGGCACCATGAACCTCACGGAGCCGCAGGCGGGCTCTGACCTGTCCCTGGTCCGGGCGACGGCAGAACCGTCCGAGGACGGCACCTACCGGATCACTGGCCAGAAGATCTACATCACCTGGGGCGACCATGACGTGGCCGAGAACATCGTCCATCTGGTGCTGGCCCGCCTGCCCGGCGCGCCGGAGGGCGTGCGGGGCATCTCCCTGTTCCTGGTGCCGAAGTTTCTTCCGGATACGGAAGGACGCCCCGGTGTCGCCAATGACCTGCGTCCCGGCGGGATCGAGCACAAGCTGGGCATCCACGCCTCGCCCACCTGCACCATGCTGTTCGAAGGGGCCCGGGGGGAACTGGTCGGGCAGACCAACCAGGGCCTCGCCCACATGTTCACCATGATGAACGCCGCACGGCTGAACGTGGGCATGCAGGGCGTCGCGATTGCGGAGCGGGCCTACCAGCAGGCGCTGCACTACACCCTGGACCGGCGGCAGGGGCGGGCGGTGTTTTCCAACGAGGCCCCCGGCCTGATCTTCGACCATCCCGATGTCCGCCGGTCTTTGATGATCATGAAGGCGAAGATCGAGGCCGGGCGGGCCATCTGCCTCGCCACGGGCGTGGCTGCGGACCTGGCCGAGCACGCCGCCGACGAGGGGGAGCGGGACGCCGCCCGCCTGCGACAGGAGCTGCTGGTGCCCATCGCCAAGGCCTGGTCCACCGACATGGGGGTGGAGGTGGCCTCCATGGCCCTGCAGCTGCACGGGGGCATGGGTTTCGTCGAGGAGACCGGGGCCGCCCAGCACTATCGCGATGCCCGCATCACCCCGATCTACGAGGGCACCAACGGCATCCAGGCCATCGACCTGATGGGTCGCAAGCTCGGTCTGGCGGGGGGCGAGGCAGTGCGGGCGCTGCTGGCGGACATCCGTCCGACGGCGGAGGCCCTCATTTCGCATGCGGACGAATGGCTGCACGCCCCCGGTCGCCGTCTGGCCGACGCAGCCGATGCGGCGGAGCGGGCGTCGGCCTGGCTGATGGAGCGCAAGGGCCATGCCCAGCCGGATGCCCTGGCCGGCGCCAGCGCCTATCTCAGGCTGATGGGGGACCTGACCGGTGGCTGGATGCTGTGCCGCGGGGCCCTCATCGCGTCCGCGCGGCGGACGGCGGGGGAGGGCGACCGGGACCTGTGGCGGACCCGCATCGGCCTGGCCCGGGTCTATGCGGAGCAGGTGCTGGCCACCGTGCCCGGACAGGAGGCGGCGGTGGCCATGGGGGCGCTGGACCTGGCCGCGGCGACGCCCGCGGCGCTGGGGGCCTGAGGGTGCCGGTGCCCTTCCGGCTGGAAGGACCGTTGGCGGCGGTGGTGTTCGACATGGACGGCACCCTGCTGGACACCGAGGCAGTCTATCGCGACGCCATGGTCGAGGTCTCCGCCCGGATGGGGGTGGCGATGGACGACGCCCTGCACCTGTCCCTGATCGGCCAGCCGGGGGAGGTGGGCGATCGGCTGCTGCGGGCCGCTCACGGGGAGGCGTTTGACACGGCGGCGTTCCGAGACGCGGTACACGCCTGGTTCGAAGCGCCCGGGCGGACGGCGGCACCCCTGAAGCCGGGGGCCCTGGAGCTGCTGCAGGACCTTCGGGCGCGGCGGATCGGCGTGGGGCTGGCCACCTCGACCCGGAGGGTGATCGCGCTGCGGCGGCTGGAGCAGGCGGGACTGCTTGATCTGATGGATCATGTGGTGACCCGCACCGACGTCACCCACGGCAAGCCGCACCCGGAGAGTTATCTGGCGGCGGCGGCGGGCCTCGGCGTCGCGGTGGCGCACTGCGTCGCCGTGGAGGACAGCCATACCGGCGTGCGGTCCGCCGCCGCGTCGGGGATGCGCACCATCATGGTCCCCGACCTGCTGCCGGCCACGGACGAGATGCGGGCCCTGTGCGCCGGCGTGATCCCGGACCTGACCGTCCTTCTGGCCGCACTGCAGGACGCGGCCGGTCCCGGCATCGCTCGAGACGGGCCGTAGACCCGTCTCGACCAACGCAGGCGTCTAGAGTTGTTCCAGCATGTAGTCGGCGGCGCTGACCTTGAACTCTCCGCCTTCCTCGACGTTCAGTTTTTCCACCACGCCGTCATTGACGACCATGGAGTAGCGCTGCGAGCGCACGCCCATGCCGAACTTGGCGCCGTCGAACTCCAGGCCGACGGCGCGGGTGAAGTCGGCATTGCCGTCGGCCAGCAGGATCACCTCGTCGGTGATGCCCTGGTCCTTGGCCCAGGCCCCCATCACGAACACGTCGTTGACGGAGACGCAGACGATCTTGGACACGCCCTTGGCCTTGAAGTCGGCCACCCGGTCCTTGTAGCCCGGCAGGTGCCGCGCCGAGCAGGTGGGGGTGAAGGCCCCCGGCAGGGCCAGCAGGGCCACCTTGGCACCCTTGAAGATGTCGTCGGAGCTGACCGGGCGCGGGCCCTCGGCGGTCATGGTCATGAAGGTGGCCTGCGGCAGGCGGTCGCCGACTTTGATGGTCATGGAAGGGTCTCCTTGAACGCGCCCGGGGCGCGGGGTGCATCTGGACATATGGCCGGAGGTGCAACCTGTGCAAGGGGTGCGCAGGGGCGGGACAGGCGATCAAAGTGCCGTCATCGCCCCTTGCCATGGCGGCGGGACCGAATGATCCTGCCGCACATGAGTTCCACTGGCGATCCCACGTCTGCTCCGGGCCGCGGGCCCGTCCCCGATGACAGCAGGGCCGGCCCCGGCCTTGGCTGGTTCGAGGGACTGGCGGGCAAGCTGCTGATCGCCATGCCCGGCATCGGCGACCCGCGATTCGAGCGGGCCGTGATCCTGATGTGCGTTCATGCGGCAGATCAGGCCATGGGCGTGACAGTGAACCGCCCGCTGGACGGGGTCACCCTGCGCAGCGTGATGGGCAAGCTGGGTGTCGACGGGGCGGAAGCGGCCCCCGACCAGGACGTTCTCTCCGGCGGCCCGGTGGAGCGGGAACGGGGCTTCGTCCTGCATACGGACGATTACGAGACACTCGATTCCACCCTGCCGATCGGCTCCGGCATCTCCATGACCGCCACCCGCGAGGTGCTCGACGCCCTCACCGATTCGGACCGGCGTCCGCACCGGTCCCGGCTGGTGCTGGGCTGTGCGTCCTGGGCCCCCGGTCAGCTCGAGGGAGAGCTGGCCCAGAATGTCTGGCTGACAGCAGAGGTCGAGGCGGACATCGTCTTCGACGACGCCCATGACACCAAGTGGAACCGGGCGCTGGCCCGCCTGGGCATTTCGGCCGACCGCCTGTCAGCGGCGGCGGGACACGCCTGAAAGTCCGCAGGTTGTTGAAAACAGGCGGGTTTGTGTCGCGGCTGCAGGGATTGGGGCGGTTTTGCCGAGTTTGGACATGTCTGCCATAGAATGACCCAGCCGGGGTCGCGGAACCGCCCTGCCGCCGGACGATCCTCCTCTCCCGCGCCCTGTTGGCGCCAGTGGAGGTTCCATGAAAATCCATCCCGTTACATCCTGCGCCCTCGCCGCCGTCGCCGTGACCGGCCTGACCCTGGCGGCTCCGGCCTTCGCCGACCCCGTACCTGCGGACGATGCGTCGTCCACGTCGTGGTACGGGTCCCTCGGGGCCAGCCAGACCCGGATCGACGGGGCCCGTCTCGGGTCCGTCGATGCCCGGATCGGCACCCGGATCACCCCGCACATCGCCGCCGAGCTGGAGCTGAGCGACGGTCTGGCGAAGGACCATGCTCCCAAGCTGGGACCGGACGCGCAGGAGCGCCTGAACTATGCGGCCGCGGCCTATGGCGTCGGATCGGTGCCGGTCAGTTCGAATGTCAACCTGTTTGCCCGGGTCGGGGTGGGCGAGAACCGCTTCAGCCGGACGGTGAGCGGACTTGAGGTCAAGCCGGACCTGGTCAGCCTGAACTATGGCGTGGGGGCCGTCTACAAGGTCACCCCGGCGCTGGACGTCCGGGCAGACTACACCCGCAAGAGCTATGACCACCGGGGCGGTGACGCCGACAACTGGGGCCTGAGCCTCGCCCACCACTTCTAGGTCTTTCGGCCTTCGGGGTGGGCCATCTGGCCCGCCTCGAAGGACAGGGCCGCCTCAGTAGCTCGCCTCGAACCCGATCAGGCGGCCGTCATAGCCGCACAGGGTGACCTTGCCGACCCGCCCCCGGCGCTTCCACTCGTCCCAGGGATAGCGGGGGCGGCGCATGAAGATCAGGCTCGCGGTCCAGACCTCGCCGTTGCGGGCGACGTCGAAGCCGTACTTGCGCTTGTCGAACATGTCCCGCTGGTCCGTGGCCATGCGGAAATATTCCTTGGAGAGCTGGATCGCGTCGTCATTGGACTTGATCAACGGAGATTTCAGCTGGGCGGCCGTGGCGTCTGCCGCGGTGCAGGCGGTCTCGGCCCGGGCTGCGCCGGTCGCCAGGCTCATGCACAGGGCGAGGACGATGCCAGTGCCGGTGATCTGATGTCGCATCAAGGCCTTCCCGCACGGAGTGGTGCGCCGGACTGTCAGTCCGCGCGGCGCAAGTCAAGTCACCCAACCGTGTCTGCCCAATCCGGAGGCAGGCCGCAATGATCCGAAATTCTCTTCTGCGGGACGGTTGACAGGGTCCCCACGATCCCGCAGTTAGGTCGCGCTACGCGGGAGAGTCTGGCGGATTCATTCAACTGAATGCCGTCAGCGCCGAAGGCGCAACCGCCCCGGAAACGCTCAGGCCCACGGACCGCGCAGCACGACAAACGCTGGAAAGCAGGACAGCCGAAAGGCCGCCCTCGCCGAAGGAGCAAGGCCGCGTCCCACCGGGACAACAGCCGGAATCTCTCAGGCCCATGGACAGCGGGGGCGCGACCAGACCGGGTGGCAAGACCGCCCGGAATCCGAAGCGCCTTCTGTCCTGTCCGGGGTCCTGGAATGTCCGAATCCGACTTGCTGCGAATGACCGTCCTGCACCCGGCGCATCTGGCCCTGGGTGCGCGGATGACGCCGTTCGGCGGCTATGACATGCCCGTGCAGTATCCCGACGGCGTGCTGGCGGAGCACCGGTGGACCCGCGACCAGGCCGGGCTGTTCGACGTCAGCCACATGGGCCCGGGTTTCCTGACCCTGAATGCACCCAGCGGCGATCCGGATGCAGACCACGCCGCCATCTCGGCCCTGATCGAGCCGCTGATCAGCGGCGACATTGCCGGGCTGAAGCCGGGGCAGCTGCGCTACACCGTGCTGCTGAACGAGACCGGCGGCATGATCGACGACCTGATGGTCGGCCGCCCGCGGCTGCCGGACCGGCAGGGCAGGCTCTATATCGTCGTCAATGCCGGGACAAAGGACAACGACTTTGCCCTGATCGCGGCCGCAGCGGAGGGCCGGGCCACGCTCACCCGCGCCGACGACCGCGCGCTGGTGGCCCTGCAGGGCCCTGCGGCCGAGTCCGTGCTGGCAACCCTTTTCCCCGAGGCCGCTGACCTGTCCTTCATGACCTTCCGCCGCTTCGACCGGAAGGGCGAGGGCTTTGTCATCTCCCGCTCCGGCTACAGCGGCGAGGACGGCTACGAGATCCTGATCCCGTCGGCCCAGGCCCTCGAGGTCTGGGACCTGCTGATCGCCGACACGCGGGTGCGGCCGGTGGGGCTGGGCGCCCGGGACAGCCTGCGGCTGGAGGCGGGTCTGCCCCTCTACGGCCACGACGCGGACGAGACCGTCTCGCCGGTGGAAGCGGGCCTTGCCTTTGCTGTAGCGAAGCGACGCCGCGCCTGTGGCGACCTGCGCGGGGCCGAGCGCCTGGCGCGGGAGCTGTCGCACGGACCCGCGCGGATCCGCGTCGGCCTGCGCGTGCTGTCCGGTGCCCCGGCCCGGGAGGGGGCGGAAATCGCCGATGCCACGGGTGCCGTGGTCGGCCGGGTCACCTCCGGCGGGCCGTCGCCGAGCCTCGGCTTTCCCATCGCCATGGGCTTTGTTCCGCCGTCCCTGTCGGCAGTCGGTACCTCCCTTCAGGTCATCGTCCGCGGCCGCAGCCAGCCCGCCGAGGTGGTGGCCATGCCCTTTGTTCCCCATCGCTATGTCCGCAAGGCCTGAGGAGGCTCTTCCATGCATTTCACCAAGGATCACGAGTGGATCGAACTCGACGGGGACATTGCCACCGTCGGCATCACCAACTATGCCGCCGAGCAGCTGGGGGACGTGGTGTTCGTCGAGTTGCCCGAGGTGGGCAAGGTGCTGAAGCCCGGCGACAGCCTGGCGGTGGTGGAGAGCGTGAAGGCGGCCTCCGACGTATATTCCCCCATCTCCGGCGAGGTGATCGCCGCCAATGACGGCCTGACCGGCAACCCCGAGACGGTGAACCAGTCGCCAGAGAAGCTCGCCTGGTTCGCCCGGGTGAAGCTCGCCGATCCGGCCGAGATCACCGGTCTGATGGATCGCCCCGCCTATGAAGCCTTCCTGCAGAGCCTCTGACCCATGCGCTACCTGCCCCTGACCCCTGACGACCGGTCGCAGATGCTGGCCGTGATCGGTGCCCCGGACATCGACGCCCTGTTCGTCGATGTGCCCGCCGAGGCCCGCCTGCCCGGCCCGGTGGACCTGCCCCATGTGCAGGGCGAGCTGGAGGTGGAACGCCACCTCTCCCGCCTCGCCCGGCGCAACCGCACGGCGGGGGAGGGGCCGTTCTTCTGCGGGGCCGGGGCCTATCGCCACCACGTGCCCGCCACGGTGGACCACCTGATCCAGCGGTCGGAGTTCCTGACCAGCTATACCCCCTACCAGCCAGAAATCGCCCAGGGCACGCTGCAGGTGCTGTTCGAGTTCCAGACCCAGGTGGCGCGGCTGACGGGGATGGAGGTGGCCAATGCCTCCCTCTATGACGGCTCCACCGCCACGGCGGAGGCGGTGATGATGGCGGCCCGCATCACCCGGCGGACCCGGGCGGTGCTGTCCCCCGGCCTGCATCCCCACTATGCCGCCACGGTCCGCACCATGGCCGAGGCCGCGGGGCTGACGGTGGAAGCACTGCCGATGGCGGTGGATGCCGAGGCTGAAGTGCTGGGCGCGCTGGACGCCGATACCGCCTGCGTGGTGGTGCAGACGCCCAACCTGTTCGGCACGGCCACGGACGTGACGAAGATCGGCGAGGCGGCGCGGGCCGCCGGGGCCCTGATGATCGTGGTGACGACGGAAGCCGTGTCCTTCGGTCTTCTGAAGTCCCCGGGAGCCATGGGGGCGGACATCGTCGCCGCCGAGGGCCAGTCGATCGGCAACGGCCTGAACTTCGGCGGGCCCTATGTGGGTCTGTTCGCCGTGCGGGAAAAGCACCTGCGCCAGGCCCCGGGGCGGCTGTGCGGCGAGACCGTGGACGCCGAGGGCCGCCGGGGCTTCGTGCTCACCCTGTCGACGCGGGAGCAGCATATCCGGCGGGACAAGGCGACCTCCAACATCTGCACCAATTCCGGCCTGTGCGCGCTGGCCTTTTCCATTCACATGAGTCTGCTGGGTGAAACGGGACTTCGGCAGCTGGCGGCCCTGAACCACGCCCGCGCCCGCACCCTGAAGGCGGCGATGGCGGCCCTTCCGGGGGTGGAGGTGCTGACTCCCCGGTTCTTCAACGAGATCGCTGTCCGCGTCCCGGGCAATGCCGCCGACCTGGTGGAGACCCTGGCGGGCAACGGCATCCTGGCGGGGGTGCCCCTGTCCCGCCTGGCCCCGGAGGCGGGCATGGACGACATCCTGCTGCTGGCCGCCACCGAGACCACCCTCGATACCGACATCCAGATCCTGTCCCGTGCGATTTCCAAGGTGCTGGCCCCATGAGCATGCTGTCCACCGGCCGCCCGACCCGGCCTGATGCCACCGTCTCCACCGACGCCCATGCCACCCTCACCGGGGGCGAGGGCCTGCTGCAGCACGAGCCGCTGATCTTCGAGCTGGGGGGCTGGGACAAGACCGGTGTCGACCTGCCGCCGGTGCCCGATGCCCTCGGGGCCGATGACCTGGGCGATCTGGTCCGGGCCGAACCCATCGGCCTGCCGGGTCTGTCCGAACCGGAAACGGTGCGGCACTACGTGCGACTCAGCCAGCAGAACCACGCCATCGACCTGGCGCTCTATCCCCTGGGCTCGTGCACCATGAAGCACAATCCCCGGCTGAACGAGAAGATGGCCCGCCTGCCGGGCTTTGCAGACCTGCATCCCCTGCAGCCGGTCTCCACCGTGCAGGGGGCGCTGCAGCTGATCGACGAGCTGGCCCACTGGCTGAAGACCCTCACCGGCCTGCCCGCGGTGGCCATGACCCCCAAGGCCGGCGCACACGGGGAGCTGTGCGGCATCCTGGCCATCCAGGCGGCGCACCGGGCCCGGGGGGACGCGGCCCGGACCACGGTGCTGGTGCCCACCTCCGCGCACGGCACCAATCCGGCCACGGCGGCCTTTGTCGGCTACCAAGTGCAGGAGATCGCCCAGACCGTCGACGGGCGGGTGGACCTCGCGGACCTCGAAGCCAAGCTCGGCTCCCACGTGGCGGCGATCATGGTCACCAATCCGAACACCTGCGGCCTGTTCGAGCGGGACATCCGGGAGATCGCCCGGCTGACCCATGCGGCCGGGGCGTTCTTCTACTGCGACGGGGCCAACTTCAACGCCATTGTCGGCCGGGTGCGCCCCGGCGACCTGGGCGTCGATGCCATGCACATCAACCTGCACAAGACCTTCTCCACCCCCCACGGGGGCGGGGGTCCGGGGGCGGGGCCGGTGGTGCTGTCGGAGGCGCTCGCCCCCTATGCGCCGACGCCCTACGTGACCCACGGTCCCGGCGGCTTCGAGCTGGTGGAGGAAGACGCCCTGGCCTTCGGCCGCATGTGTGCCTTCAACGGCCAGATGGGCATGTTCGTCCGGGCCTATGCCTACATGCTCAGCCACGGGGCCGATGGCCTTCGGCAGGTGGCGGAGGATGCGGTGCTGAACGCCAACTACGTGAAGGCGCGCCTGTCCGCTGTGATGACCCCGGCCTTCCCCGACGGGCCGTGCATGCACGAGGCGCTGTTCGACGACCGCTGGCTGGAGGGGACTGGCGTGACCACCCTGGACTTCGCCAAGGCCATGATCGACGAGGGCTTCCATCCCATGACCATGTACTTCCCGCTGGTGGTGCACGGGGCCATGCTGATCGAGCCGACGGAGACGGAGTCGAAGGCCGAGCTGGACCGGTTCTGCGACATGGTCACGGCCCTGGCGGGCGCGGCGAAGGCGGGGGATGTGGCCCGCTTCACGGGTGCCCCGTACCACGCCCCGCGCCGGCGGCTGGACGAGACCCAGGCGGCCCGTCGACCCCGGCTGAAATGGACGCCGTCGAGCCCGGAAGCCGTGGCTGCGGAATAGGGCCGCGGACCCGGCCGACGGAACCGGACCGCCGAGTCCCGAAATTTTAAGCGTCGACGCCTAGGCTGTTCCGGAAGGACATGGAGGATTATTCATGTCCATAATCCGGAACAGGCCTCTTCATTCTGGTCGATCCATCCCATATTGCGATCGTGCAACAAGCGACGACGAGCGTAGGGCGGGGCGCGTCGGCCTCGGGAGAAGACGCTTTGAATGCGACACTGCTGCGGACTCTGCGACCGATCTGGATCGCGCTCGGCCTGTTGCTGATGCTCATCGGCCTGCCGGCGGCGTTCATCCCGACGCATGTGGGCGTGGTGCTGGTGATGCTGGGGCTGATCGTGGTGCTGCGCAGCTCGTTCAGCTGGCGGCGGCGCTTCATCCGGCTTCAGCGTCGCTATCCCCGCTTCGTCTTCCCCATCCGGCGCCTCCTTCGCCGCGAGGTGCTGCCGGTCATCTGGCACGAGACCCTGCGGGCGGAGCGGTTCTGGCTGCCCACCGACTGGCGGACCTTCCGGCGATTGCGGCGGCGGTTGCGCCGTCGCCGGATCTGAGGGCGACGCTCTAGAAGGGCCCGCCGTCGGCCCGGCTCCGCTTGCCCAGGCGTAGGGCGTGGCCATAGGCATCCACCAGCTGCTGGATCGACACGGCCTCGGAGAACTGGGCCTCGAAGTCTGCATGGCCCTGGGCGACGACGGCCGCCACCTGGTCGGTTCGTCCCGCGGCGGTGCGCATCCGCTCGACCAGCTGGTCGACCTGATCGATCTCGAACATGAAGCCGTTGTGGTTGTCGGTCACGTATTGCCGGGGCCCGTCGGCGGTGGAGGCGACCAGGGGCCGGTTCATGAACCAGGCCTCGGCGATCACCGTGCCGAAGGGCTCGTAGCGGCTGGGCAGGACGCACACGTCGCAGGCGGCCAGCAGGGCCTTGCGGTCGGTCCGCCAGCCCAGGAACCGGACCCGGTCGTCGAGGCCCAGCTGCGTGCACAGCGCCTGATAGGTCGCCATTTCCGGCCCGTCCCCGGCCAGCCACAGATAGGCCCCGGGCAGCTGGGCCAGGGCCTCGAGCACGGTGTCGATGCCCTTCTTCTGATGCATCCGGGACAGGACCAGATAGACCGTCGCGTCCGCCGGCGTGGCCAGTTCCGCCCGGTCCAGGGGCGGTGAGTCGGGCAGGGTGCCGAAGGTGTGACCCACGAACACCCGGTCGGCGGGAAAGCCCGCACGGACGGCGTGGTTGCGGATCTCGGGCGTCACCCCCACCAGGATGTCGGAGGTCCGGTAGTTCTTCATCTGGTAGTAGCCACCGAGCCAGCCAACCACCGGTTGCGGTAGACCGGCCGGGATGAAGGACCCCGCCCTCTGCATCCAGGCATGCACCACGTCGGGGCGGAACCGGTCGATCTCCCGCCGGATGCGGCCCGGCCCCCCCAGGTAGCGGTCGAGGGACGAAAACGGCAGGGGGGTGAACGAGACCTCTGCCCGGTGATAGACATCGACGGCGATCGGGTGCGGGCGGCCGATCACGTGCTGCGAGACACCCCTCTGGGCCAGGGCGCGGATCGCATCCTGGGAAAAGGTCTCCGCGCCGCCGGTGGCAGCGCCTGCGATCACATGCAGAACTCTCATGGGCTGCTCTTTAACAGGCCCGCTCCGGCGGGGCGAGGCCCCGACCGGAACAGGGGCCTGCCGTCAGTCCCGTTGAGCCAGCCAAGACCTTGCCTGCCGATCCACCAGCGCAGTGAGATCCCCCTCCACGACGTTCACGTCGACCATGTGCAGGCCCCAGCTCTTGAGGACGGCGGGGCCGATCATGATGTCGCCGTTGAAGTTGCGGGCGCGGCTGCCGGTCTCCGGCGGGGTCAGGGTGATCTTCAGGTAGTTTGCCCCGTCAGTGGTGGCGCATTCCCCGTGGACCAGCCCGGGGAGGCTGACGAAGGTGGTGGGCAGGCGCAGGCCCTTGCCCGTCCAGTCCGGCGGGCCGCGGGTCACGCCGCCGCTGTTGCCGCCGGCGGGGAACAGGGCCTTCAGCTCGGCATCGCCGCCGCCCAGGGCCGCGGGATTGACGCAGGCCACTTCGCGGTCGGGTGCCTCGGTCCTGCCGAAACGGCTGTCCGCCGGGGGCGGGATCTCCGCCCGAAAGGTGTTCCAGGCGATGACGCACCCGTACTGGCCCGCCTTGCGGCAGAGCGGCATGGACTTGAAGTCCCCGCCGATGTCCTTGCCCCGGGCCACGGTGACCTGACCACCGGCCAGGATGGCGGAGATGATCTGGCGCTGGATCGGCTTGCCGTCGATCTCCTCCCGGATCAGTCGGGTGAGATGGCCCGTGCCCTGGCTGTGTCCGATCAGCACGACGCCGCGGCCGTGGTTGTCCTGGGCCAGATAGGCCCGCCAGGCATCGCGCACGTCGCGGTAGGCCAGTTCCCGGTCTCCCGGATTGGGCTTTCCGGCCATGGCCGTGCGCAGGGCGGACAGGGTCACCTGCCGGTACATGGGAGCGAAGGTGCGGCACAGGGCCCCGAAGCGGGCGAACTGCTGGGTCACCACGTTGCGCTCCGACGCCGTGACCTGCATGTCCGAATTCGGGGTCAGCTGGGCGGAGACGGTGGGGTAGACATAGAAGCAATCATAGGCGGGCCTGGCCGCGGCGACGAACGGCTCGGTCCGGGTGGCCCCGTCGGGGGCAACCACCGTCGTGGCCAGGTCCACCGTGGTGCAGGCGTCGAGGCGTCCGGGCCGGCACAGCCAGTTTTCCGCCCGTCCATAATCGTTCGGCGTGGCGGGAGCGGCTGGCGCAGCCATCGGCGCTGCACCCGTCGGGGCCGGACTCATCGGCGTCTGGACCTGAGCGCCCGCCTGGGTGGCGGAGAGGGCGAGAAGGCCGGCGCTGATCCGCGCGCCGAGCATTGTGAAGTGAGGCGTCATCCCGGTGTTGTCCCGCAGGTTGCGCCGGGCGTTGCTGGCCCGACCGTTGCCGGTGAACTTAGGTCGTCCCGAGGTCCGTCGTCCAGCGGCTTGAGGTCTCCGCACTTTGCGGCTATATCGCCCCCTCTCGCGCGTTCGGGCGGCGCGGTTGGGTAGCTCAGATGGTTAGAGCGGTGGATTCATAACCCACAGGTCGGCGGTTCGATCCCGCCCCCAACCACCAAACATTTCAAATACTTGCACTTTTTGATCTGCGCGGCAACCGAAAATGGGGCACGCATGGGGCACAAATCAGTCTGTTCCCGAATGCTAGAACAGCTGGACCCCACCGTCTCAATGAGCCGTTTGACCCGAAGCGCCGTAGCGCGCACCGACCGGAGCCGACATTTCTAACCACCGATCGGCTCAAATCGCGACAGTTGTCCGAGTGGTGGTGGTTTTCCACAATATTTTTTCAGATCGATGTCGCTGTCTGTCGGGTGCGTTGACGGACGTGATTCGGCCGGGCGTGCCCCTCGTCATCCTGTGGTACAAGGCGGTGTACAGCTAGCGGATAGGGCCACCATGACCGAGGATGAATTCAAGCTCGTATTCTCCCCCCTCTGCCAACCCATCACCGAGGACGGCGTGACCGTTGAAGTGAAGATCTACCGCGGCGACCATGACGCCGGGTGGCACTTGGAGGTGGAGGATCACACCGGCGGCTCCACGGTGTGGGAGGAGATG
>CAIQUG010000243.1 GCA_903874895.1 uncultured Caulobacterales bacterium | reverse complement strand
GAAGTCCATGGTCCGCCTAGGTCTCTGTCTTTGAGTGAATGCGCTGAACCAGCGTCCATAGAGGGGAACGCGCCCGATGGCGAGCCAAGCATCCGATCGAGTCACCGCCGCCGTGCTGATCATCGGGGACGAGATCCTGTCCGGTCGGACCCAGGACGTGAACCTGAATGCCATCGCCACCTATCTGGGGGCCTATGGTGTCGATCTCGCGGAGGCACGGGTCGTGGCCGACGACGAGGGGGACATCGTCGCGGCCCTCGACGCCCTGCGCGCCCGTTACGACTACGTCGTGACCACCGGCGGCATCGGCCCGACCCATGACGACATCACCGCCGACTGCGTGGCCAAGGCCTTCGGCGTGGCGCTGGAGGAGGATGCGGAGATCATTGCCGCCATGACCGCCCGGTTCGGCGAGGCCCCCAACGCCGCGCGGCGCCGGATGGCGCGCATTCCCGTCGGCGGGTCGAAGGTGGTCAATCCGGTCAACGGCCCCCCCGGCTTCCAGATCGGCAACGTGTTCGTCCTGGCAGGGGTCCCGTCGATCATGCGCGGCATGCTGCAGGACGTGGGACACCGGCTGAAGGGCGGGAAGGTCGTGATTGCCCGCACGGTACGCGTGGAAGGCTTCGGCGAAGGGGTGATCGCCGCGCCCCTGGAAGCCGTGGCGAAGAACCATCCGGGGGAGTCCCTCGGCAGCTATCCGTTCTTCTCCGCGGATGGCTACGGGGCCAACCTTGTGATCCGCGGCCGCGATGCCGACGAGGTCGAGACCACGGTGGTGGAACTGATCGCCGCCCTCGAGGCCGTGGGCGTGACCAACATCAAGCGCGTCGAGGGCTGACGGCGGCCTGTCCGGATCAGGCCTGCCCGGATCAGCCCTGCCCGGATCAGCCCTGCCCGGTCAGGCCTGCCCGGTCAGGCCTGCATCGTCCAGCCCTCGACGCCCATGGCCGCCTGGCGCAGGGCCTCGGACCGGGTGGGGTGGGGGTGGCAGGTGCGCGCCACGTCTTCCGACGCCGCGCCGAATTCCATGGCGACGCAGTATTCCCCGATCATCTCGCCCACCTGGGGGCCGAGCATGTGGACGCCCAGGATCCGGTCCGTGGTCGCGTCAGCCAGGACCTTCACGAAGCCCTCGGCCTCGTGGTTGACCTTGGCCCGGCTGTTGGCCGTGAAGGGGAACTTGCCGACCTTGTAGGCGACCCCCGCTGCCTTCAGCTCTTCCTCTGATTTCCCGACCCAGGCGACTTCCGGGTAAGTGTAGACCACGCCGGGAATGATGTCGTAGTTCACGTGCCCGGCCTTGCCCGCGATCAGCTCGATGCAGGCCACGCCTTCGTCTTCGGCCTTGTGGGCCAGCATCGGCCCGTGGGTCACGTCGCCGATCGCCCAGACGCCCGGGGCGGCGGTGCGGAAGTGGTCGGTGGCGATGAAGCCCCGGGCGTCCGTGGCCAGACCGACGGCCTCCAGGTTCAGGCCGGCGGTGTTCGGTCGCCGTCCGACGGCCAGCAGGACCACGTCGGCGTTCAGGCTCTCCGCCGGGCCTCCGGCCACGGGCTCGAAGCTGAGGGTGACGCCGGTGGCCGAGGCCTTGGCGCCGGTGACCTTCTGGCCGAGGCGGAAGACGATCCCCTGCTTGGTCATGGACCGCTGGAAGGCCTGGGCGAGCTCGGCATCCGCGCCGGGCAGGGTGCGGTCGAGATATTCCACCACCGTCACCTCGGCTCCGAGCCGCCGCCACACCGAGCCCAGCTCCAGACCGATGACCCCGGCGCCGATGACGATCATCGACTTCGGCACGGCATTGAGGGCGAGGGCTCCGGTGGAATCCACGATCCGCGCCTGGTCGACTTCGACGCCCGGCAGGCGCGACGGCTCGGAGCCGGTGGCGATCACGATGTTGCGGGCGTCCAGCACCGTCTCGGCGCCGCCATCAGCCGCCACGGTCACCTTGCCCGGGCCGGAGATGCGGCCGAAGCCCTTGATCCATTCGACCTTGTTCTTCTTGAACAAGAACTCGATGCCCTTGGTCAGGGCACCGACGCTGTCATCTTTCTGCTTCTGCATCTGGGCCAGGTCGAGCGCGACCGACCCCATGATGCCGAGGCCGGCGAAGTCCTTGCGCGCCAGCTCGTACAGTTCGGACGCGTGGAGCAGGGCCTTGGACGGGATGCAGCCCACGTTCAGGCAGGTTCCGCCCAGGGTCCTGCGGGACTCGACGACCGCCACCGACAAGCCGAGCTGACCGGCCCGGATGGCCGCATTGTACCCGCCCGGCCCGCCGCCGATGATGACCACGTCGTATTGCGCCATGAGACTATTCCCGGTCTGACCGCAGATTGCAGAGTGAGCCAGTGATATAGGCGATCTTCGCCGGGACGCGATGCCAAAATGCGCGTCGGCCTCTCAGGAAAGGTTCAAACGGACGGGTTCAGGAGGCCCGTTTCCAGATGATCGATTTGCAGAACGGTTCCATGACGCAGCCGGTGAGCTTGAGGGTGCTCTCGTCGATCAACTCGATCCGACCCCTGTAGGTCTTGCCATCCTGCGGCCGGTAGATGGAGCCGCCGGTCCAGAGCTTGGGCCCGCCGGTGAAGCCCTGCAGAACCTCTATGCCCAGCAGCGAGCGGCTGCGCAGGGCCGGGTCGGGGTTCTTCACGTCCCGAATGGCCACGGCGGCGGCCCGTTGCTCCGGCGTGGGCATACCGCGGCCGCAGAGCTTTTGACCGCAGTCATAGATCTCGATGACGCCGTCCTCCTGCTGGCTGCGCCACTGGCCGGCGGCGGGACTGGCGTCAGCCGGGGTCGTGGTGCCCAGCAGCAGAAGCCCTGCGAGGGCCGACACACCGGCAGTCCATTTTGCGATCATCATTCGAGGCTCCCGGAGGCAGAGGGCAGGGTCTTCAAGTCTACATAGGCACGCAGGGCGACGGCAAGATGATCGAAGGTGACCCGGACCCGGCGGTTGCGACGCTGGTCCTCGTGCATCGCCAGCCAGATATCCAGATGGAAGCTGACCAGATCGGGAAGGACCGGCCTCAGCTCGGGCCATTGGCTGGCCAGCGGGGCCTGGCACACGCCGATGCCCCCTGCGGCGCGCAGCATGGCGAGCTGGGCCAGGTCGCTGTCGCTGCGGAACCGGAACAGCCGGCGATCCCATCCGGACCCCACCTCCAGTGCCCGGGCGGCGGCAGGGTTCCGGTCAAAGCCGATCACGGTGTGTGTCGACAGGTCCGCGAGGGTCTGTGGCGATCCGCACCGCGCCAGATAGGCTTCGTGGGCATACAGGCCCAGGGGGACCCGGCCGATCTGGCGGGCGATGACGGCATTCTGGTCCGGCCGGACCATGCGCACGGCAATGTCCGCATCCCGGCGCAGCAGGTCTTCGGAGCGGTTGGTCAGGACGAGCTCGACCACCAGTCCGGGGTGCTGAGCCTGCAGGGCCGCCACCACCGGGGGCAGGACGGCACCGCCGACGATCTCGCTGGCGGTGATCCGCACGACCCCCGCGGTTTCGTCCCGCCCGGCGCTGGCGCTTCGCAGCAGGGCCTCCGCCGCGGCGGCCATGCCCTGCGCATCCGGCAGGAGGTCATGGCCGCCTTCGGTCAGGGTCAGGCCCGCGGGGGACCGGACGAACAGGCTGAGGCCGAGGGCCCGCTCCAGTGCATCGATCTGGCGGCCGAGGGTCGGCTGGGTCTGGCCGATCTGCCGTGCGGCGGCGCTCAGGCTGCCGGTTTCGGCCACGGCCAGAAAGGCGCGGTAGTGATCCCAGCTGACGGCGTTTCGCGTCACGACCGGCTCCCTTATGCAAAAGCGCATAACAGCTACCCCAGGCACGCTTGTTTTCAAAGGGCCTGGCCTGTGCGTCAATGGGCACCGGATATCGGACACGGGACACGGGGCACGCGATCATGTTTGTCGGACACTATGCGGCGGCGCTGGCCGCCAAGGCGGCGGAGCCCCGGGCTCCCCTGTGGAGCTATGTGATTGCCAGCCAGCTCGTGGACTGGGGATGGAGCGGACTGGTGATGGCCGGGGTGGAGAAGCTGAGCCTGGATCCCTCCCTCCCGGGCAGCCATCTGGTGCTGTACGAGATGCCCTGGACCCACAGCCTTCCCGGGGCCCTGGTCTGGTCCCTTGGCGGAGCCCTGTTCGGGCGCTTCGTGCTGCGGGTGCCGTGGGCCGCGGCCGCCATGCTGGGGGCGGTCGTGTTCTCCCACTGGCTGGGCGACCTCCTGGTCCACCGGCCCGACCTGCTGCTCTATCCCGGCGGACCGAAGCTTGGCCTGGGCTTCTGGAACTTCCCCCTGCCGGAACTGATCCTGGAACTGGGCCTCGTCGCCGTCAGCGCCGTCCTGTGGACGGGTCAGCGCAAGGCCGAAGGGCGTCACGCCTGGCCCGCGGCGCTGTTCGTGGGCCTGCTGGCGACCCTGCAGATGGTCAATGCCCTGCTGCCCGGCGACGGCACCCCGGAGGCCATGGCGCGCACGGCGCTTCTGGCCTACATCGCCGTCGCAGTCTGGGCCTGGTGGACGGACCGCCAGCCAGCGCCCGGACGGGCGTCAAGCTAGAGGGGCGCGCAGGCCTCCACCAGCCAGGCACCGACCTCCGCCGGGACCAGCGGGCGGATCTCGCGCAGCACCCGGGCGTGATAGGCATCGACCCAGGCCCGTTCGTCGTGGGTCAGCTGCGCGACCCCGATCAGCCGGCGGTCGAACGGGGCCAGGGTCAGGGTCTCGAAGCCGTGCATCGGCCGCTCGCCGCCCGGAACCTTTTCGGCGGGAGTCACCACCTGCAGGTTCTCGATCCGGATGCCGAAGGCCCCTTCCTTGTAGTAGCCGGGCTCGTTGGACAGGATCATGCCGGGCAGCAGGGCGACGCTGTTGGCGGCGCGGGCGATCCTTTGCGGCCCCTCGTGCACGCCGAGATAGCTGCCCACGCCGTGACCGGTCCCGTGGTCATAGTCGAGGCCGCGCTCCCACAGGGCCGCGCGGGCCAGCACATCAAGGGCATGGCCGGTCACCCCCGGCGGGAAGCGGACCCGCGACAGGGCGATGTGCCCCTTGAGCACCAGGGTATAGCGGTCCCGCATCTCGTCACTGGGCATGCCGATGGCGACGGTGCGGGTGATGTCGGTGGTGCCGTCCAGATACTGGGCCCCGGAGTCCACGAGCAGCAGGTCCCCGGGCTGGGCGCGACGATTGGTCTTGCGGGTGGGACGGTAGTGGATCACCGCCCCGTTGGGCCCGGCACCGGCAATGGTGTCGAAGGACAGGTCCTGAAGCTGACCGGTCTCGGCGCGGAACGCCTCCAGCCGGGTCACGGTCTCGATCTCGTCCGGCGGGGTCTCTTGCCCGTCCGTCGCCAGCCAGTGCAGGAAGCGCGCGACCGCGGCCCCGTCCCGGACATGGGCGGAGCGGGCACCGGCCACCTCCACCGGGTTCTTCGCCGCCCGGGGCAGGGCACAGGGGTCGGGCCCGCGCAGGACCACGCCCCCTGAAGCCGCCACCGTATCGAAGTACCAGGCCGACGCATTGGCCGGATCAAGCAGCACCCGCTGTCCGGCGAGGGCCTTCAGGGCCGGGAGCAGTGCCTCCGGCGGGAGGAGTTCGGTGGCATTGCCGAGCCAGGCGGGCAGGTCGTCCGTCACCTTGCCGGGATCCAGGAACAGCTTGGCCTGGCCGTCGGCACCGACGATCGCCTGGCCCAGGGGCAGGGGAGAGCGGATCACGTCGCCGCCCCGGATGTTGAACAGCCAGGCGAGGGAGGTCGGGCCGGTCAGCACGGTCACGTCAGCACCTGCCTCGGCAATGGCCTGGGAGATGCGCGCCCGCTTGGCGGAGGCGCTCTCGCCGGACATCGCCTCCGGATGTGGCACCACCGGGGCGAGGGGCTGGGGCGGCCGGTCGGCCCAGGCCGTGTCCAGCGGGTTCGGATCGACGGCCAGGAGGCGAGCCCCCGCCCGCGTCGCGGCGGCCTTCAGCCGGTCCAGACTGTCCGGCGTGTGCAGGCGGGCGTCATAGCCCACGGTCTGCCCGGGCTTCAGTTCCCGCTCCAGCCACAGGGGCACGCCGCCTTCCACCAGGTCGTGATAGGAGAACAGGCGGCTGTCCACCTGCGCGCGGACCTGCAGGGTATAGCGCCCGTCGGTGAACATGGCGGCCCGGTCGAGCATCACCACCGCCGCCCCGGCCGAGCCGGTGAAGCCGGTGGCAAAGGCCAGCCGGTCGTTGGCCGCGGGCAGGTACTCGTTGTTGTACTCGTCCTCATGGGGGACGATCAGCCCGTCGAGCCCGGCGGCGGCGATCGCCTTGCGGATCAGGGGCAGGTGCTTTTCGCCGAAGCTGGGGTCGGCATGGTCGTCAAAGGTCTGGTACATGCGCCGAAACTAGCGCTGCCGGTGGCTTTGGGCCAGAGGCTAAACGCCCGGCCTGTCGATGGGCCCCGGACGGGCGCGGCGCACCACCAGCGTCGCCCAGGCATCCCGCCGGACCCGTCCGACCAGCCGGAAGCCCCGGTTCAGATAGGCGGCGCGGACATAGCGCTCCTGTGTCCGCAGCAGGCCGGACAGGATCGCCACCCCGCCGGGCTTCAGGGCCCCCTTGATGGGCTGCGCGAGGCTGACCAGGGGACGGGCGAGGATATTGGCGAAGACGAGGTCATAGGGTGCCTGCGCCGACACCAGGGTGTGGCCGAGGCCCGAGGCATGGACGAACCGGGCGCGCACCTTGTTGACCTTGGCATTTTCCCGGGAGATCCGGACGGAGACCCGATCGATGTCCGTACCGACGGCCACCTCGGCCCCGGTGCGGGCCGCGGCGATGGCCAGCACCCCGGTGCCGGCCCCCACATCGAGCACCCGCTCGAACCGCCGCTGCCGCTTCAGCAGCCGGTGATAGGCGATGAGGCAGCCCACCGTGGTGCCGTGGTGCCCGGTGCCGAAGGCGGCGCCTGCCTCGATGCGGAGGTTGATGGCATTCACCGGAGCCCGACCGCGGTCATGAACGCCGAAGATGAAGAAGCGTCCGGCCCGGACCGGCGGCAGGCCTGACAGGGCCATGGCCAGCCAGTCCGCGTCGGCCAGCACCTCCGTCGTCACGGTCAGGTCCGGGTGACCGGCGAGGACGGCCTCCAGGGCCGTGACCTCTTCCGGTTCGGTGGGATAGGCGTCGATCCGCCACAGGCCGTGATCCTCGTCCTCCTCCAGGATGGAGTAGGTGGCCCCCTCCAGCAGCGGATGGGCGTCGATGTCACGGGCCGCGGCCTCGGCGAGGGCGCGGGGTCCGCGGGCGATGATCTGAAGCGCGGGGTCGAGAACCATACCCGGTGCTCTAGCGGTTCCGGGTCTTCCGGCAAAGGCTTTCGTGGGCCCCGCCAATCCGTAACCCGTTTGTTAACCATGTTCCCCGCAACTCGTCGCAAGGTGCGGGCCTTGTCCCGACTCACTTTTTGACTGCGTTGTACGCTCCGACAGGGATTTTCGCGCATGAACGGGACTCAGGTTCTTGATCTTGGCCGGGATGCCATCTGGCTGACGATCCAGCTGGCGGCGCCGATGCTGATCGTCGGCCTGCTGGTCGGCGTTGTGGTGGGGCTCCTGCAGACCCTGACCCAGATCCAGGAGCAGACCCTGATCTTCGTCCCGAAGGTCGTGGCGGTGTTCATCGCCCTTCTGGTGTCCATGCCGCTGATGGGCGTGCTGATGGCGGACTTCATGCACAAGATCGCCAACCAGATCGCCGGGCTCTAGCCGGGGAGGGGGGAGACGCCAGATGGAGCACTACGCGCTGGCATCCCAGGTCTATGGCGGGGCGCTGATCTTTGCCCGGCTCGGCTCGTTCTTCGTTGCCATGCCCGGCATCGGCGAGAGCACCGTGCCCACCAACATCCGGATGGCGTTCGCCTTCGTCGTGACCATCGCCCTCTATCCGGCCCTGGCGGGCAACCTGCCGCCGGAACCGTCGGACGTCTGGGCCATGACTGTCCAGCTGGTGGCCGAGATCATCATCGGCCTGGCGCTGGGCACGCTGCTGCGCATGTTCACCCAGTCCCTGGCCGTGGCGGGGGAAGTCATCTCCCTTCAGACCACCCTGTCCTTCGCCCAGACGACCAACCCGCTGCAGGCCCAGCCGACGGCGTCGGTGACCACTTTCCTGACGCTGGTGGGGCTGACGGCCATCTTCGCCACCGACCTGCATCAGGTGTTCATTGCCGGGATCGTCCACTCCTACCAGATGTTCCCCCCCGGCCACGGCGTGCCCATGGCGGACTTCAACCGCGCCGCGGTGAAGCTGATGGGAGACACCTTCGGGCTGGGGGTCCAGCTGGCCGCACCGGTGCTCATCTTCAGCCTTGTGTTCAACATCGCTGCGGGTCTGGTGGCCCGGGTGATGCCGCAGTTCCAGATCTTCTTCATCGCCACACCGCTCACGGTCCTGCTCGGGCTGGCGGTTTTCGCCATGAGCCTGGGAGGCATGGGCATGGTCTGGATCGAGCGGTACCGCGCCTTCGCCGGTCAGTGGATCTAGGCCATGGCCGAAGACACCACCGACCAGGCCTCCCGCACGGAAGATCCCAGTGCAAAACGCCTTGCCGATGCCCGGGAGAAGGGGGATGTCGCCAAGTCACCGGACGTGGCCCCGTTCATGGCCCTGGCGGCCGCGTCGATGGTGTCGCTGATCTACGGTGCCGACATCGCCCGCGCGATCTCGGCGGAGCTGCTGCCCTTCATCGCCCACCCTGACCAGTTCGATCTCACCGGCTTCGGCGGGCAGTCGGTGGGGCTCCAGGCCCTGCGCGCCTGTCTGCCGGTGATGGGGGTGCTGATCGCCGCCGCCGTGGCGGGGCTGGCGGGAAACGTCTTGCAGACCGGTTTCATCTGGGCACCGGCGAAGCTCGAGCCCGACTTTTCCAAGCTGGACCCCGTGAAGGGGCTCGGGCGGCTGTTCGGGATCGACGGCCTCGCCCAGTCGCTGAAGTCGATGATGAAGCTGGTGGCGGTCGGTCTGATCGCCTGGTGGATCATTGCGCCCAAGGCCGGGGCCCTGTCGATGATGGCCGGGCTCGAGATCGCGGGGATCCTGCCGGTGGCCGTGGACGTGATCCGTCAGGTGGTGCTGGCTGTGCTGGCCATGATGGCGGCTGTGGCCGGGATCGACTGGTTCTGGCAGCGGCAGCGCTTCATGGCTCGGATGCGCATGAGCAAGGAAGAACTGAAGCAGGAAAACAAGGACATGGAGGGCGATCCTCACGTGAAGCAGCGTCGCCGCCAGATCCAGTTCCAGCGGTCGCGCCAGCGCATGATGCAGGCCGTGCCCACCGCCACCGTGGTGGTGATGAACCCGACCCACTACGCCGTGGCCCTTCGCTATGTGCAGGGCGAGACCGCCGCGCCGGAATGCGTGGCCAAGGGTGTGGACAGCCTGGCCCTGCGGATCCGTGACCTGGCCCGGGAGCACGGCGTGCCGGTGATCGAGGATCCGCCCCTGGCGCGGGCACTTTATGCCACCGTGAAGCTGGACGAGACCATTCCGACGGAGCATTTCGAGGCCGTAGCCAAGCTGATCGGCTTCATCCTCGCCCGGGCCCGGGAACGGGCGCGACCGGCCAGGATATCCGCCGGGCTATAGACCCCGGATGGTGAGCGAGACGTTTTGAGACCCTTTGGAAGGACGGCACCATGACCCAGAAGAGCGTCGGATCGACCGGAACGGCCGTCGAGGCCGGCCGCCGTCGCCCGATCAGTCTCGCTGACGGGGCCGCTCTGGCCGCCGCAGCCCTGTTCCTGGTGGCGGTGCTGGCGCTGGCGGCACCGGTGCTGCACTCCGGCAAGGCCAGCTGGCCTGCGCTCTTGCTGCTGATCGGCGTGGCCGGGACCTCGTTCCTCGGCGTCTTCGCCTTTGCCGCCGCCCACCGGCCGGAACCCCGGCTGGATGAACCGGCGCTGGAGGACCTGGTTGCGGCCATGACGGAGCCGGCAGCGGTTGCCTCTGTCGACGGCCGGACCCTGTGCGCGAACGACGCCTGGCGCGAGGCCATGGGGTCCAGCGGACGACTGCCCCGCAATGGCGCCGATGGTCAGACAGTCTACGCCATCCTCCGCCGCGCCGAAGCCGGTGAAGCCGCGGAGGGCGCGTTCTCCGGTGACCAGATCGTGACGGCCGCGCGGATCGACGGCCGCCGCATTCTCGTCCGCCTGCGAGCGGCCCAGGCTCTGGCGCCGGCGGCGACGTCCATGGAACCGGCATCGGCTTCCGAGACGGCCGCGGCGGCGCCTTCCAGCCTCGACGCCTTTGCCGCGGCCTCTCCCTTCGGGGCCTGCCTGCTCAGCGGCAGCGATCCCTTCGCAGCGGTCATGGCCGACCTCAATCCGGCGCTGAACGGCCTGACGGACGGGGCGGCGAAGCCAGGCGTACCGTTCAGCTCGATCCTCGATCCGGCCGGGATTGCCGACCTGCGCGAACGACTGACCGCGCGACCGGCGGGGCCTGTGGAAGTCCGGCTCGCGGCGAAACAATCCACGGGCCAGCCGAGGATTGCACATCTCTATCTCGCCAGTGACGTCCGGGGACGGGTCACCGCCTTCCTGCTGGATGTGTCGGACCAGAAGCAGCTCGAGCTGCAGCTGGCCCAGAACCAGAAGATGCAGGCGATCGGCCAGCTCGCCGGGGGCGTGGCCCACGACTTCAACAACCTGCTGACGGCCATCCAGCTGCGCCTGGACGAGCTGTTGCATCGCCACCCGGTGGGGGATCCGAGCTACGAGGCCCTCACCGAGATCCGCCAGACCGGCGTCCGCGCGGCTGACCTGGTGCGCAAGTTGCTGGCCTTCTCCCGCAAGCAGACCGTCCAGCGGGAGACGCTTCCCCTCGGGGAACTGATCAGCGAGTTCGAGGTGCTGCTGCGGCGACTGCTTCGTGAGGACGTGCGCCTGGTCACCGACTATGGCCGCGACCTGCCCTTTGTCCGTGCGGACAAGAGCCAGCTGGAGACCGCGGTGATGAACCTCGCCGTGAACGCCCGCGACGCCCTGCGCAGCCATGGCACCCACGATGGCGGCCCCGCCGAGGTCCGCATCCAGACCAAGCGCCTCACCCGGGACGACGCGGTGAAGCTGGGCTTCCCCGCGGCTCCGGCGGAGGGCTGCGCCATGATCGAGGTGGCCGACAACGGCCCCGGCATTCCACCGGACGCCATGGCCAAGATCTTCGAGCCGTTCTTCACCACCAAGCCGGTCGGGGAGGGCACGGGCCTCGGCCTCGCCATGGTCTACGGGGTGGTCAAGCAGGCGGATGGCTGGATCCACGTGGACTCCGCGCCGGGCAAGGGCGCGGCGTTCCGCATCTTCCTGCCCGTCTATGTGCCCCCGGCGGCGGATGCGTCCGCCCCCGCCAAGCCGGCCAAGGCCAAGCCCGCGGCGCGGGACCTGTCCGGTGCCGGTCGGATCCTGTTCGTGGAGGACGAGGACGTGGTGCGCGGCGTCGCGGCCCGGCTGCTCCGCGCCCGGGGCTACGAGGTGATCGAGGCGGCGGACGGGGAGGAAGCCTTGATCCTTGCCGAGGAGAACGCCGGCAAGATCGATCTGCTGATCTCGGACGTGATCATGCCCGGCCTGGACGGCCCGACGCTTCTGAAGAAGGCGCGCAAGTATCTGGACGGGGCACCGGTCATGTTCATCTCCGGCTATGCGGAGGCGGAATTCTCCGACCTGCTGGAGGGGGAGACCGGGGTGACCTTCCTGGCCAAGCCCCTCGACATCAAGGTACTGGCGGAACGGGTCAAGCAGCAGCTTCAGGCGGCCTGACTCCGCCCACCGCCGTTACGACCGGACGGGAACAGCCTTCCAGAAGTACCTTCTGAAACCTCGCTTTTCGTCGGTCTCCTTCAGGCGGAACATCATCTTGACGCCCATGCCGGATTCCACGTCGCCGGGCTCGACATCGGTGATGTCCATGAAGATCCGGCCACCGCCCTCGAAGACCATCATGCCGTAGTGGTTGGGCGGGGCCATGGAGAAGGTCAGGTAGTCCGCCGACCAGGACAGGATGGTCGCCCGGCGCTCCGCGAACTTGTAGGGCTCCTGGGTGTCCACCGCCGGATTGTTGGGGGCCACCGAGATCCGGGTCCGCGGAAACTGGGCGACACCCGTCTCCCGGCACCGGCCGCCCACCAGGCCCAGGATCTGGTCCGAGTTGCGGTAGAGGGTGGTGAGGGCGGTCTTGTTGTCCTTCTCGGCCCGCATGCCCCTGTCCCAGTCCACCAGCCCTCGGAAGGTCAGGAACTTGAGGTAGTTGGTCTCCTCCTTGCGGTCCTGCAGACTGCCGCTGACGCCGCGGGCCGGACGCGCCGCCGCCAGCCGCTCCGTGGTCCGCAGCACCAGCGCCTCGCAGCCCTGGCCGAACTGGGCGACCAGGATCACCTGCCCGGGAGTGGCGTCCTCCAGGGCATGGGCCAGCATCAGGGGGCCATGCACCGTTCCGGCTTCCCCCATGACCGACGCCAGATTGTCCCGCACGGCTTCGGGGCGGATGCCGAGGCCCCTGGCAAGGCTGGCCGCCTGTCCGGCGAACACGCAAGGGAAGCAGAAGTGGTCCACCGCGTCGGCGGTGAGGCCCGCCGCGGTCAGGGCCTGGCGAACGGCGGCAGGCACCAGCTTGGCGATTCCCTCGTCGCGGATCCAGCGCTCCTCCCAGGCGTAATCGATCTCCTGGTCTGCGGCGCGGAAGTGGTCCACGAAGTCCGCGGTGACCACGCCCCGTCCCAGCAGTTCGGCACAGCCCGGGCCGTCGCCGACCAGAAAGGCGGTGCCGCCGTCGCCGAAATCCAGCTCCTGCGGGGAGGCGGCCCGGGTCCGGCGCATTTCGCCCATGACGACGAGGGTCGCGGGTCCCGTGTCCTCCAGCGCATCCGCCAGTGCGCCCAGACCGGCCCGCTGCGAGCCGCCGACGTCGCTGGACCGGATGTCTCCGTCCAGCGTCAGGGCCGCTGCGGCGATGCCGGCATTCAGGCGGTCGGCGAAGGGGGCCGTGGTCGAGGCGAACACCAGGCGACGGACGTGGCTGCGATCATCGCCGGGACCCAGCGCATCGCGACCGGCCTCCACTGCAAGGGTCAGGGCATCCTCGTCCCACGACGCCATGGACCGCTCGCCCTTGCCCTTGCCGGCAAGATTCGGCGCGATCCACGCATTTGCGGAGGTGACGGCCCGCCGGCTCAGGCGAAGCCGCGGGACATAGGCCCCCCAGGCAAGAATGGCAGCCATCTGGATCGTCTCCCGTCTCGTCTTGTCTCGTCTGCGCTGATGCCCGGGCCCTCAGGCCGCGGTCTGGGCCGCTTCCCGTCCGAGGATCATGTCAGAGGCCTTCTCGGCGATCATGATGGTCGGGGCATTGGTGTTGCCCGAGACCAGCCGCGGCATGATCGAGGCATCCACGACCCTCAGCCCTTCGACCCCGTGGACCCGCAGTTGGGGATCCACCACCGCCTGCGGTCCATGCCCCATCTGGCAGGTGCCGACGGGGTGATAGATGGTGGTGCCGCTGGCCTTGGCGAATTCCAGCAGGTGCCGGTCGGACTTGAAGGCCTCGCCGGGCTGCATCTCGTGATCGACAAAGGGGGCGAGGGCCGGCTGGGTGCCGATCTTGCGGGCGATCTTCAGGGATTCCACCGCCACTTCCCGGTCGATCGGGTCCGAGAGATAGTTGGCGAAGATCGTCGGGTGCACCGTCGGATCGGGAGACTTTATCCGGATATGGCCGCGGCTCTCCGGGCGCAGCTGGCAGGGGGCTATGGTCAGGCCCGGCTGGCCTTCCAGTTCCATCTTCTGCTCCGCGGCCAGCTTCTCCATGTCCATGGTGGCGGGCAGGATGTGGTACTGGATGTCCGGCGCGGACAGTTCGGGCCGCGACTTGCAGAACACGGCGATATGGGCGGCGGACAGGGTCAGGAGGCCCTTGCGCTGGAACACGTATTTCAGGGCCTCGCCCACGAAGCGGGTGCCGCGGGTCAGCTCGTTGACCGAGATGACGCCCGGCTTCAGCCGGTAGCGGACGCCCATCACATAGTGGTCCTGGAGGTTTTCGCCGACGCCCGGCAGGTCGGAGATCACCTCGATCCCATGCTCCTGCAGCAGTTGTCCCGGCCCGATGCCCGACAGCTGCAGAAGCTGCGGCGTGTTGATCGTCCCGCCGGCCAGGATGACCTCATGACGTGCCCGCACCGTGCGGATCAGACCGTCCTGCGAAAACTCGACACCTGAGGCGCGCTTGCCGGTGAACAGCACCCGGCGGGCCAGGGCCCCGGTCTCCACCTGCAGGTTCGCGCGGTGCATCACCGGGTGAAGATAGGCGACGGCTGCGGAGCAGCGCTGACCGTTCTTCACCGTCAGCTGGTAGTAGGACGCGCCTTCCTGGTTCTCGCCATTGATATCCTTCACCACCGGGATGCCGGCCTGGCCGCAGGCGTCGAGCACGGCATCTGACACCGGATGCCGGGTGGTGACGTCGGACACGTTCAGCGGACCGCCGGTGGCGTGATCCCCGTCAGCGCCCCGCTCCTGGTTCTCGGAGCGCAGGAAATAGGGGCGCACACTATCCCAGGACCAACCCTCGCAGCCCAGCTGGCGCCAGTTGTCATAGTCCGCCTGTTGTCCGCGGATGTAGAGGAGGCCGTTGATGGAGGACGAGCCGCCCAGCACCTTGCCCCGCGGCCAGACGTGGGGGCGGTTGCCGGAGGTGGGGTCCGGCTCGGTGGTGTAGAGCCAGTTGACCTTCGGATCCTTCAACGTCTGCGAATAGCCCACCGGCATGTGGATCATCAGGTTGGAGAGGAACTGGCCGGGGTTGCGGGTCGGACGGTCATCGCCGCCGGCCTCCAGCAGCACCACCTTGAACCGCCCGTCGGCGCTCAGCCGGTTGGCCAGCACGCAGCCGGCGCTGCCCGCGCCCACCACCACGTAGTCGGCTTCGATTTCGAGACCCATCGCGTTTCCTGATCCTTGTCGCTGACCCGGCCGACGGGGATCGGCCGCGTCGTCCGGTTCGGCCCCTAGAATTACCGGTCGCGCCCGCGAGGCAAGGGATTTTGCGGGGTGACGCAGCGTCGGGGCTGCAATTTCCTGTGCCCGGGGCTCACACGGTTAGGACTGGACGGCGGCGCCTTCGCAAGCCAGCCTGCGGTCCCGTCTCCGACTCCAGCCGCTCGGCCCTGCCCATGACCTTTCAGCGCGTCCTGATCGCCAATCGTGGCGAGATTTCCATCCGCATCGGCCGGACGGTGGCCGAGATGGGGCTGCGGGCCATTGCCGTCTACACCTCCGACGATGCCGACAGCCTGCATGTGCGGCTGGCCGATGAGGCCGTGCAGCTGCCGGGGCGCGGGGCCGCGGGCTATCTGGACATGACGGCCGTGATCGCCGCCGCCGCATCCAGCGGAGCCGAAGCGGTCCATCCGGGCTATGGCTTCCTCAGCGAGAATCCCGATTTCGCCCAGGCCTGTGCCGACGCCGGACTGGTATTCATCGGGCCATCCCCCGCGGCCCTGTCCCTGTTCGGCGACAAGGTCCGGGCCGTCGCCCTGGCCCGCCGGACCGGGGCACCCTGCCTACCGGGGCTGAGCCAGCTGGATCCTGAGACGGCGCTTGAGGCGGCCCTGGCGTTCCTGGCCGCGCAGGAGGGGCGGGCGGTCATGGTCAAGGCCGTCGCCGGTGGCGGCGGGCGGGGCATTCGCCGGGTTGCCTCGGAGGCGGAGATGGAGCCCGCACTCAGGCTCTGCGCCGCCGAGGCCCGGGCGGCCTTCGGGGATGAGCGGCTCTATCTGGAACGGGCGGTGGACCATGCCCGGCACGTCGAGGTCCAGGTGCTGGGCGATGGCCGTCAGGTGGTCGCGCTGGGAGACCGGGAGTGCAGCCTGCAGCGGCGGCGCCAGAAGATCGTCGAGGTGGCCCCGGCCATCGACCTGTCGCCGGAGCTGCGGCAGACTCTCTATGCCGCCTCGACCCGGCTGGCGGCGGCGGCGGACCTGCGGGGGCTGGCCACGGTGGAGTTCCTGCTCGACACAGACGCGGCGGATCAGGCCTACTTCATGGAGGTCAATGCCCGCCTTCAGGTGGAGCATACGGTCACCGAGGCCGTGACCGGTCTCGATCTCGTCCGGCTGCAGATCGAGGCTGCGCGGGGCCTGACCCTGGCCGAGATCGGGGTAGAGGCGACGCCGGAGGCCCACGGGGACGCCGTGGAGCTCCGCGTCAATCTCGAGACCCTGGACGAGACAGGGGAGGTGCGCCCCGCCAGCGGCCGACTGACCACCTACCAGCCACCGGGCGGTCCGGGGGTGCGGGTCGACGGCTACGGCTATGCGGGCTATGCGCCGCATCCCGGCTTCGACAGCCTGCTGGCCAAGATCATCGTCCACGCTCCGTCCGGCGGGCTGGCGGCGGCGGCGGCCAAGGCCGGCCGGGCGGCCCGGGAGTTCCGGCTGACCGGACCCACGTCCAATCTCGGCCTGCTGGCGGCCCTCATGGGCGAGGAGGCCTTCCGATCGGGAACCGCCACCACGCGCTTCATCGAGACCCATGCCGCCCGCCTGTCCGAGGCCGCGGCCGCCCAGGTTCCGCCGGCTGTCCCGGATGCGGCTGCCGAGGGGATCGGACAGGCCGTGGCGTCGATGCCCGCACCGAGGCCCGGCGCGATTCCGGTCCCGGCGCCTCTGCGCGGCTCCGTGGTCGCGGTCGAGGTGGCCGTGGGCGACACGGTGCGGACCGGTCAGAGCCTTGTGGTGCTCGAGGCCATGAAGATGCAGCACCCGGCCCTCGCGCCCGCCGCCGGCGTTGTGCTGCGGATCGATGGAGCCGTGGGCGATACGGTGGACGATGCCTCGGCCCTGGTCTGGCTGGAACCGATGGGGGAGACCGGGTCCGACATGGTGGCGGACTTCGTCGATCTGGCCGCGATCCGGCCGGACCTGCAGGCCTTCCGCGACCGGCTGGCCCTCACGGCGGACGCCGCGCGGCCGGAGGCCATCGCCAAGCGACATGCCATGGGCATGCGCACCGCGCGGGAAAACATCGATGCCGTGTTTGATCCCGGCAGCTTCGAGGAGGTGGGCGCGCTGACCGTGGCCGCCCAGCGCCGTCGCCGCTCGCACGAGGACCTGCAGAAGAACACACCGGCGGACGGGATGGTGGCAGGGGTCGGGCAGGTGAACGGAGAGCTGTTCGGCGAGGCGGCTGGCCGCTGCGTCGGCCTGGCCTATGACTACACGGTGCTGGCGGGCACCCAGGGCTACTTCAATCACAAGAAGACGGACCGGGTGCTGGAGTTCGCGGAGCACTGGAAGCTGCCGGTGATCTGGTTCGTGGAGGGGGGGGGCGGACGTCCGGGGGATGTGGACGGCGGCGCCCTGATCGCCTCGTCCCTCGACACCACCAGCTTCACCACCTTTGCCCGGCTGTCGGGGCTGGCCCCCCGGATCTGCGTGGCGGCCGGCCGGTGCTTTGCGGGCAATGCCGCCTTCTTCGGATGCGCGGACATCACCATCGGGGTCCAGGGTGCCAATATCGGCATGGGCGGACCGGCCATGATCGAGGGAGGGGGGCTTGGCGTCGTGGCGGCCAGTGACATCGGCCCGGCCCGGGAGCAGTTCGCCAACGGTTGCCTCGATCTGCTGGTCGCAGACGAGGCGGAGGCCGCCCACCTGTCGCGGCAGCTGCTGGGCGTGTTCCAGGGCCGGACGCCGCCAGGAGATTGCGCCGACCAGCGGCTGCTGCGCCACCTGATCCCCGAGAACCGCCTGCGGGTCTATGACATCCGCACCGTGATCGAGACCCTGGCCGACACCGGTAGCTGGATCGAGCTGCGCGGCGGCTACGGCCCCGGGATGGTCACCGGCTTCCTGCGGATCGAGGGGCGGGCGATGGGGGTCATCGCCAATGATCCCCGGCATCTGGGGGGAGCGATTGACGGGGAGGGAGCAGAGAAGGCCAGCCGCTTCCTCCAGCTCTGCGATGCCTTCGACGTGCCGATCCTGTCCCTCTGCGACACGCCTGGATTCATGGTGGGGCCGGAGAGCGAGCGGGCTGCAGCGGTGCGCCGGGGCTCGCGCCTGTTCGTTACGGCCACGACGGTCACCGTGCCGTTCCTCACCGTGGTCCTGCGCAAGGGCTATGGACTGGGCGCGCAGGCCATGGCCGGCGGGGATCTCAGCGCGTCCGCCATGATCTGTTCCTGGCCCACGGGAGAGTTCGGGCCCATGGGCTTTGAGGGTGCCGTGCGCCTCGGTTACCGGAAGGAGCTGGAGGCCATTGCCGATCCCGCGGAGCGCGAAGCCCTGTTCCGCAAGCTGGTCGGGCACATGTACGCCCGGGGCAAGGCCGAGCAGGTGGCCGAGGTCCTGGAGATCGACGCCGTGATCGACCCCGCCGATACCCGACGCTGGCTGGTGCGCGCCCTGACCAGCTGTGGCCCGCCAGCGCCACGGACGGGAAAGAAGCGGCCGTTCGTGGACGTCTGGTAGCAGACGGGTTGCCCGTTCAGGGTTCTTTCAGGGGATATTGAGTATGATCCTGGATACATGGACAGGGAGTCCCTCCAGCGCATGGCGCGGTCGCTGAGCCTTTCGACGAGACTGATTGCTCCGGTCATCATCATCTCCACGATGGTGACGCTCGGACTTGCGGCGATCGTGTTCCGGGAAGTGTTCTCCGGCGACGTCGCCCGCCAGAAGGAAGACCTTCGGCACTACGTCGCGCTGAAGGCGGAATCCGAGAGCATCCCGTTCGAGGCCCTGGGGCGGCGGGACATGGCCGCTCGGTCGGACCTGCTGGCCCTGGCCGCCACCCTGGATGATCGCACGGTGGACCGGGAGTTCGACCGGCTCTTCCCTCTTCAGAAGGATGGAACCCGACGCAGTTCCGATGGGCTCTTCGACGGCATCCGCACCCTTCGCCATGGCCGCGCCTACGGCATGGCGGCCTTCATCCACGATGGCATCCACGTGCCGATGCAGGACAAACGCTACCTCCTGGCCGCCGTGGATGTCGTCTATGACTACGGACACACCGGCTTTGCCCTGTCGGACAATTTCTACTTCTTCACGCCGCGGCAGGACCTGGTGATGTTCGGTCCTCGCCGGCCGGACAGGCTCATGTACTACCGTCGCACGGCACCCGCGAACCTGAGCGTGGCGTCGCAGGAAATCAGCCGAGTGGCGCTGCCCGCCGTCGACCCCGAGCGCACCATGCGCTGTACGGGGCTGCAGCGGGTGGTGTCTGACACAGCGGGCAAGCGATTGATGGCGGCGTGCGTCACGCCGGTCGATGTGGGTGGACGGATGATTGGCACCCTCGGTGCGTCGGCCCCGATGGAGGGCTTTGTCCGCCGCATCATCGAACACCCACTGCCGGGCACCTACAACGTGTTGGTGTCCAGCGCCGGCGAGATCGTGGCCCATCCGGGCATCGCCGTCCCCGGCGAAGTCACCGTCCAGGAGCGCGCAAGGTATGAACGGGACCTCGGCCTGCACCGGCTGATCGCGGGAATCCGGCACACCGATCCCTCCACCGGCGTAGTTCAGGACGATGCGCACGGCACGCTCGTGTCCCATGGTCGCATCGCCGGGCCGGGCTGGTATCTGCTGATCGTGACGCCGATCAAGTCCATCACCTTGAGCGCAATCCGGTCCGCCGGTGGTGTGCTGGTTCTGGCCCTGCTTGCGGCGGCGCTTCAGGCGGCGCTGATCTTCGGCCTGCTGCGCCGTCAGGTGGTGGCCCCGCTGGAGTCCCTGGCCCGGCGCAGCCGCAATCCGGACCCGTCATCGGCAGCGGCCCACACTCCGGAAGACGAGCGACCCGACGAGATCGGCGAACTGGCGCGGAGCCTTTCCTTCGAGCGGACCCGGAACCGCGAGATCCTGCAGACCCTGGAGGCGCGGGTCCGACAGAGAACCCATGAACTCGAGGTCGCCAACGAGGAGAAGTCCCGCTTCCTCGCCAACATGAGCCACGAGCTGCGAACGCCCCTGAACGGCGTCGTGGCGGTGGCGGACATGCTCTACAAGCTGCAGCAGTCCGACGCCGGGCGGGAATATGCCGATATCATCCGATCCAGCGCCATGACCGTGGAGCGGGTCGTGTCCGACGTGCTCGACTTCTCGAAGATCGAGGCGGGACAGGTCCGTCTGGAAGAGAAGCGCTTCGCCGTGCGCGGTCTGGTGGAGACCGTCGTCAAACCGCTGGCGATCACCGCGGCGGCCAAGGGGGTCGAGGTCACGGCCCGCTTTTCCGACGACGTCGGCGAGGCCTATCTGGGCGATGTCCACCGTCTGGCGCAGGTGCTCAACAACCTCGTCGGAAACGCTGTGAAGTTCACCGATCGAGGCGCGGTGGACGTCAGCGTCACCTTGAAGGACGGCGACCTGTGCTTCTCCGTGAAGGACAGCGGCGTCGGCTTTGACGAGACCGTCCGGGCGCGACTGTTCGCCCGGTTCGTGCAGGCGGATACGTCGATCACTCGCCGCTACGGCGGATCCGGCCTCGGCCTCGCCATCTGCATGGCCCTGGTCAAGCTGATGGGTGGGCAGATCACGGCGGAGTCCCGGCCGGGGGAGGGGGCTACCTTCACCTTCACCGTTCCGTTGCCGGTCTGCGCGGCGGGGATCTCACCGGCGGTCCCGGCTCTGGACCGGCTACCCGCCGCCGGTGCCGATGGACGGCTCGTGGTCCTGCTGGCCGAGGATCACCCGACCAATCAGCGGGTCGTCGAACTGATCCTGAACAGCGCCGACATCGAACTCGAGATCGTCGAGAACGGCCGCGAGGCCGTGGCCGCCTTCCAGCGACGGCGCTTCGACTGCATCCTCATGGACATGCAGATGCCGGAGGTGGACGGCATCCAGGCAATCCGGGAAATCCGCGCCCTCGAGAGGGCGAAGCGGTTGCCCAGGACCCCGATCATCTGTGTCAGTGCCAATGCCCTGTCGGAGCACGTGGCCGCCAGCCGCAAGGCCGGGGCCGACAGCCATCTGGCCAAGCCGTTCCAGGCGGACGCCCTGCTGAGGGCCCTTTCCGCAGAGATCGCGGCCTGAGGCCAGCGCTCCCCCGGTGCTTGCTCTCAATTCCGAGTCGGAGGAAAGTAATATAGGTTAACGTCCCCTGCGCCTGTTTGTCACAGGAGCCGCGGGCGGGTGGACGCATAAGGCGACCATCGGGATCTCCGGAGCGGGCCTATGTCGACGAACTCGATCAGCAGCAACTATGCCGCCGTGATTGCCCTGCAGGGCCTGGACCAGGCGGTCGCCGATCTCAACGCGACCCAGTCGAAGGTGTCGACCGGCCTCGACATTGGTGCAGCCGCCGATAATGCCCCGGTCTGGGGCATCGCCCAGGATCAGCGCAATGCGGCGGGAACCCTGGACTCCGTCAAGCTGTCGCTTCAGCGGTCCCAGTCGGCCCTCGATGTGGCGATCGCCGGCGGCCAGAGCGTTTCGGACATTCTCGACAAGATCCGCTCCAAGACCCTTGCGGCGACCGATACGTCGATCAGTGCGGCGGACCGGACGGTGCTGAACAACGACGTCCAGTCCCTGATCAAGCAGATCTCCAATGTGGTGGACAGCGCCACATTCAACGGCGCGAACCTGATCCAGTCCGGGGCCACCAGCCTCTCGACCCTGACCGATGCCAATGCGTCGGTCTACACGGTCCAGCCCCAGTCACTGGCGGTCGGCGGTCCCAACATCACCTTCACGGCCGGTGCGTCCTTCGCCACGGCGACCCAGGCCTCCCTCCTCCTGAGCCAGGTCACCGCGTCCGTGGCCAAGGT
This sequence comes from uncultured Caulobacterales bacterium, assembly GCA_903874895.1. Classification (GTDB taxonomy): domain Bacteria; phylum Pseudomonadota; class Alphaproteobacteria; order Caulobacterales; family Caulobacteraceae; genus CAIMFV01. Next base: position 14,932 of record CAIQUG010000243.1, on the reverse strand, counting down.
CAATTCCGCCGTGTCGAGCCTTGGGGTCTCATCGAATTCCGTCACCGCCCACCTGACCTTTGTGTCAAAGTTCCAGGACACGCTCACCGCCGGATCCGGAAACCTCGTGGACGCCGACGTGGCCAAGGAAAGCGCCGCCCTGACGGCATTGCAGGTCAAGCAATCCCTGGCCTCGCAGACCCTCAACATCACCAATTCCGCGCCGGAGATCCTGATCGGCCTGTTCCGCTAGGCCGATACAGACTCCCGTGCAGAGAGTTTGGCAGGGTTAGAAAAGGCTTAACCCTCCCCGGGCATGGTGACGCTTCATTTACAATGGTGCGCACGCGGTCTTCGGGGTCATGACCTTTTCAAACCAGCAACCGTTTGCCCGGACCGACCGCTCGGCGCTCGGCGTCTGGTGGTGGACAACGGACCGTTTCCTGCTGCTGGCCGTGGCGGTGCTGATCGGGATGGGCGTGGCCCTGTCCTTCGGTACCAGCCCCGCCGCGGCGGTCCGGACCGGGCAGAGCCAGCCCTTTCACTATGCCATCCGCCAGACCGTCTTCGGCCTGGGGGCCGCAGGGCTGGTGCTGGGCATGTCGATCCTGACCCCTCGCGGCGCGCGGAGGGCGAGTTTCATCATCTATCTGGTGGCCATCGCCATCATGTGTGTCCTGCCCTTCATCGGCCATTCGGCCAAGGGGGCCGACCGGTGGGTCCAGCTGGGCGGCTTCTCCCTGCAGCCCTCGGAATTCATGAAGCCAGCACTGATCGTGCTGGCAGCCTGGATGTTCGCCGAGGCGCAGAAGGGGGAGGGCGTGCCCGGCGTGTCCATCGCCTTCGGCCTGTACGGCGTCGCCGTCGTTCTGTTGCTTTTGCAGCCGGATTTCGGCCAGACCGTGCTGATCACCCTGGCCTTTGGCGTGACCTTCTTCATGGCCGGAGTGCCGCTGCGCTGGATCATCGGGCTGCTGGGGGTGGCCGGAGCGGGGTTCGTCACCATCTCCCTGACCTTCTCCCATGTGCACGACCGGATTCACAAGTTCCTGTCCCCGGACAAGGCCGATACCCACCAGATCGACAAGGCCACCGAGGCAATCGCTTCGGGCGGACTGTTCGGCCGGGGTCCGGGGGAGGGGCTGCTGAAGCGATCCGTGCCGGATGTGCATACGGACTTCGCTTATGCCGGGGCTGCGGAGGAGTACGGGCTCATCATCTCCCTCACCCTCATCGCCCTGTTTTCGTTCGTCGTGATCCGTGGCCTGCAAAGGGCCATGAAGCTGAGCGATCCCTACGAGCAGGTGGCGGCCGCAGGGCTGTTCGTGCTGGTCGGACAGCAGGTGTGCATTAACGTGGCCGTGAACTTGAATATTATCCCCACCAAGGGCATGACCCTCCCGTTCATTTCCTACGGAGGGTCGTCAATGCTCGCTATGGGCCTGACGCTCGGCCTCGCCCTGGCGCTGACGCGCCGGCGACCGGGTGCCTATTCGCAGTCCGACTCCCTCGCCAGCGCCGGAGCAGCCCTGCCGTGACATCCACCGCGAAGGTCGCCGTGGTGGCGGCCGGGGGTACCGGCGGGCACATGTTTCCCGCAGAGGCGCTGTCCCGTGCGCTGACTGCCCGCGGCTGGCGGATCGTGCTGGCCACGGACAGTCGCGGCGATCAGTACGCCCAGCAGTTTCCGGCCGAGGAACGTCTGTCGCTGGAGGCGGCGACCTTCCGGACCGGCGACGTGATCGGCATGATCCGGTCCTCGATGCGTATTTCCAGGGGCGTGGGTCAGGCGCGCGCGGCCTTTGCCCGGCTGCGGCCGGCGGTGGTGGTGGGCTTTGGCGGCTATCCGTCCCTGCCGTCCCTGCTGGCGGCACGGTCCCGGCGGATTCCCACGGTCATCCATGAGCAGAATGCCGTTCTGGGTCGTGTCAACCGTCGGCTCGCCCCGGGGGCGACGGCGGTGGCCTGCGCCTTTCCGACCCTGATGAAGGCCTCGCCCCGGGTGCGGCGACGGCTGCAGGTGGTGGGCAATCCGGTCCGCCCCGACATCGCGGCCCTCTATGGTCGTGCCTATGAGCCTCCCGGCCCGACCATTCGCCTGCTCGTGACCGGAGGCAGCCAGGGGGCGAAGCTCCTGTCCGAACTCGTGCCCGATGCCATGAACCTGATCAGCGAGGATCTTCGGATTCGTCTGCGGGTGGAGCAGCAGACCCGGGTGGAGTCCATCGACTTTGCCCGCCGCACCTTCGCCGAGGCCGGGGTGGAGTGCGAGATCGCGCCCTTCTTCCGCAACATGGCGGGCCGCCTGGGGGCCGCCCATCTGGTGGTGGGCCGCGCCGGTGCCTCGACCATCAGCGAACTGGCCGTGTCCGGCCGCCCGTCGATCCTGATCCCGCTGAAGGTCGCCATGGACGACCATCAGACAGCCAATGCCCGCCTGTTGACCGAGGCCGGAGCGGCCATCGTGCTGAAGGAGGACGGCCTCACCGCCGAGGCCTTTGCCCGGGCCCTGGAAGACATGGTCGCGGACCCTGATGCCCTGGCGGCGCGGGCGGCGGCGGCGCACAGCGTCGGCGTGCCGGACGCGGCGGAGCGTCTCGCCGATCTCGTCGAGGGTGTGGCCCTCTGAAACCCCGTTCCCCGACGGGGTGCGACCTATTGCCCGCAGAACCGCCAACGCGCAGAAGTAGACCCATGGCTCAAAACCTCCGTCCCACCCCGTTCGAGATCGGCCCGGTGCATTTTGTCGGCATCGGCGGCATCGGCATGAGCGGCATTGCCGAGATCATGCTGCGCATCGGCTATACGGTGCAGGGCTCCGATGCCAAGGCATCCGCCAATACCGAGCGGCTCGCGGCCCTGGGGGCGAGGATCTTCATCGGCCACGACGCCGCCCATGTGGCGGGGGCTTCCGCGGTCGTGTTCTCCACAGCCATCAAGGCCGACAATCCGGAGTTCGCCGCGGCCCGCGAACGGCGCATTCCCCTCGTCCGCCGCGCCGAGATGCTGGCCGAGCTCATGCGCCTGCAGTTCTCCGTCGCCGTCGGCGGCACGCACGGCAAGACCACCACCACCTCTATGATCGCCACCCTGCTCGACGCCGGGGGCATGGATCCGACGGTGGTCAATGGCGGGATCATCAATGCCTACGGTACCAACGCCAAGGTCGGGGGCGGCGACTGGATGGTGGTGGAGGCGGACGAGAGCGACGGCTCCTTCCTGCGCCTGAAATCCACCGTGGCCGTGGTCACCAACATCGATCCGGAGCATCTGGACCACTACGGAGACTTCGAGGCCGTCAAGCAGGCCTTCCAGGCTTTTGTCGAGAACATCCCGTTCTACGGTTTCGCGGCCATTTGCCTCGATCATCCCGAAGTCCAGGCCCTGGCCGCCCGGGTGGAGAACCGGCGGCTGGTCACCTACGGGGTGAACCCCCAGGCCCAGGTGCGGGCCGTCAACGTGCGCATGGGGGCCGACGGAGCCACCTTCGACCTCGTGCGCAAGCTGGACAACGGGACGGTGGAGGCCGCAGCGGACCTGAAGCTGCCCATGCCCGGTCGCCACAACGTGCTGAATGCCCTGGCCGCCATCGCCGTGGCCCGGGAGCTGGGGGTGGATCTGGAGTCCGTCCGATCCGGTCTGGCCGGCTTCGGCGGGGTGAAGCGTCGTTTCACCACCACCGGCGTTGCCAGGGGGATCCGCATCGTCGACGACTATGGTCACCATCCGGTGGAGATCAGTGCCGTGCTGAAGGCGGCCCGGGACGTGCAGGACGCCACCGGCGGCAAGGTGATCGCCGTGGTCCAGCCGCACCGCTACACCCGTCTGCGCGACCTTTTCGACGAGTTCTGCGCCTGTTTCAACGATGCCGATACGGTGATTGTCGCCGATGTCTATGCCGCCGGTGAAGCGCCCCTCGACGGGGTCAACCGGGATGCCCTGGTGGAAGGCATCCGCCGCTTCGGCCATCGCCGAGCCCTGGGTCTGGACAGCGTCACCCAGCTGCCCCGCCTGATCGCGGAGGAGGCGTCGGCGGGAGATCTGGTGGTCTGCCTCGGGGCCGGGGATATCACCGCCTGGGCCTATGCCCTGCCGGGTCAGCTGGATTCCCTCGGATGAGTTCGCAAGGGCCGGTCACGGGCGGGTGCCAGTGCGGGGGCGTCCGCTACAGTCTGTCGAGCCCTCCGGTCGGCGCGCATTTCTGCCATTGCCGGATGTGCCAGAAGGCCGTCGGCGGACCCTTTGCGGCCCTGGCCTCGGTGCCGACAGCCGACCTCGTCTGGGTCCGGGGTGCGCCGGCGTGGTTCGTAAGCTCCAACCTCGCGGAACGTCCCTTCTGCCGGGACTGTGGCACGCCATTGGGTTTCCGGTATGTGGGAAGTGACCGGATCAACATTACCATCGGCAGCCTCGATGATCCGGAGCTGGCACCTGTCGGCATCCACTATGGTGTGGAGGCCCGCCTGTCCTGGGTTCGGGTCTGTGATGACCTGCCACAGGTCGAGACGTCGGATGACCCGGACTCCCCGGTCCCCCTGTCGCAGCTGATCTCGCATCAGGCGGGAGACGGCGAATGAGCTGGCGCGACAGTCTGCCGGCCGTCCGCGGCCGAATCGTGCGGAACGAGCCCCTGGCGCCGTTTACCTGGCTTCGGGTCGGCGGCCCGGCTGAGGTGCTGTTCATTCCGGCGGACGAGGCGGACCTGCAGGATTTCCTCATCAATCTCGACGCGTCCGTGCCGGTCACGCCCCTGGGCGTCGGGTCCAACCTGCTGGTGCGGGACGGCGGGGTTGACGGTGTGGTGGTGCGTCTGGGCAAGGCCTTTGCGGACCTGCGGCTGATGGACCAGAACCGGATCTATGCCGGTGCCGCGGCGCTGGACGCCCAGGCATCGCGCTTCGCGGCCGAGGCGGGTCTGTCAGGGCTTGAATTCTATACCGGCGTGCCGGGCACCATCGGCGGTGCCCTGGTCATGAATGCCGGCTGCTATGGCGACGAGACCCAGGGCGTGCTGGTGGAGGCCTATGCCATTACCCGTCAGGGCGAGCGGGCCATCTTCAGCGTCGAGGACATGGGCTACAGCTACCGCCACTCCACCACGGCGGAGGAGCATGAGGTGATCTTCACCGGCGGCCTGTTCCAGGGGGCGAAGGCCGACCCGGACGACATCTTCACCCGGATGGCCGAGATCACGGCGAGGCGCGAGGCCTCCCAGCCGATCCGCGAGCGGACCGGTGGCTCCACCTTCAAGAACCCGCCCGGCAACGCGTCCTGGAAGCTGATCGACGAGGCCGGGTGGCGGGGCAAGCCCATGGGCGGGGCCCGGTTCTCGGAGCTGCATGCCAACTTCCTGATCAATGACGGACAGGCCACCGCCGCCGACCTCGAGGGTCTGGGCGAGGCTGTCCGTCACGATGTCGCTGACAAGTTCGGCGTCCACCTCAAATGGGAAATCAAGCGCATCGGGCGGTCGTGACCCCCGGCGCCAACCGGAGCACCTGCCCATGACGGCCGCGCCTTCCGCCAAGACTGATCCCCGGCCACTGGCCGGACGTCGCGTCGCCGTGCTGAAGGGGGGGCTGAGCCCCGAGCGGCCGGTGAGCCTCGTGTCCGGCAAGGCCTATGCCGACGCCCTGCGTCGCCTCGGGGCCGAGGTGGTGGAGATCGATGCCGGTCGGGACCTCGCCCAGGTGCTGGTGGCGGCCCGGCCGGACGTGGTCGTCAACGCCCTTCACGGGGCCTGGGGGGAGGACGGTTGCGTCCAGGGGGTGCTGGAGACCCTGAACCTGCCCTACACCCATTCCGGCGTGCTGGCCTCCGCCCTGGCCATGGACAAGGCCAAGGCGAAGGCCGTACTGGCGGCGGCGGGCCTGCGGGTGCCCGGTGGCGGCCTGTTCGACCGGCATCTGGCGGCCAGGGATCATGTGATGCCGCCCCCCTATGTGGTGAAGCCCAATGCCCAGGGCTCCTCCGTCGGGGTCTTCCTGGTGTTCGAGGGGGCCAACCGCCCGCCGCAGGAACTGGCGACCGACAGCTGGACCTTCGGCGAGGAGGTGATGATCGAGCCCTACATCGCCGGCAAGGAACTCAGTGTGGCCGTTATGGGTGATCGGGCGCTCGCCGTGACGGACATCCTGCCGTCCACCGGCTTCTACGATTTCGCGGCAAAATACGGGGAGGGCGGCTCCAACCACGTGATTCCGGCCGACATTCCGGAGCGGGTCTCCACCGCCGCCATGCGCATGGCCGAGGCGGCGCACGCGGCATTGGGTTGCCGAGGTCTTACCCGAAGTGATTTTCGTTATGACCCTGTTAAGGACGATCTGGTTCTTCTGGAGGTCAACACACAACCCGGTTTCACGCCGACCTCGCTCGCGCCCGAGCAGGCGGCCTGGTGCGGAATTGAGTTTGATCGTCTGGTGATGTGGATCGTGGAGGACGCCGGATGCCCGCGGTAGTGCGAGGCCAACCGACGCGGAAGACCGGAACGGGCAAGGGCGGCGCGAAGACGCCGTCCGGCGGTCGTGCGGCCGCGTCCCGAGGGCGAAAGCCGGCGGCGGCCTATGGTGGAACGGGCCGGTTCGACGGCATTTCTCCGGCGCTCGCAACCGGTGTCGCGGCGGGTGTGGTGCTTCTCGCCACCGTCGCCCTGCTGGCCACGGGCGGTCGGGGTCAGGCCATCGCGCAGGGCGTGGCGCGCGGGATCGACAACAGTTTCGGTGCGGCGGGCTTTGCCGTCCGCCATGTGGTGGTGCAGGGGGCTTCGGGATTTTCGGAGCCGGACATCCGCGCCGCTGCCCAGGTCGGGACGGGGACACCGATCCTCGGTCTCGATCTTGCGACACTCCGGGGACGGATCGAAAAGGTCGGCTGGGTTAAGTCGGTCCACGTGGTGCGCATGCTGCCTGACACCCTGGTGATCTCGGTGGTGGAGCGCCCCCGGCTGGCGGTCTGGCAGAACCATGGACGGCTGAGCCTGATCGACACCGAGGGGCAGGTGATCACCGATACGGATGCCCAGCATTTCGTGGACCTGCCGCTGGTGGTGGGCGAAGGGGCCAATACCGCGGCGTCGGCGATCCTGCCTCTGGTCCAGGCGCGCCCGAGCCTGATGAGCCGGATCTGGGCACTGGTCCGCGTGGACAACCGCCGCTGGGACCTTCGGCTGAAGGACCAGAGCCTGATCCAGTTGCCCGCAGAGGGGGAGGACGGGGCGCTGATGCATCTTGACCAGCTCGAGCGGGACCAGCAGGTGCTGAGCCTTGGCTTCTCGCGGATCGATCTGAAGACGCAGGACGTGCGCATCCGCCCGCGTGACGGGATCACCGGGCCGCTGGCGGCCCCCCTGGTGTCGCCGCTGACGGTCGCCGGCTGAAGAGAATTGTGACGGATCACCGCGGACCTGCGGTGACCGATGGACTTGTACAGGGTGGGACGCAGGATGAAGGGCTCGGGGGATCGCAAGGACGGCGGCCGCATCGGACTGGTGAGCGGGCGACCGGCGCTGGTGGCGGCGGTGGACCTCGGCGCGTCCAAGATCGGCTGCTTCATCATGAAACCGGATGGTCTGAACCGGTCGGAGCGGACCATCTCCGTCGCTGGGGTGGCGCACGTCCGCTCCCGCGGTGTCCGCGGCGGAGCTGTCACCGGCGTTGACGAGGCCGCCGAGGCCATCGCCCAGGCCGTCGAGCAGGCGGAAGCGATGGCGGGGGCCTCGGTCTCCAGTGTCGTGCTGACCCATGCCGGCGGCCAGATGGCCAGCCACCGGGTGTCCGCGGCCGTCTCCCTCGGGGCCCGGCCGATCGGCGACCATGACCTGTCCCGTTGCATCCAGCTGGCGCTGGCCCAGGCCCGGACGCCGAGCCGTCGGATCATCCACCTGTTGCCCATCTCCTGGTCCGTGGACCGCCAGGCCTCCGTCCGAGATCCGCGCCGCCTGCATGGCCGGGAGCTGGCGCTGGAGCTGCTGGTCGTCAGCATGGCCGAGACGGCGTTTGCCACCCTGGGCCACTGCGTCGAATTGGCGCACCTGCAACTGGACGGCGTCGTCGCCGCGCCGTTTGCCTCGGGCCTCGCAGCGCTGGAGGAGGACGAGATCGATCTGGGCGCAGTGTGCATCGACATGGGAGGGGGCTCCACCGCTGTCTCGGTCTTTGCCAATGGCGCGCTGATCCACGTGGATACCCTGACCGTCGGCGGCCATCACGTGACCAATGACATCGCCCGCGGCCTGACCACCACCGTGACCGGGGCGGAGCGCATCAAGACCCTGCACGGCTCCGCCATTGCCTCCGCCAACGAGGACCGGGAGATGATCGAAGCCCCGCCGCGGGGGGATGATCCGTCGGCCGAGCCCATCGTCGCTCCCCGGTCCATGCTGAAGGGGATCATTGCCCCACGGGTGGAGGAAACCCTCGAGCTCACCCGTGACCGCCTGAAGCGATCCGGCGTCAAGATGCCCAGCGGGACCGGCGTGGTGCTGACCGGTGGTGCCAGCCAGCTGGCCGGTGTTCGCGAACTGGCCGTCCGTGTGTTCGATTGCCCGGTGCGGCTGGGACGGCCCCGGCGGGCACCCCATCTGGCCGATTCTGCCGCCGGACCGGCGTTCAGCGCCGCCGTCGGCGTGCTGCAGCGTTCGGCCTTCGGGCCGCGGGAAGCCGTCTCCGACCGGTCTCTGGCGGTGCGTCCGAAGGAGGAGCGCACCGGTCCGCCGGAGCGGGACATGTTCTCCCGCGCGGCTGGGTGGCTCCGGGCCAACCTCTGAGCCGGCCTCGGGATTTCCGGTGGCCGGATCTTCCGTCATCGGATCGTGACAAGAAAACGGTCACCATCGCCATTGTGGGCGGTTCCCCCTTTGGCGAATCTGTTTAGCAATGAGCATCATCACGGCGATGTGTGCGCCGCTGAAAATGCGCGAATCAGCGAATTCCCAATAAAAACATTTAATTAGTCGCTTGCGGTCTAGCCGCGGGGCCGACTCGTATTATGGAAGTTAACTGCGGATTAACGATGAATGCTTTGTTATCGGGCTCGCGGAAGCGCTGACGGGGACGGTCCTCGATCAGCTGCCATTCGGGAGGCCGTTGGTCAGGATTATGAAACCCATGGCGATTTCCTTGTCGGCGCCTCGCGCCACTGAACTGAAGCCCCGCATCGTCGTCTTCGGCGTCGGGGGCGCGGGCAGCAACGCCGTCAACAACATGATCGACGCTGACCTGCAGGGCGTGGAGTTCGTCGTCGCCAACACCGACGCGCAGCAGCTCCAGTTCTCCAAGACGGACCGACGGATCCAGCTGGGCGTGACCATCACCCAGGGGCTCGGTGCCGGCGCGCATCCGGAAATCGGCACCAGCGCGGCCGAGGAATCGATCCCCGAGATCCACGAGCATCTCGAGGGCGCGCACATGGTGTTCATCACCGCCGGAATGGGCGGCGGCACGGGCACCGGCGCGGCCCCGATCATCGCCCGTGCGGCGCGGGAGCGGGGCATCCTGACCGTGGGTGTGGTGACCAAGCCGTTCCACTTCGAAGGTCGCCACCGCATGCGCCTGGCGGACCAGGGCGTGGCCGAACTGCAGCGGGTGGTGGACACCCTCATCGTCATTCCGAACCAGAACCTGTTCCGGATCGCCAACGAGCGCACCACCTTCGCCGAAGCCTTCGGCATGGCGGACCAGGTGCTGCATTCCGGCGTCCGCTCCATCACCGACCTGATGGTGCTTCCGGGCCTGATCAATCTCGACTTCGCCGATGTCCGCACGGTCATGACCGAGATGGGCAAGGCGATGATGGGGACCGGCGAGGCCACCGGGGAGGACCGGGCCCTGATGGCCGCCCGCAACGCGATCCAGAACCCGCTGCTCGACGAAGTCTCCCTGAAGGGTGCCAAGGCCGTGCTGGTCAACGTGACCGGCGGACTCGACATGACCCTGCTGGAAGTGGACGAGGCCGCCAATGCGATCTCCTCCGAGGTGGATCCGGAAGCCAACATCATCTTCGGTGCCGCGTTCGATCCGGACCTCGAGGGTCGCATCCGCGTGTCCGTCGTGGCCACCGGCATGGACGCCGCCGCCATGCGGGCCGTCGACCCGATCCAGCAGCGCGGTTCCGGCGCGCCTCCGTCTGGCGGCGGCCGCACTGTGCCGACGGCTCCGCTGGCTGTTCGGCCCGAGCCCGTGCGGGAAACGCCGCGCATGCCCGAGCCTGTCCGCGGCGAGGCGGTCGCCCGGGCGTCCGCCCCGGCCGGCGAGCCGGTCCGCGAACCCGCCCGCGGGCCGATCATCACGACGGCCGCCCAGTCCGCACCTCCGCCCACCTATTCCCCCGCGGCAGAGGCCTATGCGCCCCGTGTGGAGCATGACGAGCCGGTCGCCGAGGTCCGTTACGAGGAGCCCCGGATCATCGACTCCATGGCCCAGCGTCGCGACCCGCCGTCGCGGATCGTGGATCCCCTGGCCGCCGAGGATGGCGACGAGCCCTATGTGGCCCCGCCGGTGGACCGGCCCCTGATCAATACGGTGACCGGCCGGACCTATACCCGCCCGGGCGCACCGCCTCTGCCCGATCCCAGGGCACCGGAACCGCGCAAGTCCGGCTGGCTGAGTCTGTTCGGCGGCCGTCAGCGCTACGAGGAGGCCCCGCCGCCGGCCGCACCGGCCCCGCACGCACGCTCCGGTGGCGGTGTTCCGCCGGCCTCGTCCGCGGCCACGGCAGCCAAGCTGCAACCTTCCATCGACCCGGAAGAGCCGGTGGACGATCTGGAAATCCCGTCCTTCCTGCGGCGGCTTGCCAACTAGGCGTCCAGCCGACCGGACAGACCCTGACGGGTCATTGCTAGCTGATATGCGCGCCCCGGTGGCCGGTCCCATGACCTGCCTCCGGGGCGTTGTCATTCCGGGGTGCGTTACATTCCGAAACAGGAGTTGTGTTGTGTACTGCCGCCGTCTCTCTCAAGGTTAAGGCTGCGGGACAGACGACCGTGCAAGGTCGCCGCCTGCAAGGGGATAGTAGGTTCATGTACTCCGACGTGATGCAGCATACTCTCGCTGGTACCGCCGTCTGCGCGGGCATCGGCGTGCACAACGGCGAGCACGTCCGCGTGGTTATCCGCCCGGCGCCGGTCGGGGCCGGAGTGGTCTTCATCCGGACCGACATCACCGACCGGGACAACCGCATTCCCGTGGCCCCCTCCGCCGTGGGGCGGACCCAGCTGAATACCGAGATCGGCAATGCCGCCGGTGTCACCGTCTCCACCATCGAGCACCTGATGGCTGCCCTGGCGGCCCTCGAGATCGACAATGTCATCGTCGAGATCGACGGTCCGGAAACGCCGATCATGGACGGGTCGGCTCTGCCCTTCGTGCAACTGCTCGATCGCGCCGGTCGTCGCGCGCAGGAAGTGTCGCGGCAGTACATCGAAATTCTCGAGCCGGTCGAGGTCGTGGACGGGGACAAGCGCGCCGCGCTGCTGCCCTGTGACCGTTTCGAAGTGGCCTTCGAGATTGCCTTCAAGAGCGAAGCAATCGGACGCCAGCGCGTGGATCTCGAAATCACCGAGGCCTCGTTCCGCCGGGAACTGTCCGCGGCGCGCACGTTCGGCTTCGTGCATGAGGTGGAGGCCCTGCGCGCCATGGGCCTGGCCCGGGGCGGCAGTCTGGAGAACGCCATCGTCATCGACGGGGACGAGATCCTCAATCCGGAAGGTCTTCGGATGGAGAACGAGTTCGTCCGGCACAAGGCGCTGGACGCCATCGGCGATCTCTATGTGCTGGGCGCGCCGATCATCGGCCGGTTCGAGGCGCGCTATGCCGGCCATGCCCTGAACAACCTGCTCGTCCGGGCCCTCATGGCGCGGCCGGATGCCTGGCGGCTGGTCCGCTTCGATCAGGAACTGGCGGAAGCCGTCTGACATAGTTTTGCCGGCGACGGCGCGTCAACCTCATCACACGCGGCTGCGTTCGGACGGCTTCTACGTCTGGCGCAACCGGCTGCGGCTGGTGTAGAGATGTGTCGCCCCCGTGGTCCGGCGCAGCGACTTCGCCTGCCGGTCCCGGATCCCAACGAAGGAAGAGCGCAGTTGCTTCGTCTCAAGTCCGGCCACGCGCCGCTCATCCTGGCTCTCGGCCTCATGACACTGACCACGGCCGGTTGCGCGGGCAAGAAACCCGAGCCCCAGCTGGCCTATCAGGAGCGTCCGGTCGAACTGCTGTATGCCACGGGCGGCAAGCGCCTGGACGCCGGGGCCTGGCCTGAAGCCGTCCAGTACTTCGACGAGGTGGAGCGTCAGCATCCCTATTCGGAATGGTCCCGCCGGGCGATCCTGATGGAGGCGTATGCCTATTATCGCGGGAACCAGTATGACGATGCGGTCTCCGCGGCGGACCGGTTCATCCAGCTGTATCCCGGCAATCCGTCGACCGGTTACGCCTATTACCTCAAGGCCCAGTGCCTGTTCGAGCAGATCGTCGACGTGGGCCGTGACCAGGGCACGACCGAAGCGGCGCTGGCGGCCCTTCGCGATGTTCTGCGCCGCTATCCCGACTCCGAATTCGCCGTCGATGCCAAGCTGAAGGTCGAGCTGGTGAACGACCAGCTGGCCGGCAAGGAGATGACCGTCGGCCGCTGGTACCTGCGCAACGGCCAGCCCCTGTCCGCCATCGGCCGCTTCAAGTCGGTGATCGACAAGTACCAGACCACCAGCCACACGCCGGAAGCCCTGTACCGCCTGACCGAGGCTTATCTGGCCCTCGGCCTGCGGGATGAAGCGGTTCGCGACGGCGCGGTTCTGGGGCACAACTTCCCCGGCGATCGCTGGTATGCGGCCGCCTATCGGCTGCTCATGTCAAAGGGACTTAAGCCCGAGTCACCGCCGCTCACCCGTCCGAAGAATGGCGTGGGTAGCGACTTCACGCGACTCGGACGAGGGTCGTAATCCGAGCCCCGTCCCGCGAACCAGGAACCACAGCGCCCGCGCCATGCTGGTAGGATTGAGCATCCGCGACGTTGTCCTGATCGAGTCCCTGGATCTTGCCATGGGGCCCGGACTGACGGCGCTGACCGGCGAAACCGGGGCGGGCAAGTCCATCGTTCTCGATGCCCTGGGGCTGGCCCTGGGGGGCAAGGCCGACGCGGGGCTGGTCCGTGCGGGGGCCTCCCTGGCCGTGGCGACGGCGATCTTTCGCCTCGATACCACCGACCCTCTGTTCGAGCTGCTGGACGAGAAGGGCCTGCCCGCGGATCGGGGAGAGGATCTGATCCTGCGCCGCCAGCTGTCAGCAGACGGACGCTCCCGGGCCTTCATCAATGATCAGGCGACCAGTGTCGGTGTGTTGCGGGAGCTCGGGGCTCGCCTGGTGGAGGTCCACGGCCAGCACGAGACCATCGGCCTGCTGGATCCGCGCAGCCACCGGGCGCTGCTGGACGCCTTCGGTGAGACGCAAGCCCAGCTCGCCGTCACCGCCCAGGCCTGGACCGCCCTGCGGTCGGCACGCGACGCGCTGGACGGGCTCGAGACCCGCGTCGCCCGCGCGGCGGCGGAAACGGAGCTGTTGACCACACGCCTCGCCGAGCTCGACCGTCTCGGACCCCGGCCGGGGGAGGAGGCGGAACTGGCCCAGCAGCGGGCCGTGCTCGGGGCCGCCGAAAAGGCGATGGCCGACCTTGCCCAGGCGCGGGACCAGCTGGGCGGCGATGAGCTGACGCGCAAGCTGTCCACGGCGTTCCGGGCCCTGGAGCGGGCGCGGGAGCGGGCGCAGCAGTCCGGCGTCGATGCGGACAACGTCGTGCTGCGTCGATTGGCCGCGGCCGCCGATGCCGTGGACCGGGCGCTGGTGGAGGCGACGGAGGCGGTCGCCGCGGTGGACGCCGCCGCCGATGCCTTCGAATTCGAACCCGCCCGACTGGAAGAGGCGGAGGAACGCCTGTTCGCCCTGCGGGCGGCGGCGCGGAAGCTCGGGGTCTCCGTCGATGATCTGGCGGAGGAACGGACCCGCATCGCCCGGGACCTGCGCGCCGTCGAGGATGCAGAGGCTGAGCGGTCCGCGGCGCGGAAGGCCGTGGCCCTGTCGGAAAAGTCCTTTGTCACGGCCGCCCTGGCCCTGCGGGATCTGCGGACGGCGGCGGCGGACCGGCTGTCGGCGGCCGTGGAGGCGGAGCTCAAGTTCCTCAAGCTCGAGCGGGCCCGGTTCCGGGCTGTGGTCGAGCCCTTGCCCGATGACCGGGCCGGACCGACGGGGATCGATCGGATCGAGTTCCAGGTGGCGACCAACCCCGGGGCTGCCTTCGGGGCACTGGGAGCCATTGCCTCCGGTGGGGAGCTGGCGCGGTTCGCCCTGGCGATCAAGGCCTCCCTGGCCCAGCGGGGCGGAGCCGACACCACGGGCCCGGCCATGATCTTCGACGAGGTGGACCAGGGCGTGGGCGGGGCCGTGGCCGATGCCGTGGGGACCCGCCTGCGCCGGCTGGCGGCCCAGGGGCAGCAGGTGCTGGTCGTGACCCACAGCCCCCAGGTCGCCGCCCGGGCCGACCAGCACTGGCAGGTGTCCAAGTCCGCGGACGCGACCCGCATCGCCACGACCGTCACGCCGCTGGCCCCTGCAGAGCGGGAGGAGGAGATCGCCCGCATGCTGTCCGGGGCGGAGATCACCGCCGAGGCCCGGGCCGCCGCCCGGACCCTGATCGCAGGATGACCGAGACATGAGCCTGCCCCCCGTCTCCTCCCTGAGCGAGGCCGAGGCCGCCGAGGAACTGGCGCGTCTGGCGGCGGAACTGACGGCTCACGACGAGCGGTACTATCGGCAGGATGCCCCCACACTCTCGGACGCCGATTACGACGCTCTGAAGCGACGGAATGCCGCCCTCGAGGCGCGATTTCCGGGGCTTGTCCGTCCGGACTCCCCGTCTCGCCGGGTCGGTGCGGCCCCCGCGGAAAATTTTGCGCCGGTGGAGCACGGGG